>JBCCZI010000107.1:0-15783 GCA_039187815.1 Pseudomonadota bacterium | reverse complement strand
GCAA
Source organism: Pseudomonadota bacterium (assembly GCA_039187815.1). Classification (GTDB taxonomy): domain Bacteria; phylum Pseudomonadota; class Alphaproteobacteria; order Rhodobacterales; family Rhodobacteraceae; genus Thermohalobaculum. The sequence goes on along the minus strand of JBCCZI010000107.1, from coordinate 15,779 downwards.
GGTTAGCGATGCCGGGATTGGCGACCAGCCCCAGCTCGGCGAGATGGGCCCGGAGCGCATCGACGGCCGCTGCACGGCCTCACAGATCGCCTCGGCATCAAGCGCATCGCTCTTGCCGCGCTTTACATAGCCCTTGAGCGTGCCTACGGCACCCGCCAAGCTGGCATCGCGGTCCCGGTCTTCGGCTACAAGAGCCATGCCAGCATCGACCGTCGGCACCACGCTCCGCGCGCGCCGCCTCGCGACGTCATCCGCAGCTGGGACGTCACCGACGCCGCGGCGCAGGGCAATCGGATGCTGCGCCAAGTGCTCCTCGACAGGAGCAACACCGGCTCCACGGTCTGGGCCGCCTCTCGGCGATTGTGCGCAATTGTATGTCGGCCCGCGGACAGCGCCTATCGCTCGAAGGCCAACGAAGCGTTCATGGAGACGTACGGCTTCCGCAGCCAGGTCCACCACCGCAAGCCGCGGGGCCGTTCGATGGCGCCGAACATCCGCCGGGGCAACGCCGCGCGCTCGGCGGTCCGGGCCGGCATCGAGCACGTCTTCGCCCACCAGAAGGGGCCCATGGCGCTCTGCGTCCGAACCATCGGCATCGCGCGGGCAAAGGCAAAGATCGGCCTCGCCAACCTCACCTACAATATCCGCCGGCTGATCTTCCTCAGCCGACGAAACGGCCATGGCGGTCTCGACGGTGTAGAAGATTTGGAAGGCTGACGGCCTGGAGCCGCACCGCTGGCGCAGCTTCAAGCTGTCCAACGATCACGCCTTCGCCGAGAAGCTGCACGACGTCGTTGGGCTCTATGTCAGCCCACCAGCCCATGCCGTAGTGCTGTCGTTGGATGAGAAGTGCCAAATTCAGGCGTTGGACCGCACCCAGCCCGGCCTGCCGCTGAAGAAGAGCTGCGGCGCGACCATGACCCACGACTAAGAGCGCAACGGCACCACCAAGCTCTTTGTGGCGTTGAACGCGCTGACAGGCGAGGTGACCGGCCGGAACATGGCGCGGCACCGGCATTGGCAGTTCAAAAGGGTCCTGAACGCGCTCAAGCGTGGCATTCCCGCAGGCAAGGTGGTCCATGAGATCATGGACAACTACGCCGCCAACAAGCACGAGCAAGCACGAGAAGGTCCGTTTCTGGCTCGCGCGCCACCCGCGTTGGACGTTCCACTTCGTGCCGATGTCCAGCTCATGGCTGAACGCCGTTGAGGGCTTCTTCGCCAAGCTCACCCACAGGCGACTGAAACATGGCGTCTTCCGATCCGATCGACCTGCAGAATGCCATCAACCGCTTCATCGCAGAGCACAACCAGCCCCCATGCCCTTGGTTTGGCACGCAGACCCAGACGCAATCATTGCTGCTCGAAACCGAGGGTTCCAGATGTTGCAGACCGTGTGGAGACGCGGTTGCGCTGGGTGATGGGGCGCTTCGCAGCTCGATTGGTGATGATGGTGGGACTTTGGTGTTGTGGACGTTCGGACGGCACCTGAGCTACCCGTGGGGCGGGATTTTCGCACGATTTTCGGGCCAACGAGGCAACATGGCCCGCCTCTTTCGCGAACTGCAGCGATCAGGGCGGAAAGCCCTAGGATCGTGATGGCTCGACGCAGATTGTAGGCCAGCGCGGTGAGGCTGAACTCGGCGCGCACGTTCTCGAGGCGGCGCATCAGGAAGGCACCCTGGCCCATCCACTGCTTAATCGAGCCGAACGGATGCTCGACGGTTTCGCGGCGCTGATCGAGGATGTCCGGGCGCGCGGCCGGCCGCTCTGCCATGCGATCCAGCACGGCCTCGTTCTCGAAGCGGTTCACGACGCGGTAACCGGCCTTCGTGCAGCGGGCTTTCAGCGCAGCCCCGGCGCGCCGCGCGGTTCGCGTATCTAGCGACACGGGCGCCGCCCGACACCCTTCGCGCACGCCCTCCCTTGAGGCGTTGCCCTCCCGGGCAGGTATACACGTCAGCCGCCGGATCGTAGGCAAACGCCTCCTTGATGAAGAACCCGTTGGCGACCGACGAGCCCCGTATCGGCTTGGGAACATACGGCACGATGCCGGCGGCCTCGCAGGCTTCGATGTCCCCTATCCTGAAGTAGCCTCGGCCGGCGAACGCATCGATCCGCTCGACGCCGAAGACCTCGCAGGCAGCCAACGCCGTCTCGGTCAAGAGCCCGGGATCGCGACCCCGGACATGCACCTGGTCCGCGGCGATCCGCTTGGCCTGGAGTCCACCGCGATCTGGGCATTGTAGCCGACGACGCTGCGACTGGCACCGGCATCCGGATCGGTAAGGGATATCTGCTCTTCGCCATTCTCCTAGAGCGCCTTGGCGTACCCCTCCAGGCGCTCACGGCACCCCCTGATCGCGACGATCTTCTCCTGCAGCCGATCGACTGAACCGGCGCACGGCCCGTCTTCGTCGTCTGCGTCGAGCACCTCGAGACAGCGGGCCAGCCGCGCCTCGCTCTCGGCCAGCGCTTTGTCGAGCCTGACCTTCGTGAAGTTGCGCTCCCGGCTGTTCACCGCCTTGATCCGCCTGCCGTCAATAGCGATCAGCTGACGGCGAAAGAGATCGAGATCCCGGCAAAGCGCGACGAACTCGCGGAAGGCGCTCTGGTTCTCGCGCTGGAAACCGGCGACGGTCTTGAAGTCTGGCCTGAGCCGTAGCAAGAGACAGATCACCTCGATGCTGCGATGGGTTTCGGCTTCCAGCCGCCGGCTTGAGCAGATGCGGTTAAGGTAGCCGAAAATGTAGAGCCTAAGGAGATCCGCCGGGTGATAGCCAGGCCGTCCCGTCTCCTTCGCCTCGGCGCAGACGAAGCCGAGCCCGGCGAGATCGAGCTGGTCGACGAAGGCATCGATGAAGCCTACCGGGTTGTCCGACCCGACATAGTCCTCGATCGCCTCCGGCAGGAGCATCAGCTGCGATCGATCCACCCCAGAAATATGTGCCATGGCCGAGTCTACCGCGCTCCGACACATCACGGAATCTCTCCTTGTCTCCACGCGGTCTGCTTGGAGTCCATCCACTAGCATCGCATGGAGGACGTCTCCGGGGTCAGAGCAACATCGCCACATAAGAGAACCAAAATTCAGCATTGGGTCTCTTCGCGGTTTGCTGCTCTTGTCACAATACAGGAGCCGGTAATGATACCGCAGCAAAGCAACATTGGAGCCGGGAACCCCGCCAAATCGTCGAAACTTGGGCGGATGACGGCAGGGATGCTGCGCCATTCGGGTCGTGTCGTGCAGATCTCGGTCGTGGTGTTTGTCGCAGCAGCGGTCGTGACGGTCGCCTCAGATCTCCTGCAGCGCAGCATCATCCCGCCGCAGGATGCCCAGACCGCCGAGGCGGCTTCGCTGCCGCTGTGGGTGATGCCAGACATGTCGGACGTCCTTGCGGCCGCGCCTGAGGGTTCGACCGAGCGCCCTTCATCGCGGCTGGCCACCAAGACTATGGACGCTCTCCTCACCAAGGGCCGTGTGCAGATCGAGCCGCAGAGACTCGGCCTTGCCCCCAATCGGATTGCCACTGACGACTATGGTTGGCTCCCTATCGTAGAACTTGAGGATGCGGGCGTCACGCGCGAGCGGGGCGAGGAGGGTGGGACGACGGCCAAAGATGCGCTGGCCGATTTAACCATGCAGACGATCCCGCTGCCGACCTTGGAGGTCGGACCGCCGCAGGCCGGCAGACATGGATTGGCGGAGCCAGTGGACACCCGCCCCGCCACCGCGATGTCGGCAGCCACGCTCAACGACGCAATGGCCGAGACGACCGTATTTCTTGGTGAAGCACTGGCTCCCGAAGCGGACACGTCGCCTCCAGTGGTCGAATATGCGCCGCTTCTCGATCGGCAAGCCGTGGTCGGCGAGTTCGGTCTACTCGCAACTCCGCTCCGCGCGAATGAGCGGTTTGCTGATACGCGCTCCATCCGCGTGGCGGGGGTTGGCCCAATCCCAACGGCGCGTGCCGAGAGGTTGAGGACCTCGGCCTTGGCGGCGATGGCGCTGCCTTATCCGATTGCGGCCGCCGCTGCCGAAGCTGCGCTGGAGCTCGAAGCCGCCCAGGTCGATGAGATTCGGCTGCGGCTTGAGCTCGCCGGTACTCTTACAGAAACAGATGGGACGGGGTTCGGCGGCGACATGCGCTCAGCCATCGCCCGCACGCAGCGGACCTCCGGTCTCACGATGACCGGATATCTGGACGCGCCCACGACTGCGGCGGTCCATGATGCAAGCGACAGTTTGCTCGGCGAAGACCGGGCCCGCGATCGTGCCGTACGGGTCGCCCGCCGCGCCGCGCCCGCCGAGAGCCCGCAACCTCCCGAGAACCCGCAGCGTCCGGTGCTCGCGCCGCCTGCCGGTCCCGAGCGCGGCGCTGACGGCTGCCTGCGCAACCAGTCCGGGAGGCTCTTACCGGGTCAAGGGCTGCGCTGCGATGTACGCGGTTTCGTGCAGGCGCTAAGCGATACGAAAAACGCCTCGCCCGAGCGATTGCAACGCATCGTCGCGATTGCCGGAGAGGCAGGCACTGACCGCTGATCGTGCCCGCACCTGGACACCCGCAAGAACCTATCGGCTCGAAATCTCAAAAACCTCGCGTTTCCGGCGGCTCGCTGATTCACTGATCTGGTCGGCATAGGAGGTGCGGATGTCGGGACAGCCTGGCTCTTTCGACCTGGATGAGCGGTACCGGGCGCTCTCGAAGAGCGGCTATCGGCAGTAGTGAATTTCGAGATGTTCAGGCCGGAGCTCGACACACCGCTCGCACGGTCGGACCGGCGCCAGGGCGGCCGCCCGCCGATGGACGCGGTGATGATATTCAAGGTGCTGGTCATCCAGGCGCTCTACGGACTCGCCGACGAACGCACCGAGTTCCAGATCCGCGGCCGGCTGTCGTTCATGCGTTTTCTCGGCCTCGACCTCCACGGCCGCGTGCCGGATGCGCGCACGATCTGGCTGTTTCGCGAACACCTCAAGAAGGTCGGCACCGTCGAGCGGCTCTTCACCTGGTTCGATGCGCATCTGAAGGAGGCGGGCTACTTCGCCATGGGCGGGCCGGTGCGTATTCCGACGGATCCGAACAGCTGTTCCAATGATATCCGTACAGGGGTTGCGGGGAACCCGTACAACACTGAGCGCTGCTGTTGAGCGCGTGGTCTGATGTCAGTCGCTTCCCTTATGGTCAAGCTTTCGAGCCCCTTGGTTGAAGGAGCCGCGCGCGGCGCAGCGTGCGCTCCAACCCGCTGGCGCTGTGTCGCGCGTGGAGGGCGGCTTTCGGACCGGATCAAGGATCATGCGTCGTTCTGGCCAGCGCCGACGTCGTGGGTCTTGCGGAGCGACGGGCCGTCGAGCGGGAGCCGATGGGCGTTTTGGATGAGGCGGCCCAGGATGGCGTCGGAGAAAGTGGGTTCGTCGATCACGGCGTGCCAGGCGTCGACGGGGAGCAGGCTGGTGATGATTGTCGAGCCCACCCTCCGCGAGGATGGTGAGCGTGTTGATCGGGCCAACCCATCGGATTGTGCGGAGCAGCTCATAGCCCCATTCAGCGGCGAGCATCGCCTCGGCGCGGCGCTCAATCTCGGTGCGCTGGCGGGTCAGGATCGACAAGTCCGTCATCCTTTCGATGGACGACTGGGAGGCCAGGATCGGGATGGCTCTGCCCTCTTCCCCGGTTCTTATCGCTGTAGTCTCGCCTGTTGCCAAGTATGCAGCGGGATATGGCGTCCCTCGAAGATGGCGTCGTGGCGCGCGGTGAACTGCTTGCGGCAGGCACTGCATTTCTTGAGACAGGGGCGGACAACGCCGTCCAGGTTATTGTTGCTCGACTTCGTGCGAAGCCCTTTCAGGACGTAGATGGCTATCCGCTGGCCGTCATTTCCGCAGTATGGGCAGACCGGACCGTTCGGCCACAGCATCGCCTCGTCGTGCATGAAAGGCTTGGACACAAAGGGCATTTTTGGCCCTCTCGTGGCGTATCCCTTATCGAGATATGCCGGTCGGGTTTGTCGAGTAAAATCTCACCAAACTATAGCGTTAGCCGACGAAGCTCCAGTCGCCGGGAGCTGTCTCGTTCAGAGTCTCGACGAAGGCGCGCGCATCGGTGTTCTCGTTGCTGGTGGCAAAGGCGAGCAGAAGCTCGGCGCGTTCGGTGCCGGATTGCCCGGCGACGGCGGTCCAAAAGGCCACTCCCGGCGCATCGCCCGCCCGGCCGAGCACATTGTCGTACAGCAGATCGATAAAATCTCCGTCGGACAGTGTGTCGACGTCGCCAAAGCGGGCCTCGAACTCATCCGATTCGAGAAACAAATCGGCGAGATGCAGAGCACTGAGCCCGTCCTCGCGGGCGTCGATCCAAAAGTTCAGGCCCGGCAGGTCGATCTCACCATCGCGGTCGAGCGCCGCCTCGTAGAGATAGGCGACTGTCTGCGCCTCCTCGGACGTCAGGCCGGTCCCAATCGCGCGTGCAAGGGTGAAAATCGTGCCACTGGCCTTGGAAAAGGCAAGAATCTCGCCATCCGGCCCCTCGGCCAGTCGGAGATCGACCCGGCCCGACCCCGTTGCGCTGAACTCTCTGAAGGAGGTGAGCTCGCCGGTCCCATCCACCACCTGGAGATTGAGCGGCGCGACGGTCTCATTCGGCGCAACGCGTCCATCAGCAAGCGTCTGCTCAAGCCCCTCAAGCGGCAATGCAAAGAGCCGGCCCGTTGGGAAGTCCGTAAAGACATAGTGGTCGTCGAGCCCCGGGACCCCATCACCGCCATAGACGATGCCACCCCCGACCGCAGCGCTAAGGCCGCCAATCTCGTCGTGATCGTATTGCGTGATAGGATACTGCAGCGTGATTGGATCGTCAGAGGGCAAACGCGTGATGGCCCCGTCGTCAGCCTCAAACGTGCCCTCGCGGATGGACCAACCATGATCCGCGCCGCGGAGAACGAGATTGATCTCCTCGACGCGGTTCTGTCCGATGTCCGAAGCAAACAGCAGCCCATTGTCGAAGGAGAGCGCCTGAGGGTTCCGGAAGCCATAGGCATAGAGCTCTGGCAGCGCTTGGACCGCATCGGCAAAGGGATTGTCGTCCGGGATCGCATAGGGCGCGCCGTCGGGCCCACCAAGCGGGTCGATCCGCGCGACCTTGCCATGGATCAGCGACAGATCGCGGGCTGTGCCGAGGACATTGTTGGTCCCACCGCCATCGCCAATGCCCATAAAGAGCAGGCCGTAGCCGGGCTCACCAGGCTCGAGGTCATGGTCAAAGGCGAGCTGGCCAAAATTGTGGTTGCCGAGGGGTTGCGCAATGCGCAACAGCTCGCGGGCTGTCCCGGGGTCGACGATCGGATCCGCGGGATCGACCGTGAACTCGGCCACAACATCGTGGAACTGCGCGGCGCGTCCCGGCACCTCGAAGAGCGGCGTTGCAGATGGCGCGGTCTCCGGCCTGGCGCTGAAGGCGAGGTAGAGCCGGCCCTCGCCAGGCGCTCCAGGCGTGGCGTAGTCCGAGTGGAAGGCGAGGCTGCGCAGACCCGCCTCCGCGCCCGGCTCGACGAAGTCGATCTGGCCTCGCAGATCGGCGAGCGGTGTCTCGCGGATCACGCCGTCCTCGATCAGCCAGACCAGCCCGCGGGTATCCAGCGCGGCGATCGCGTCGTTCTGCCCAGGCACCAGCGCGAGCTGCTGCACACGGGCCGGCGGCTCGTCCTCGGCACTTGGCGGGAGTGTGATGAACGGATCAACACCGACGCTAACGGCACTATCCTGAACGGGCGGCAACGGGTTGGGGCCGAGATCCATGACGCCTCCTAGTTAGATCGCGGCTTGCGCTGTAGGACACCGCTTAGAGCAGAAGCAAAACGCCGACAAAAGACCCAGCCGACGGGCACGGACCCAGCACAGACAGCTGCGGGGCAGAGATGCTGAGCGGTGGTCGGGGCGGAGAGATTCGAACTCCCGGCCTTCGGTACCCAAAACCGACGCGCTACCAGACTGCGCTACGCCCCGAGCCGTATTGCCAGCAACCGATCGCCCGAACACTGACGTCAAAACAGGGCCGTCGTCCCTGCTGGCGCCAAGCCCTGGGATCGGACGTCGGCGACGCCCGCTCTGATAGAGGGCTCTTGGCTCTCCTTCAAGAGGCGAACGCCACGCTGAGCCTAACCGCTTGGGGGACGTGAACGGGGGCGGTCGCTTCACCCGGTGGCCCGGAACATGGTGCCAAGCGTGCCAAGTGGGTCGAGCTCGCGCGGCGGCTCGCCACGGGCCTGGGCTTGCCAATCCAGCGCCTTGCGCAACAGCGCAACCCGCCCCACGCAGATGATCGCCGGCGCCGGGAGCCCGGCCGCACGGATGTCGTCTGCCGCCCTCGACAGCTCGGTCTCGACCACCCGCTGGTCGGCGCGCGCCGCGTTGCTGACCACGGCCACCGGTTCGTCGGGCGGCCGCCCCGCGGCGATCATGCGTTCGGCAATGCCGGCGAAATGTTTCATTGCCATGTAGAGCACCACCACAGGTGAGCCGCGGGCGATGGCCTCCCAGTCGATGGCATCGGGCACCTGGCCGCTTCGGTCGTGGCCTGTGACGAAGGTGACGACCTGGTTCACATCACGATGGGTCACGGGGATGCCCGCATAAGCCAAGCCTGCGGTTCCGGCCGTCACACCCGGTGTGATCCGGATCGGGATGCACGCTCGGACCAGCGTTTGCGCTTCTTCACCGCCACGGCCAAAGACGAACGGATCGCCACCCTTTAGGCGCAAGACACGCCGTCCCTCTCGCGCCAGTGAGATCAACCGAAGCGAGATGTCCCGTTGCTTGGCCGATGGCTTGCCGCCACGCTTGCCGGCATACTCGCGCAGAGCACCGTGTGCGGCCCAATCCAGGATACGGGTATCGACCAAGGCGTCATAGACGATGGCGTCCGCCTGGCGGAGCGCACTCAGCGCGTTCAGTGTCAACAGGCCCGGATCGCCGGGACCGGCCCCGGCCAACCAAACCATCCCGGCTGGAAACTCCGGCCAATCCCACGGCGGCATTGCGTATCTCGTCTGCGCTGGCAGCATGACCGCAACCTAGGAGATCCAAAATCCAATTTCACCAAAAAACTCGAGCAATTTTTCGAAGCACAGTTTCTCGATGGAAAACCAGTGCGGAACATGGGGCAAGACATGGAAGCAGGCCGGCGGACGGAACTTAAACACATCCTTCGGTCGACCCCGTGGCTGATGAGCCGATTGGAGCGGGCGCGGGCCCTGGGGCTGTCGCAATGGCGATTGGTGGCCGGCGCCATCTACAACACGGTCTGGAACCGTATGACGGGGCGGGACCCGCTGTTTGGCATCTCGGACCTCGATATTGCGTATTTTGACCCGGATCTCTCCTACGCTGCCGAGGATCGGGAAATCCAGCGCGCCCAACAGGCCTTTCCCGACAGGCCGCCGGTGGAGCTTCGCAACCAGGCGCGGGTGCATCTTTGGTATCGCTCGAAGTTCGGCGCCGAGTTCGCCCCGCTGGCATCGACCGACGAAGGCCTCGCGCGCTATCTCAGCCCGGCCCAGGCCGTCGGGGTGCGGCTCGACGCCGATGGAGACCTGGACATCGCCGCGCCCTTCGGGCTCGAGCCGCTGTTTGCCATGCGCCTCGAGCCAAATCCCGGATGTCCGGGCGTCGAGAACTTTCCCACCAAAGCGGCCCAGCTCAAAGCGCTCTGGCCCGAGCTGTCGGTCCCGCCGCACACCATCCAGGTCTTGCCCAAGTGAGCCGATCCGGCCAGTGTTGCCGACACACCCGAAACGCTCGGCAAAACCCACCCATGCTTGCACTGACGACGATCCGATGAGCCTTGCCGCGCCCCAGCTCCGCGATCAGTTGGCATGAGCGCAAGCGAGATCTTCCTGCAGATCGTCGTCGCCCTGGCCGCCATGCTGCAGGGGGTCACGGGCATCGGTTTCGCTCTGCTTGCCGCGCCCGCCCTGCTGATGGTGCGCGGTGAGGCCGCATCGTTGCAGGTGATCTCGCTTCTCACGGTTGTGATTGCAGCCCTGCTGTTGCCGGCCATCTGGCGCTCGGTTGACCGGAGGATCTTCGTGCCGGTGACGCTGGCGGCCGTTGCAGCCATGCCGCTCGGCCTCGCGCTCTATGCTCTGGCAAGCATTCAGGCACTGAAGCTCGGGGCGGGGCTCTTTCTCGCCACGCTCTTGGGCCTGACGCTTGCCGGCGGAGTCGGTCGCATGGCCATCGGCCCCCGGGGCGCTCTGGTGACCGGAGTGTTCGCCGGAGTGACTGGCGGAGCGCTCGCCATGGTGGGTCCGCCGATCGCCCTCTACATGACGGCGATCAACGCAGGCAAAGCGGTATCGCGCGCAACCATCCTGGCGGCCTTCCTGCCTTGCTACGGCGTTCTGGCCGGCGGACAGATGATTGCCACGGGCGTGACGCAGGCGACCTTGCTCGAGACGGCCGGCTTTCTCCCGGCCCTCGGACTTGGGACCTTGGCGGGGCACCTCCTGTCAGGCAGGGTGCCCGAGCGGCGGTTCCGCCAGGCCGTCACGCTGTTTCTCGCCGCCACGTCGGTCGCCCTGATCATGGACGGCGGCGGCCTGTGGTCTCTGGGAGGCTGACATGACCACCATGCCCAATACTGTCCCTGCCGACCTCTCCACACTGGATGCGATGCCGCGGGTCTCGCTCTACCCGGCGCCGACGCCGATCGAGCCTCTGCCGCGGCTCTCGGAGGCAAACGGTGGCGCGTCCATCTGGGTCAAGCGGGACGATGCCCACCCGCTCGCCTTTGGCGGCAACAAGGTGCGCCAGCTCGAATTCTCCTTCGGCGCAGCAGAGGCCAAAGGGGCTGACACCGTTCTGATAACCGGCGCTGTACAGTCGAATTATTGCCGCTTGGCCGCTGCCTATGCCGCCCGGTTGGGCATGGCCTGCCATATTCAGCACGAAGAGCGGGTCTCCGGCGTCTCCGAGATCTATCGCCACTCGGGCAATGTGCTGATCGAGCAGCTGCTGGGCGCAGAGTTCCACAGCTATCCTGCGGGCGAGGACGAGGGCGGGGCCGACCGGGCCATGGAGGCGCTGGCCGACCGGCTGCGGGCCGAGGGACTCACGCCTTATGTCATCCATCTCGGCCCCGGGCACCCGCCTTTGGGCGCGCTCGGCTATGTGGTCGCCGCACGCGAGACCCTGACCCAGCTGGGCGAGATGGGCTTGCGGCCGGATCGGATCATCGTGCCCTCTGGCAGCGGCGCCACTCATGCAGGTTTTCTCTTTGGTCTGCGCGCGCTCGGAGACCAGACACCCGTCACCGGGATATGCGTGCGTCGTGCTGCGCGTCTCCAACAGCCGCGGATCATCCATCGCTGTTCCGAGATTGCGGCGCTTCTCGAGATCGAGAACCCTGTCAAAGACAGCGATGTGGTGGTCAACGACCGCTTCCTTGCCCCTGGATACGGGCATCTGAATCTGCCGACCGAGCGCGCGATCCGTCTGGCCGCCCGTACAGAGGCCATCATCCTGGACCCCGTCTACACGGGCAAATGCGTGGCCGGCGTGCTGGCGGCAGCCGGCAATCACACGCCGTCCGAGACGGTTCTGTTCCTCCACACGGGGGGAACCCCGGGCATTTTCGCCTATGCGGACAAGCTCTCCGCGGTCGCGCAGCGATCATGAACCGTTTGTAATCTTGATGTCAGGCGGCGCTCATGGGCGGTCGCCACACTGTCCTCCAACGGCTCGACCGAGCCGACCTGCATGGAGGATTGCATGAGCCTACACCCCAAGACCCTCAACCCCGCCGGCCCATTGGCCTGTGCCGCTCTGGCAGTCGGGATCATCTGGGCGCCGACATCGGCCTCTGCCTCGGCCGAGAGCTTGCCCGACTTGGTGGAGCGGATCAGCCCGGCCGTTGTCACAGTGCTTGCCCGCAGCGGGGGCCAACGCGACCCCTTCGATTTCGATGGCGCCTCGCCCTTTGGCGACTTCTTCCACCAATTTGGTCATCGCGAGCGGGGGGGCGACCGCCGATCCACTCCGCGCCAGGGGCTCGGCTCGGGCTTTGTGCTGGACCCCGGGGGCTATGTCGTCACAAACCATCACGTCATCGAAGGGGCCGATGCGGTCACCATCCGCATGCCGGGGGTCGGCGATCTGGCCGCCGAGATCATCGGCGCGGATCCCGCGACCGACCTGGCCTTGCTGCGGGTCGAGAGCGAGTCGGCTCTGCCCTTCGTCACCCTCGGGGACAGCGATGCGGTGCGTGTCGGAGAGGACGTCGTGGCCGTCGGGCACCCCTTTGGCCTGGGTGGCACAGTGACGCGCGGGATCGTCTCGGCCACCCAGCGCGACATCCAGGCAGGGCCCTATGTGGACTTCATCCAAACGGATGCGGCCATCAACCGGGGCAATTCCGGCGGGCCGCTGTTCAACCGTCAGGGCGAGGTGATTGGGGTGAACTCGGCCATCTATTCGCCCAATGGCGGATCCGTGGGCGTCGGCTTTGCCGTGGCCTCGAACATTGTGGCCGAGGTGGTCGAGGATCTTCGCACCAGCGGATCGGTCGCGCGCGGCTGGCTGGGCGTCCAGATCCAAACCGTGGCCCCCGAGATAGCACAGGCCCTCGGCTTAGAAACGGCCCGCGGGGCTTTGGTCTCGGGCGTTGTCGAGGATGGTCCTTCGGACGGTGTGCTCGAGCGCGGCGATGTGATCCTCTCCTTCGATGGTCGTTCGGTGAGTTCGAGCCGTCAGCTGCCCAAGCTGGTGGGCGCGGCGCCGTCTGGTGAGCCGGTCTCGCTGCGGCTGGTGCGCGAGGGCCGGGAGATCGACCGCGAGGTCACACTGGGCGAATTGGGCCAGGACCAGCGGGCCGCGCTCGAGCCGCGGCGGACCGGCCGCGCCTCCTCAGACCGGCTCGGCGCCACGCTTGAGCCGCTGGATGAGGCGACACGCTTCCGGCTTAGCCTTGAGGACGATCTATCGGGCGTCGTGGTGACCTCGCTTCAGCGCGGAGGACCGGCCGAGCGCGCCGGCCTGCGCATCGGCGACGTGATCCTGCGGGTCGGTCAGAGCGATGTGGGCTCGCCGAGAGAACTGGATCGCGCCCTGGCCGAGGCCGATGACAACGCACTGATGTTGATCCATCGCCGCGGTTCCGAGATCTTCGTCGGCCTGCGTCTCGGCTGACCGGTAGGGACCGCGGGACTTGCAGGGCGGCCCCTCGGCCGCCCATATCCATGCAACTATCCCTAGCGAAGAATGCCCGTGAGCCGACGTATTCTCTTGATCGAAGACGACTCCGATATGGCCGCGTATGTCCTGCGCGGCCTCAGCGAAGAAGGTTTGGCGGTCGAATGGGCCTCCGATGGGCGCGAGGGGCTCTATCAGGCAACAGGGGGCGAGTTCGACCTGGTCGTGCTCGATCGCCTTTTGCCGGGACTCGACGGGCTCGCGATCCTTCGCTCGCTGCGCGCCGCTGGCATCGCCACGCCCGTGCTCATGCTCACCGCGCTGAGCGCCGTAGATGCCCGCGTCGAAGGGCTCCGCGCCGGCGCCGACGACTATCTCATCAAACCGTTCTCCTTCGATGAGCTGTCGGCGCGGGCCCAGGCGCTGTTGCGCCGCCCCGCCACCATTCAGGACGAAACCCGGCTGTCCTGCGGGGATCTCGAGCTTGATCTGATCGGGCGCACGGCCCGGCGGGGCGATCGCGAGATCGACCTCAAACCGCGCGAGTTCCAGATGCTCGAATACCTCATGCGGCGCAAGGGACGGGTCGTGACGCGCACCATGCTGTTGCTCGGCGTGTGGGACTATCACTTCGACCCACAGACCAACGTGATCGACGTGCATATCAGCCGGCTGCGCAAAAAGATCGATGCGGCGGCCGAGACACCCCTGATCCGCACTGTGCGCGGGGCGGGCTATATGCTCAGCGCGGCTGGCTGATCGGACGTGGGTCTGAACCTGGTCCACAGCGCCACCGGCCGGCTCTTGGCGGCGCATCTCGCCATCACGCTGGTGATCACGGCGGCGGTTTTGGCCACGCTCTATTGGCGGACGACCGGATTGATCGAGGGCGAGGTCCGCGAGGTGGTGGCGACCGAGCTCGATGCTCTGTCTGAAGACTATACCCGCCGCGGCGTGTTGGGCCTTGCCCGAGCTATCGAGCGGCGCTTGTCCACCGCAGCCGAACGGGATGCCGTCTATCTGTTGACCGACCGATATGGTCGCTCGCTGGCCGGTAATCTTCAAGGATGGCCTCCGACGGTGCCCGAGACCGCTGGCTGGATCAGCCTGTCGCTCTACCGAACCGATCGCGCACGTCCGGCAGCTGTCGCTGGGTTTGCCGTCGCACTCGAGGGCGGCGAACGGTTGCTGGTGGGGCGAGATGCCGAGGCGCTCCGTCTGCTCGAAAAGGGCATGATCTCGGCTGGCGGCCTGGCGCTCGGCGCTGCGCTCGGGCTCGGCTTGCTGGCCGGATGGCTGCTCAGCCGCCTGGTGGTCAGCCGGGTTGGCGAGATCCGACGCACAGCGAGCGAGATTGTCGACGGCGATCTCGGCCGGCGGATCCCCACCCGAGGAACTGCAGACGAGTTCGATCAGATGGCCGGCACCTTGAACGCCATGCTCGACCGTATCGAAGCGTTGGTCGAAAGCCTTAAGACCGTCACCGACAGCCTGGCCCATGATCTACGGAGCCCTCTGACCCGCCTGCGCGCCACCACGCTTGAGCTGGCCCGCGAGACCGATGACCCGGCCAACCGCGCGCAATTGGCGGCGCGCGCGACCGCCGAGGCAGACCGGCTGTTGGGCACGTTCTCGGCGTTGATCGAGATCGCGCGGGCTGAGGGCGGGTTGGGCCGCGACACCTTCCAGAGGGTCGATCTCGCCTCCATCGTGGCCGAGATCGCCGAGCTCTACGGGCCCTCGGCGGATGAGGCCGGGATCGCGATCGAGGTCGACGGCGGCCCGGCAGCGGTGGCCGGACACCGCCAGTTGCTCGCGCAGGCCTTGGCCAATCTGTTGGAGAACGCGCTCCGCTATGCGCCCAAGGGCAGTGCCGTGCGCCTCTCGACAGGCCATTCCGACGCGCGGGCATGGCTCTCGGTCACAGACCGAGGGCCTGGCATTCCCTTGGCCGATCGCGCGCGGGTGATGGATCGGTTCGTCACGCTCGACCCGAGCCGCGGCGAAGGCTCGGGACTCGGGCTCGCGCTGGCCAACGCCATCGCAGGTCTGCACGGGGGCCGTGTCTCTCTGCAAGACGCGTCACCGGGTCTCGAGGCCAAAATTGACTTGACCAGGAACGAGAGCGGCCGGGATGCCTAGCCAGAAGTCCGCTCGGTGAAGCAGTCGGTTCCAAGGCTTGAGCAGAGATCGCGCGCCCGAGCCGCGGGGAATGGGCCGACCAACAGGCGGTGCAAACCGCCGCGCGTGTCATAGACCGGTCCAAGCCCCGCGAGATCCGCGGCCCGTTGGGCGCTCAACGACGCCCATTGTCTTCCAGGACCTTCAGGGTCTCGGAAACTGCCGAGCACCACGTAATCCGAGCCACTCGATGCCGGCCGTGCGCTCTGGGACTGTTCGACGCGACCTTGTTGCAGGCTCTCCTCAAGCTCTGAGGACTCAATCGGCGGCTGGCTCTCGGGCGGGTCGGTGGTGGGCGCTTGCGGCACGCTCGGCGCGACATCGGAGCCAGTCGAGAACGCGCTCGGCTCAAGCTGCTCGCTGTTCTCCGTGCTGAGCTGCGGGGGATTGATCGCCGTGCTGAGGGCTGCAT
>JBCCZI010000106.1:0-16060 GCA_039187815.1 Pseudomonadota bacterium | reverse complement strand
GATCGCCACGATGAACGGCTCGAAGAACGCCCATTCCGCACCCGACATCAGCTCTCGCGCCAAGCCAGCCCCCTTCCGAAAGCTATCTTGAACCAAGCCCCTAGGCCCGCCGGAACCCCTTCCGCCAAAAAGACATAGCGCGAGCCGCAGTTGCTCCACGACTTCACGCCCAAGGTCTTCGAGAAGCGCGCAGCGCTCTATTGAGGGCGCTCAGGGCTCACGCAGCGTGCGGGGCCGCGGCCAGCACGTCGGCGCCCACATGGGCCTCGTACTGGGCGAAATTGTCCACGAACATCGAGACCAACCGGGCGGCCTGCGCGTCGTAAGTGGCGCCGTCCGACCAAGTGCTGCGCGGATCGAGCAGGGCGCCGTCGACGCCCGGCACGGCCACAGGCACGTCAAAGCCGAAATTGGGGTCCGAGCGGAACTCGGCCCCCGCCAGCGAGCCGTCCAAGGCAGCCCGCAGCAGCGCCCGGGTCGCCTTGATTGGCATGCGGTGGCCGATCCCGTGGGCGCCACCGGTCCAGCCCGTGTTGACGAGCCAGCACTGCGCCCCGGTCCGCGCGATCTTGTCCCGCAGCAACGCGCCGTACACCTCGGGACGGCGGGTCATGAAGGGCGCGCCAAAGCAGGTCGAGAAGGTGGGCGTCGGCTCGGTCAGCCCCTTCTCGGTGCCAGCCACTTTTGCGGTGAAGCCCGAGAGAAAGTGATACATCGCCTGCGCCGGGGTCAGCCGCGCGATCGGCGGCATCACGCCAAAGGCGTCGCAGGTCAGCATCACGATGGTCTTGGGGATGCCCGCGAGCCCAGTCGGCGAGGCGTTCGAGATATAGTGCAGCGGATAGGCGCAGCGCATATTTGCCGTCAGGCTGTCATCGGCAAAGTCCAGCGCGCGCGTGACCGAGTCATAGACCATGTTCTCAACGATGGTCGCGAACTTCTGGGTGGTGGCGAAGATCTCGGGCTCGGCCTCGGGCGAGAGGTTGATCGTCTTGGCGTAGCAGCCGCCCTCGAAGTTGAAGATCCCCTCCTCGGTCCAGCCATGCTCGTCATCGCCGAGCAGCACGCGCTCGGGATCTGCCGACAGCGTGGTCTTGCCCGTGCCCGATAGGCCAAAGAACACCGCCGCGTCCCCGGCATTGCCGACCGCGTGGTTGGCCGAGCAGTGCATCGGCATCACGCCCTTGCCCGGCAGCAGGAAGTTGAGGATCGAAAAGATGCACTTCTTGTTCTCACCCGCATAGGAGGTGTCGGCGATCAGCACCAGGCGCTTGGCAAAGCTGACGGCGATGATCGTCTCGGATCGGCAGCCATGGCGCGCGGGGTCGGCCTTGAAGCTCGGGCAGTTGATGACGGTGAACTCGGGCACGAAGGAGGCCAGCTCGCTCTGCTCGGGCCGGCGCAGCATGTGGCGGATGAAGAGCCCGTGCCAGGCCATCTCGTTCACCATGCGGATGTTCAGGCGATGGGCCGGATCGGCGCCGGCAAAGAGATCCTGGATGAAGTACTCCCCGCCCTTCATATGGGCCAGCATATCCTGGTGCAGCCGGTCAAAGGCCTCGCCGCTCATCTCGCCATTGTTGTCCCACCAGACATCGGCCTCGGTCTCGGCCTCGCGGACGATGAACTTGTCTTTGGGGCTGCGGCCGGTGTGTTTGCCGGTCGAGCAGAGGAAGGTCCCGCCCTGGCCGATCTCGCCCTCGCCGCGGGCCACCGCCGCCTGCATCAGGCCGGGTTCGGTCAGGTTGTAATGGACCGTCCCAAGACCAGTGATGCCCTGCTGGTCAAGCCCGAAATCGGCGTTGCGAAGCCCGGTTTCCATTGCGTCTCCCCTAGCGCTCTCTCAGCGGCGCGGTGCGCTGCAGCCCTGCTGGCCGACCCGTTCCAAGTTCGGTCGATCCCTTAGCGCAAGGGTGGAACGGGCGTCCACCCCGTGGCCGTCGGAAACCGGAGCCAAAGCGTCGCATCATGGTAATATAATTGCGCCGGCATTTTGGCAGCGGCCATGCGACCGATGCGGGGCCGGCACGCGCTGTGCCGGGCCCAAACGCTATGACGATGCCTAGCCGGCGACCAAAGTCTCGATCCGGGTGAGCGCCTTGATCATCGGGCCGCGAATATCGACCTTCACCCCAAAGGGGTTCTTCTCGCACAGCTTGATCAGCGGATCCCCCTCGATGAAGGTGCGGTAGTCGCTGACCTCTTGGCGGAGCTTGCCGGCGGCGGCCTCGCGCGTATCGGGGCCGGCACCGTTGTAGTCCATGATGGCCCGCATCATCGCCACCTGACGTCCCTTGCCGTTCTCGTCCGCCACGCCGTTCAGGCCAAACTCAGCGATGCGCTGGAGATTGGGGTCCGGGAACCCGGATAGGGCGGCCTGCAGATTGCCGAGATCTCCGTCGGTCAGTTCCTTGGCGTTGCGCCAGGCCACCATCGGATCGCCGCCGTCGTCCTCTTCGGGCTCGGGCGCCGGGGCGGTCACGCCGCTCTCGGCCGTCTTCAGCGCCTCGGACAGCGCGGCGAGCGCCTGGAGCGCATCGCCAGTCTGCCCGGCGCGCAGCATGCTGAGGATCTCCTGCGCCTGCCCGCCGAGCGTTGCGGCCAGCGTCTGGTCTTCGAGCCCCTTGATCCGCTTGGCCAAACCGGCCAGCGCTTTGCGGACCTGCTCGGCCTTCTCGTCTCCGGTTGAGGCGGTCTGGCCGCCGACCCGCTGCTCGAGCGCTTGGATGATCTTCTCCGCGCCATCCAGCTGGTTGGCCCCGATGGCGCCGAGCGCCTTCTTGGCCATCTCCTTCAGCTTCGCGGCGGTCTCCTCGGGCATCGTGGCGAGGCCCTTGTTCACCGCGGCCAGCCGGCGCTTCAGCGCGTCGGCGCGGCCGTCGGTCTCGGGCGCCGAGGCCGTCTCGGGCGCCGCAAGATCCTCGTCATCCGGCGCATCCAGATCCACCGCCTCGACGCTCAGATCCGTGCTGTCATCGGCGCTCTCGAGCTCCTTGCCGTCCTTGACGATCTTCACCTTGCCAAAGGCGCTGATCTTCAGACTGCGCAGCATCAGCTTCACGCGTTTGGCGAGGCTCGGGATGTTGCGCCCTTCGAGATAGAGCACGAGCGTGCGCCCCCCGCTGCCCTCGCCCCCGGTGACGCTGGTCTCGAGCTCATCCGTGCCCGCCTTGCCGAAGGTGAACTTCTTGGCGCCGATCGCCTTCTTGAGCCCGCCGCCAAGCCCGCGCCCGCCCTTTTTCGGATGGAAGCTGAAGCGCATATCCGCGGGATCATTGCTCGGCAGTCCCAGCGCAAAGCTGAACACCTTGCGCTTCAGTTTGGGCGCGATCTTGCGGATATAGGCAGAGTGCTGATCCGGATCGGTTAGAGCGTTGGCGCTGACCTCCTCGTCTACGTCCTCGTCGTCGTCCTCAGGCTCCGGCGCCTCGTCGAGTTCGCCGCGGTACTCCTGCAGCAGTTTGGTGAGCGGTTTGTCCATCACCTGAACGGTGTTCTGCAGGTCGGTCTTTTCCTTCTTGTCCTTGGTCTTCTTCTCGAGATCCTTGGCTTCGGTCGAGACATCCTTGCCGGTTTTCTCAAGCAGATCCAACGCTTTGGCCAAGGTCTTGGCGCTTCCCGCATCTCCGGGAGTAAAGGCGGCGCGGCATTTGACGACCTCCTCGATCGCCCGTTCAAAGGGCTGGGCGGACTTCTTCAATCCGCCGGGCTGCTCCTTCTTCCACCACTGTTTGGTGCACTCGAAATTGCTTGCGCTCTTCATGAGGGTCTCCTTTCGACGCCGCGCCCTGTCGGGTCCGACGCGGCTGCGGACCTGATCACTCTTCGGTCTCTTCGGTGTTCTCAGTGGTGTCAGAAGTCTCGGTCGTCTCGGTGCTCTCGAGCTGCTGGTCGATCGCGAGGAGCTGCGCTTGGCGCAGCTGCGCTTTGCCCGCGATGGTTTTGCGCACCGCCTCGTACTGTAGGATGTCGTACTCGATCTCGCCCTTCATCATGGCGGCCTGGGCGGCATAACTGTCAGCCACATCCAGCATGCCCGCATGGCGCAGACCCGCGGTCCACTTCTCCTCTTCGTCCTCGGGACAGGGACCCGTCACGGGGCTGTAGGAAGAGAACGCGGTCATCAGCGTCTCGAGATCCCGGATAATACCGTCCATCCACTCGCGATAGGCGGGGCTGCCCTTGTGCGGATCCTCGTCTGTCAGCGCGGGATCGTATTCGGGCCATTTCTTGTCGCGACGGTCGGTGTAGTTGCCATCCATGCCGACCGTGTCGCGCAGGCGTGAGAAGCAGCCATCGATCACCGGGGTCTTGGTCGAGGCATCGGCGATCGGCGGCTTGGCGCGGCTCGCCGCTGCCGCCTTGAACCGCACCCAGCTGTCAAAGGCCAGATAGGGCATGCCCGGATGCCAGTCCTTGGTCAGCGGAATGCGGCGCAGGATCACGGCATCGTCGCTGTAGAGCGTCTCGAAATAAGTGACGACCTTCTGGCAGACATCCTTTTGGTCGGCCAGCACCTCGGGCGTCATCCCACAGCTGCGCGCCACCTCTTTGGCGATCGGATCCCCGTCCATCACGATGCCGTAGGCCAGCACGCACTTCGAGAGCGTGGAGTTCCACTTCATCGCCTTGCGCGCCAGTTTGCGGTCGCCCGGATTGGCGCGGGCGTTCTTGTAGAGCTGCCAGCCGGCCTGGCATTCGGCCTCCTTGGCCATCTTATAGCCCCACTCGGTCAGCGCGCGGGCCATGTTGTTGCCGATCGACAGGGCGGTCGAGATGCCGGTCATATCCGCCAGCTTCATCGACTCGCTGACCACACCGACGGCCGAGAACACCGCCATGACCGAGGCCTGGCTCACCTGCACCTTGGCGCTGGCCAGGCGTCCGGCAATCGCAGGGCCATAGACCGAGGAGTTGCCATAGGTCAGCGCCATGTTGTCGAACCATTTGTTCAGCTCGACCGACTTGCGCAGCAGGATCGCGACATCCATCACCAACTTCTGGATCGCCGCCGCGAGACCCGCAACGGGCAGCGCGGCCACCAGGATGCTGGTCGCCCCGCCGGTCAGCGAGTTGACCATGTCCCATTTGGCGTTGAGCGCAGCCGCCTCGGCGATCAGCTTCTCCATCGCCTCCATGGCCTTCTTAGCCTTGGCCTCGTCCTCGAGATCGTCGACCGAGGGCTTGGCGTCCTCCATCAGCTTCTCGAGCGCGCCGGCCGACAGATCCGCCTCACGCTTGATCTTGTCGACGAACTGCCGGCGGGTCTCCTCGTCCTCGAGGCTCTTCTGAAAGGCCGTCAGCTCGGTCTTGCGGAGCTTTTCCTCCTCCTCGGCCACCTCTTCGGCGAGCTTGGCCTTCATCGCCGCTTCGTCGGTCAGCCCGCCTTGGAAGAGCGAGAGCATCTGCGAGGGATCACAGCTCTTGCCGCCCGCCTTGGCGATGGCGCCATTCAGCTTCTTGAGCCGCGCCTCCTTCTCCTCGGGGCTTTCCTTGAAGACGCCCAACGTCTCGCCGCTGGTGTCTTCCCGGGTGATCTCGGCCAGCGGATCATAGGTGCCGGCCATGACGGGACCGATCGCCGTCAACCCACAGGCCGCGACGATCGCGGTGATGTTCACCTCGCGCCCGTTGCGTTTGGCATCGACGATCTCGGCAACGATCTTGCCCGTGTTGGCGGCGGCCAGGATGCCCGCCTCGATATAGGCCCCGGTGCGCGTATAGACGCCGTCGGTGCCGCCATCCTCGGGAGCGCCCGCCCGGTCAAAGGCCGCAACCGCATTGCCGATAGCCCCGGCGACCGAAGCGACCATGGCAAAGGCCGCCTTCTTGGCGCCTGCGCTGTCGCCATTGGCATAGGCCTCGCCGAGCTCGGCCGCCCGGAACACCAGCTTGCCCGCCTTAAACCCGTAATTGGTCAGATTAGTGATCTGACCCATCATGGTCTTGTAATTGTCGTCGCTGGCCAGCGTCGGATTGTCGGATTTGACCGTGGCCATGGCGGCAGCGATGCTGTCGGTCGCGGCCTTGGCAACCGCGTCGTAGATCTTCTCGCCGACCGCCCAGCCCTTTTTCTTCGAGGGCTTGTCGAGGGCCGCATCGGCGATGCCGAGGCCGCCATTGATCAGCCCGACCGCCAGCTGGGTGTAGGCGATCTTCTCATTGGCCGCGTTGGCCTTCTCGAGCTTGTCACTGTGGTTGGTGAAGAAGTCGAGCTGGTCGCCGGTGACCCCTTTTTCCTGAGCGAACTTGGCCCGCTCCACCGGATCGGTCGGGACATCGCTCGCCTTCACGTCCTTGAGCGGCGCGCCGTCCTTGGTCAGGTCCTTATAGTCCTGGGTGTCCTCGCGGCTGATCGACATGGCCTCGAAATTCGCAGCCTTGACCGACTCCATCGCCACCGTGCCGACCATCGAGACGGTCGCCTGGCCGATGCGGATCCCGCGCTGCACCCCATCGTATTTCGAGGCGGTCTTGGTATAGTCGGTCAGCTTCTCCTCATAGAGCTTGCAGGCGCCGTTCCAGACCTGCGCCTCCTGGCTGTACTTGTCCGCCACGGCATTTGAGGGGATCACATCGGCCCGCACCAGCGGCGACCACAGCTCGCGCTCGATATCCTTGGCCGTGAAGAGATCGTTGCCCTCTTCGTCCTTCGCCTCCTCCATCTTCTTCTGGATGGCGATCAGCTTGGCATGGGCCTCGGTCACCCGGCGGGCTTTGTCGGGATCGACCACATATTTGCCCTTTAGGTCGTGGACGGTGTCGATCTCCTCGTCGCGATCGCCCGTCATCCACTGCATTTCTTTCTTTTTCTTGGTCCAGAAATTGGCCTCGTCGTCATCCTCCCATTCGACCGTCAGATCGTCATTGGCCTCTTTCAACTCCTCGCGCAGCGCTTCGACCTCCAGCATCAGTTTGTCGAGCTTCTCTCGCTTCTTCTCCATGCGGGTGGCGATTTCGGCATAATCCACGGCGTCGGTGTTGAATCCGCCGGTGATCTTGCCAATCCAGGTTCTCTGGGCCTCATCGAACGCCATCGGGGCTCTCCTTCAATCTCTGGTGTCAAATCAGCTTTTTGGCAGGGCGGTCAGCAGCTTCATCTCGAGCCGCGGGAGCACCCGTTTCAGCGTGTCCGCCGTATCCGATCCGCCAAAGGGGTTGCCGCGGTAATGCGCCATCGCGGGGAAGCCGTCGAAGACCTGCATCAGCCCCCGCAGGGCGCCGAGCGCCACCCGGCGGGCCAGCTTGCGATCGTCGAGCGACTGGTCACCATCGGCGACGATCCGGCTCTTTGAGACGATGTCGGTCACTTTGGAGGCGGGCACGGCCGTATCGAGCATGGTGAGGAAGCCCGAGACCTTGCCGGTGTCCACGCCCTCATACTCTTCGCCGCCCTCGGGTTCGACGGCGTCTTCGAGGAAGCCCTCCAGCTCCTCGCGGAACTCGCCCATCTTGGATTGGATGGCCAGGGCGACCTCGACCAGCGTCTTGTCGACGATCTCCTGAGACTGATCGACCTGGCGCTTGAGCTTGGCGTATTCCTCGCGGATCTTGCGCATCTCGGCGAGGCCGTGGGGATAGTCCTTGCTCCCCTTGATCTCGCTGCGCACCGATGAGCGGCGCTGCTCCAGCACCTCCGCATCGCTCGGATCCATCTTCAGCGCTTTCAGCTTTTTGATCAGATTGCCGATATCGGTCTCGAGCTGCTTTTTGAACTGGGTGTACTCCTCGTGCACCGCCTCGCTCTGGGTGTGGGTCTCTTGCCCGGCCTTGGCCTCGCGCAGGAACTTCATCATCTCCGACTGCTCGGGAAAGGTGAGCTCCTCCTTGGCATCCATCTTGCGGAAGAGCTCCAGCACCTTCTCGGCCTGGGTGCGGATCTTGACGAGTTCGTCCTTGGCCTCGTTCATCGTCGCCTTTTGCCGCCGGTCGATCTTGCCCTGGGCGGTCTTCAGCTCGGTGCGCAGCGTGCCCCAATAGCCGTCAAAATCGACGGTGCTCAGGCCCTTCTTCTTCCAGGCCTTCAGCGAATCTCCCAACCGATTCAGAAGCTTGCCGATTTCCTCAGCCTGCGTTGTGAGGGTTTTGTGCTGGCCCTTCAACGCGCTGCACGTGGACTTGTGCGTGCTGATGTCGCCGTCTAGATCGCGCAGCCGGTTCTCGAGCTCGGCCTGGAAGACGGTCTTCAGGTCCTTCTCGCACTCCGCCAGCTCTTGGCGCAGCTCCGCCCGATCCCCCAGCGCGAACTGCGGATACTTCTTCTCGACCTTCTTCAGCCTGGTCTCGCGGGCCTTATAGAGATCCTGGAGGCGCGAGTAGAGATCCGGGTTGCGCTTGACGTTGTCCATGGCCGTCTGGGTGCCCGCCAGCCACATATCGGCCTTCTTCAGCGCATCGATCGAGCCGCTTTCCAGGAGCTGCTCGGCCGCCTGCATCATCAGCTCGAACTCGCGGATCGCCTCGCGGGGTACGTCGCGATAGGTGAATTTCTTGGCACCCTTCTCGTCGCGGGTCTGGGTGTCGATGATCATCTTCACCGTGCCGTCTTTGTTGTGCTTGAACAGCGAGTCGTAGGTCTCGCGGATCTGCTGCAGCCGCTCCTCCAGCGCCTCGCGGCTGAGGTCGGTGTCCTCGGTCGAGGCGGTCTCGAGACCCCGGTCGATCCCATGGCGGGCATGGCGCTCATAGCGCTCGACCAGCGCCTTGGCATCCTCAAGGCACTCCGACAGCGGGCGGTCCCGGTCGAAATTGTCGAGCTTCGCCTGGGCGCGGCGGGCATAACCGGCCTGCTCATTGGCCTTGAAGGTGCGCACCGTCAACTCGACCTTGGCAAGCTCGGCCTCGACCTCGAGCATCAGATCGTATTCCCGCTGGGCCGCATCGCGCAGGTTGACCATCTGGTTGGTGAATTTCGGGGCGACCTGGCTCAGGTCCGAACCGGCCTGGCGCTGGACCTGGGTGTTCAGCATGTCGTGCTGCAGCTTCAGCTCGTCGGCGGCGTGGGTGTACCCCTTGTTGCGGAGCATCGCCGCCTTGCTCTCGATCTCGATCAGGTAGCTGTCGAGCGGGGTCGAGATGCTGGTCTTGGGCGGCAGCACGTCATAGCCACGGCGCGCGGCCTGGAACTCGGTCAGCTGGCGGCGCGTCTTTTCCAGCTGCACCATCGCCTCGGTCAGGCCCGTATCGGCGCCGAGGAAGATCAGCTCAGCCTTGGCCAGCATGCCATAGAGGATCGCGTATTCCGTGTCGTCGATCTCGGTATAGCTGCGCACCTCCTCGATCACCGTGTTGTTCGGGCCGGGGATCAGCTTTTTCATCGGGAACACTCGGGCAAAGCTGTTCTCGATCTGCAAAGCGATGGCGTCGTGCTCGAACGTGAAGCGCTCTTTTTCCTTGGGGTCGAGCTTGCTCAGCGCCTCTTCGCGGCTGTCAAAGGCCTCGTCCAGCGCCTCCTCGAGCTCGGTGATTTCGCTGCCGAGCGCCGAGAGCTGGCCGCTCAGATCGCTCTCCACATGCTCGATCGTGTCGAGGCGCATCTTGGTCTTGTCCATCAACTCGAGAGCTGTTTTGTCCTCCTCGATCTGCTCGACCAGCTCATCGCGCCGCTCCTCGAGCTGCTCCAACTCCTCGGGCGTCGCGGTTTTGGCCTTCTCGATGATCTCGAGGCGCAAAAGCTCGAGCGCCTCCTTGTTGTTGTCCAGGCGCTCCTCGGTCTTGGTTCGGTCCTCGATCACCGCGCGCTCATAGGTCTCGGAATATCGGTTGTGCAGCGACGTAGTGTTCCACAGCTCGACCCGCCGGGTGCTCGCGGTCTCGCTCTGCTTCTGCTTGGCCAAGCTCAGCAACTTCATGACTGCATCGGTCCAGGCTTCTTGCTGAGGGTTCAGCGCTTTGCGCCCCTGCGACTCGACGGAACTGGTCATCTGGATCTCCCGAACAGAAGGATGTGCGACGACGGCACCGTCACCCAGAGACCAGGGCGGCGCCACCGCGGTGCGGGACACGGATTGATGTGTCGATAGACGGTCGAAGGCTTAGGGGATGGGCTCCCACACAGACGGCTCCCCACGCACATCAACCGGTAATCCTTGCAACAATCAGGACGCCAAGCTAACCCGACGCCCCAGCGTGATCAAAGCACTTTCGATGACGGATATGTGCCGGCGCCCGCCGGATCGCAAGACGCAATGCGCCGCCCCGAAGATTGGAGCGGCGCAGCCGTGCGATCGCAATGTGACCGGGCGAAGGCCCGAGCGGGATCAGGCGATCTGCTGGGTCTGCATGTCGTTGCGGCTGATGCCGGCGACGGCAACGGGTTTCTTCATGGCGTCGCGTCGGAAGGGCTCGCCCAGCTCCTGGTTCAGCACCACCTCGACGAAGGTGGTGACGTTCTCCTCCATCTGCAGGCGGATGGCTTCGCGCAGCTCATCGGTCAGCGTATCCATCGAGCGGACCTGGACACCGCGCAGGCCGCAGCCCTGGGCGATCTTTGCGTACTCCACACCCTCGTTCAGCTCGGTGCCGACAAAGTTGTCCTCGAACCACAACGTGGTGTTCCGCTTCTCGGCGCCCCACTGATAGTTGCGGAAGATCAGCATGGTGATCGCCGGCCAGTCACCGCGGCCGCAGGCGGTCATCTCGTTCATCGAGATGCCAAAGGCGCCGTCGCCGGCAAAGCCCACGCACGGCACATCCGGCGCGCCGATCTTGGCACCCAGGATCGCCGGCAAACCATAGCCGCAGGGGCCAAACAGACCGGGTGCGAGGTATTTCCGCCCCGCCTCGAAGGTGGGATAGGCGTTGCCGATGGCGCAGTTGTTGCCGATATCGGTCGAGATGATCGCCTCTTTCGGCAGGCCCGCCTGGATCGCGCGCCAGGCCATGCGGGGGCTCATGCGATCGGGCTCGCGGGCGCGGGCGCGCTCGTTCCAGCTGGTGCCCGGATCATCGTCCTCGTGATCCATCGAGGCGAGCTGCTGCAGCCAACGGCTGCGCGTCTCGGCGATCATGTCGCGCCGCGCCTGGCGGCCCTTGTCGCCGGCACCGTCCGAGAGCTGGGACAACAGCTGCTCGGCCACCTGGCGCGCATCGCCCTGGATGCCGACCGAGACCTTCTTGGTCAGCCCGATGCGGTCCGAGTTGATGTCGACCTGGATGATCGAGGCGCCTTTGGGCCAATAGTCGATGCCATAGCCCGGCAGGGTCGAGAACGGGTTCAGCCGGGTGCCCAGCGCCAGCACCACGTCCGCCTTCGCGATCAGCTCCATGGCCGCCTTCGAGCCGTTATAGCCAAGCGGGCCGACCGAGAGTGGATGGCTGCCCGGGAAGGCATCGTTGTGCTGATAGCCGCAACAGACCGGCGCATCCAGCGCCTCGGCCAGCTGGCGGCTGGCATCGATCGCACCGCCGATCACCACGCCCGCGCCGTTCAGGATGACCGGGAACTCGGCCTCCGAGAGCAGCTTGGCCGCATCGGCGATCGCCTGGGCGCCGCCGCGGGGCCGTTCGAGCCGCACGATCTGGGGCAGATCGATGTCGACGACCTGGGTCCAATAGTCCCGCGGCACGTTGATCTGGGCCGGGGCCGAGCCGCGCCAAGCCTTCTCGATCACCCGATTCAGCACCTCGGCGATGCGGCTGGGGTCGCGGACCTCCTCCTGATAGCAGACCATGTCGGCAAAGAGCCGCATCTGCTCGATCTCCTGGAAGCCGCCCTGCCCGATGGTCTTGTTCGCCGCCTGCGGGGTCACCAGCAGCATCGGCGTGTGGTTCCAATAGGCGGTCTTGATCGGAGTCACGAAGTTGGTGATGCCGGGGCCGTTCTGCGCGACCGCCATGGACATCTTGCCTGAGGCGCGGGTGTAGCCGTCAGCGATCATGCCCGCGGTGCACTCGTGCGCGCAGTCCCAGAACTTGATGCCAGCGGCGGGGAACAGATCCGAGATCGGCATCATGGCCGAGCCGATGATCCCGAACGCGCTGTCGATCCCGTGCATCTGGAGAACCTTGACGAAGGCCTCTTCGGTGGTCATCCGCATATCCGTGTCTCCCATGGTCCAGCTGCACCGCAGGGCTGGGCCTGCCGCGCACCGATTGTTTCCAAGCGTTGGCGGTGTCTTACCGGAACGCCTTCGCAGATTTTAGGGCCAGTTGATGAGGACGGGCAGACCAGGGGGCAGACCGGGGGCGGGGCGCGGTGGCTCAGCTGTCAGCCGGCAACAGGGCCTCGACCGCCGTGGCGATGGCCGGCGCCGAAGGCTCTATGCTGGTGCCAAAGGCCGCGACCAGGCGCCCATCAGGGCCCACCAGGTACTTGTGAAAGTTCCACCGCGGCGCCTTGGCTTTGCCGAGCGCGCGCTGCGCCCAGGCATAAAAGGGATGCGCCCCCTTGCCACGCACCGGCGTGATCCCGGTCATGGGGAAATCGATGGCGAAGTTCACCTCGCAGAAATGCTTGACCTCGGCCTCGGTCGCCAGCTCTTGGCCACCGAAATCATCCGAGGGCACGCCCAGCACCACCAGACCCTGGTCCCGGTAGCGATCATAGAGTGCCTGGAGCGCGTCATACTGATAGGTGAACCCACAGCGCGAGGCGGTGTTGACCACCAAGACGGGCGAGCCCGCATAGTCCAGCAACCGTACAACGCCGCCATCGATGCCGGCAAAGGCAAAGTCATGCGCGGTCATCTCTCCCGCACGGGCGGGGGCCGGCATCCGGGCCAGCATCGCAGCACCCGCAAAGCCAAGCGCGGTTCTCAGGATCGTCCGGCGAAGAGGCATCGCGGTCTCCATCAAAATCGGATCTGCCAAGCTACCTGCGCTGCAGGCTGGCTGCGTCAAGCCCAGGGGCTTGTCCGTGGCCGACACGTCTGCCCAGGCCTGATAGCGCTGGCGGTCGACCTCATAGATCAGACAGGAGGTCCTCAGATGGTCTGAGGTGTAGAGCAAGGGGTCGTCGAGCGCCCGGTCCGCAAACACGGACACCGCGTCGAGCCCCAGGGAGGCCAGGCAGTCGTACGGGACCTCCCACGTCATCTGATCGGCCGTCTTGCGGGCAGCGCAGCACTTGTAGCGCGAAAAGGGGTTGCTCCGTCCCCAGGGCACTGAACCGCTTTCCGCGCAGCGAACCATCGGTGCAGTACTAGGCCCGACGCACCGCGGTCCCGCCCGCGTGATAGGCAAAGCCGTCCATCGCCGTCGCGGCTCACTCCGCCGAGAAATAGGGCGAGCGGAAGAGCCCACTCCAAACCGCAGGGCTTGGCGCGCCGATCAGATCGTCGAGCAAAAGTTGGTTGGCGCCGATGCCCATGCGCGACCCCACGAGCACCCAGTCGGGCTCGCATCGGACCCGGGAGATCCGGGCGCCCCCCCCCGGGAAAGCCGTCCGTGATCCGCTGTCTCGCCTAAGGCGGCATCGGACTGTAGAGACTTGGCCAAAGGGGTGGGCCCCGATCCGGGCAGCCGCGCCTTACAGCTCGTCCTGCCCTGTGCCTTCATTCAGGGCGACACCGGCGAACTCTCCGCGAAAGCGGGCGGCCACCGTCTTGAGATCGGCGCATACAAAGGCGACCTCATGCTAGGGGATTTCCGGCAGAGGCGCGAGGCGGGCGAGCGCTGTGTCCTCGGACCCGCGCCGGCTCAACCGCCAAAGACCCGGGCAAAGATCGTGTCCACATGCTTGGTGTGATAGCCGAGGTCGAAGAGGCCCTGCAGTTGATCGGCAGGCAGCGCGGCCGCGACCTCCGGATCGGCGGTCAGCTCGGTCAGGAAGTCCGCCCCCTCCTCCCAGACCTTCATGGCGTTGCGCTGGACCGCGCGATAGGCGTCCTCGCGGCTGAGCCCCGCCTGGGTCAGCGCCAGCAGCACGCGCTGCGAGTGCACAAGACCGCGCGTGCGCTCCAGGTTTTCCCGCATCCGCCCCGGGTAGATCACCAGCCGCTCGACCACCCCCGCCAGCCGATGCAGCGCGAAATCCAGCGTGATGGTCGCATCGGGCCCGATCATGCGCTCAACCGAGCTGTGGGAGATGTCCCGCTCGTGCCAGAGCGCCACGTTCTCCATGGCCGGAAGGGCATAGGCGCGGACCATGCGGGCCAGCCCCGTCAGGTTCTCGGTGAGCACCGGGTTGCGCTTGTGCGGCATGGCCGAGGAGCCCTTCTGGCCGGGCGAGAAGTACTCCTCCGCCTCCAGCACCTCGGTGCGTTGCAGATGCCGGATCTCGTTGGCCAAGCGCTCGACCGAGGACGCGACGACCCCCAGCACGGCAAAGAACTGCGCATGGCGGTCGCGCGGGATCACCTGGGTCGAGATCGGCTCGGGCGTGAGGCCCATGGCCTCGGCCACATGCGCCTCGACCGCCGGATCGATATTGGCAAACGTCCCAACCGCGCCCGAGATCGCCACGGTCGCCACCTCGGCCCGGGCCGCCATCCGCCGGGCGCGCGCCCGGGCAAACTCGGCATAAGCCTGGGCGAGCTTCAGCCCAAAGGTCGTCGGCTCGGCATGGATGCCGTGCGAGCGGCCGATGCAGACCGTGTCCTTGTGCTCCCGCGCGCGGGTCTCGAGCGCCGCCAGCACCCGGTCGAGCCCGCCCAGCAACAGATCCGCCGCCCGGGTCAGCTGCACGTTCAGGCAGGTGTCGAGCACATCGGACGAGGTCATCCCCTGGTGCACAAAGCGCGCCTCGGGGCCCACCAGCTCGGCCAAATGGGTGAGGAAGGCGATCACATCGTGCTTCACCTCACGCTCGATCGCATCGATGCGGTCGATGTCGAAGGTCTTGTCCGCCGCCGTCCAGACCGCCGCCGCCGCCTCGGTCGGGATCACGCCGAGGCGAGCCTGGGCATCGCAGGCATGGGCCTCGATCTCGAACCAGATGCGGAATTTGGTCTCGGGATCCCAGATCGCGGTCATCTCGGGACGGGCATAGCGGGGGATCATGGGGCTCTCCGTGGCGGCTGCGCCTGGGCAGTACCAGAGCCGTGGCCCGAGTGCAATTTGGCGCCGTTTGCGGCGGTCTGTTGCGCATTGTACAGCGCAATACAATTACAGCTGATCCACCTCAGCATCATCAGAATAGTACCATTTCGCAATGCAAAGAGGTCCAAGATCCAGAGCATGTTTTCGACTGGGGTGGTCGCTCTGGCCCGGCGCCAACTGATAAAGACCGTCCCGGCCGCAGCCGCACTTCCGATGCTCAGTCCCGTCGCTGCCCTGGGCGACACCCCGCGCCGCGGCGGCACGCTGCGCGTCGGCTGGGCAGGCGGCAGCCCATAGAACTCGCTCGACCTGCCACCTATGTAGACACCACGACCTATATAGCGGCGTTCACACCGGGGAACTGCCTGATCGAACTCTCGCCGCAAAGGGAGCCGAAGCCCGAGCTGGCCTAGATCAGGGAGAACGACGCCAGCGCACGGGCCTGCCGCTGTCGCATCCGGAGCGGGGTGACCTGTCACACCGGCAAGACGCTGAAAGCCGCCGAAGCGGCCTCTTCCCTGTGCCGCCATCTGGCCAAGGGGTCGGGTTCTCCGGCCCCAGCCTTTCTCGTGGGGGTCACGCGGATTCGGGCCGACGGACAAGACCTGATGGTCGAGCACGAGACCGGCAATGCAGAGATGCCAGTGATCCTGGCCGAATTCCACTTGGTGATCGTGCCCGAGCGCTTTGTCAAATTGGGCAAATTGCGTCGGCACGGGGCCCTATCGGCTCGAGAGCTACACCCCAGGCGGGCGGTTCATAGCCACCCGCAACCCCGACTACTGGAAGCCCGAGCGCGCCTGGGTCCACCGGGTCGAATGCACGACGATCGGCGATCCGGTCGCCAGCGAGGCCACCCTGGTGACCGGCGATGTCAACTTTATCGACGATATGAACTTCCTGGTCTTCTACCGCTACAAGCGTTCGGGTCTTTTGAGGGGGTGGGGGTTTTGGTGGTGTTGGCGGTTTTGGCGGGGTGGCCATGGATGTGTGGGGTGGGGGGGTGCCGCTTTGATCCGTCGCCGAAGGAACCGCCGGTGGCCACGGTCCCCATGCGCCGCGCCGAACGGCTTGAGACGCG
>JBCCZI010000105.1:0-16083 GCA_039187815.1 Pseudomonadota bacterium | reverse complement strand
GAAAGGCCGAGATGGCCTGACACCGAGAACGACCCCGAAGACCATCACCGCCAGCATTCCGCCGCGCCCCAATCACCGGGGAACCGACGTCTGACGTTCAAAGCCACGGCGCAAACCGAGTTGATAGAGGTCCTCAGATGATTCCGGCGTGTAAAAGAACTACCGGCGCGATAGGTTAGCGAAAACAAGACCTTTTCGTGAGTTTCCGAGCCGCAATGTCCGATATTTCCGATCTCATCCTTTCCCTGACACCCGAAGATGGCTCGTCCATTGGCAATGGTGCGATGCTCGCGCGGCTGCGGGACCATATCCCGACACTGACCGAGGAAGCCTATGCCGAAGCGCGGGATGCGCTGATTGACGATGGCACGCTGGGCCGGGGCAAGGGGCGTGGGGGATCGGTGTATCGGGCGGATGTTGTTGATCTGGAACTAACCGCGCCGGTGGCGAAGGAACCCAAGGTCACCACTGGCACCCGTAAGAAAGCCAGCCGCAAGTCGGATGAGCCGACCGAGGTGCTGTCGTATCGCCATGACGAGACGCGGGTGAACAACCCCGAGGTGGGGATGGTGCATGCGGACACCGACCCGGATGGGGAGAAATCCGAATGGGCCTATGACCCGCATCTGGACCCGGTGTTGAACTTCGATAGCGCGCGTGGGGCGATTGAGGCGCTGATTGATGACGCACTGGCCAGTGACGATCCGGAGCGGATGAAAGACGCGCTGACGGAACTCAAGCGTTTGCAGGCCCCTTACCTGAACTGGACGGGCAAGGCGGAGAAGACATCGTTCGAGGTCGATACCGTCTCACTCCATGTCCACGAGCGGGTGGACCCGGCGACGATCCTGGCCAATGCAGCCAAGCGGCTGAAGGGGCAGGATGCGGCGACGCAGTGGCGGCAGCCGGACCTGTTTGCCGCCCCGTTCGAGAACCTGCCGCTGCGCCAGGCGCTGGATTTCTACCATCACGAAAAGGGCTGGTCGAACCGGCTGGTGGCAGGGGACAGCCTGCTGGTGATGAACTCGCTCCTGACCAAGGAAAGCATGGGCGGCCGCGTGCAGATGATCTATATCGATCCGCCCTACGGCATCAAATACGGGTCGAACTTTCAGCCCTTTACCAACAAACGCGATGTGAAGGACCGGTCAGACGCCGACCTGACCCAAGAGCCCGAAATGATCAAGGCGTTTCGAGACACTTGGGAACTGGGCATCCATTCCTACCTCACCTATCTGCGCGACCGGCTAATGTTGGCACGGGAACTGCTGACTGAGAGCGGGTCGGTGTTTGTGCAGATTGGAGATGAGAATTTTCACACTGTTCGGAACATGTTGGACGATGTTTTTGGATCAGAAAACTTCGCGGCTCAAATCGCTTTCAAGGCAACCGATCCGCTTGGCCAAAAGGGGCTGGCAAAAGTCTATGATCACATCCTTTGGTACGGAAAATCTCTTTCAGATTTGAAATTTCGACAAATCTACCGGGATAGAGACGTGAGTGGAGACAAGGAGTATCGGTTCATCGATCCTCTTTTAGAATCCGAGACTCCAACGGACCGCAACAGCAAAGAATTTCTGTCTCGGGTCTATCGTCGTCGCAACGCAACTTCCTCAGGTTTCACTCCATCATGTACCTTTGACCTTCCGTTCCTCGGCATGGAGTTTCCTCCTCCTGGAAACAAGAGTTGGTCGAGTAACTTTGAAGGAATGACGCGTGTAATCAAGACGAACAGGCTCTTTCAGCTTGGTAAGGACCCCTACTATAAGCAGCATCAGCGCGATTTTCCTTTGTCCCAGTATGACAACTGTTGGACCGACAAACCCGCTGCGCAGGGCAAAAGCTATGTTGTAGAAACTGCCGCAAAGTTTGTTGAGCGCTGCATGTTGATGACCACCGATCCCGGTGATCTGGTGCTCGATCCTACCTGTGGCTCCGGCACCACCGCCTTTGTCGCCGAGAAATGGGGGCGGCGCTGGATCACCTGCGACACCTCCCGCGTGGCGATCACGCTGGCCAAGCAGCGGCTGATGACCGCCAGTTTCGACTATTACGCCCTGCGCTATCCCCATGAGGGGCTGAAGGGCGGGTTCGACTATGAAACCGTGCCGCATATCACGCTGAAATCCATCGCCAACAACCCCGACATCGACACGATCTATGACGAGGATCATCCAAAGATCGCGGCGGCGCTGGCCGATCTGAATGCCACGCTCACATCCGCGCCTCCGCTGCCGATCAAACCCACCCAAGGGTACCGCAAGGGCAAGCAGGTCTCCTTCCGCGATGGCGACGTGCTGGAAGAATGGGAGGTGCCCTTCGACCTTCCCGCCGATTGGCCCGAGGCGGCCAAGACCCCGTTCGAAGCTTTCCACACAGCCCGCCAAGCCATGCAGCGCCGCATGGATCAGTCCATCGCCGATCACGCCGATCAGGAAACGCTCTACGACAAGCCCCGCATCGACAAAAACAAGCTGCGCATCACCGGCCCGTTCAGCGTCGAGGCCGTGCCTGCGCCTACCGTGCTGTCCCTCGACGAAAGCCTGCCAGCGGAAGAGGCCGACAGCACCATCGCCCGTTCTGGCGAAACCTCCCGCCAATCGCTCTGGCGCGATGAATTGCTGAAAACCGGCGTGCGCGGCAAGGGCGGCAACATGATGCGCTTTGCCGAGTTCGAGGTGATCCCCGGCACCAAGTTCCTGCATGCCAGCGGTTCCGTCGCCGATACGGGCGAGCGCGTAGTGGTCAGCTTCGGGCCAGAGCACGCCGCACTGGAGCAGCGCCAGGTCGAAGAGGCGATGAACGAAGCCTACACGCTGATGCCCAAACCGAAGTTCCTTCTGTTCTGCGCCTTCACTTTTGACCCTGAGGCCGCCAAGGACATCGACGAGATGAACGTGCCCGGCATGACCTTCCTCAAGGTGCAGATGAACACGGACCTGCTGACCGAGGATCTGAAGAAGAAGCGGGCGAGCAACGAGTCGTTCTGGCTGATGGGCCAGCCCGAGGTCGATGTTCGCAAGCGCGATGACGGGATGTGGGAGGTCGAGGTGCATGGCTTTGACTACTTCAACCCCAAGACCGGCGAGATCGAGGGTGGCGGCAAAAAGCAGATCGCGATGTGGTCGCTGGATCAGGATTACGACCAGCGCTCGCTGATGCCGCATCAGGTGTTCTTCCCCATGGCCGATGCCAAGGGCGGCTGGAACCGGTTGAAAAAGACGATCCGGGCGGAGTTGGACGAGGACCTGCTGGAACAGTTCCACGGCACGGTGTCGCTGCCGTTCGAGGCCGGGGACAACAAGCGGATTGCGGTTAAAATCGTTGATGATCGGGGGATTGAGTCCCTCAAGATCGTCGCGCTGGAGGGATAAGCCATGTCCCTGATCATCAACCGCCCGTGGGAGCGGCCTGAGCAGCATTGGGTCGAGGGCAAAGGCGGCAAGCTGGAGATCAAGCCAGAGCGACGGCCAGCGAGTTACGAGGTCTTTGACGCGCGCAACAACACCAAGCGGACCGAAGTGCTGGCCATGGTCAACACGATCCGCGACCGCGTGGATCAGTGGCGCGAGGATGGCTATCCGGGCGTGACTATCGTGACGCGCAAGCTGTTGGAGCATTGGCATGATGAGACGGCGCGCCAGCACCCGTTCTATTTCTGCCAGTTGGAAGCGATTGAGAAACTGATCTGGTGGGTCGAGGGCGCGGAGGCCTACAAGCAAGGCATCCATGTGCCCGGCGATGGCGGTGCTTGGGAGCGGCTCTGCAACAAGATGGCCACCGGTGCGGGCAAAACGACAGTGATGGCGATGATCATCACCTGGCAAGTTTTAAACGCGCTGACCTATCCGAAGCGGAACAAAGACTTTAGCCGCGCGGTGTTCATCGTTGCACCGGGCTTGACCGTGAAAGGCCGGTTGCAGGTGCTGATGCCGTCTGAGGGCAGTTACTACGATGAGTTCAATCTGTGTCCTTCGGAGTCGATGCGCCAAAAGCTGAACCAGGCCGAGGTGTTGATCGAGAACTGGCACACGCTGATGCCGTTGAAAGAGGTGCAGAGGTCGGTCGTTCAGAAGGGCAAGGAATCGGACGAGGCTTTCACCCGGCGCGTTCTGGGCAAGCTTGCCGCGCACAAGGACATCATCGTCATCAACGACGAGGCGCACCACGCTTACCGTAAGCCACCAGAGCTGAAGATTTCCAAGAAGCAGGCGGCCGATCAGGGTATCGACCTGGACGAGGCCACACGCTGGATCGAAGGTCTGGACCGCATCCACAAAACGCGGCGCATCCAGCGCTGTTTCGATCTATCAGCGACGCCCTTTGCCCCAACCGGGAAGAAGAGCACCGATACGGCGCTGTTCGACTGGATTATTTCAGATTTTGGGCTGAACGATGCGATTGAGGCCGGTCTGGTGAAGACGCCGCGCGTCGTGGTGCGTGACGACGCCGTCCCGGACGCCAAGACACTCCGTTCGAAGCTCTACCACATCTACCGGGATCCGTCCGTCTCCGAGGATCTGAACCGTGCCAAAGCTGAACCGCACGAAGCGCTCCCCAAGTTAGTGCAGGACGCTTATACCTTGCTTGGGGCAGATTGGCGCGCGACGGCAAAGGACTGGGCCGAAGCTGGTCATCATTCTCCGCCGGTCATGTTGACGGTCTGCAACCGAACAGAGACAGCCGCCAGGATCGAGAACTATTTCAACCAGGGTGATGCCCATTGGCCGGAGCTACAGGCTCGGAACAAGACCCTACGCGTGGACTCGAAGGTGCTGGACAAGGCTGAGATTGGTGAGGCCGCGACGTCGGACAAAGCATATGATCAGCGCCTGCAAGAGATCGTCGAAGCATCTAGCATTCCGGAGACTAGGAAACGTCAACTCGGCGAGCTAAAGAAGGAAGATCTGCTGCGTGAAATTATCGACAAAGTCGGCAAGCGCGGCCAGGCAGGCCAAGACCTCCAAAAAGTGATTTCGGTCGCAATGCTATCTGAGGGATGGGACGCAAAGAACGTTACCCATATCATGGGGCTACGCGCCTTCACTTCCCAACTTCTCTGTGAACAAGTCGTTGGTCGCGGTTTGCGGCGGGTGTCCTATGACACTGACGAGAGCGGCCTGTTCCTGCCCGAATACGTCAACGTCTTCGGCGTGCCGCTCTCGATCTCGGAGACTGGCGAAGGCGGTGAGGCGCCGCCACCCCCGAAGCCCACCACTCAGATCGAAGTGGTGCCCGACCGTGCACATCTGGAACTTCGCTGGCCGAACGTGCTGCGCGTGGAGACGGTCGTCAAACCCGAACTCGACATCGACTGGAGCAAGGTCCAGCCGCTCGTGCTCGATCCTGCAAGCACACCGATCAGCGCCGAACTCGCCCCGGCGCTCGGCGGCGCGACGGACATGGGCAAGGTCACAGCGATCGACCTCGAGAAGCTACCGGACGGCTTCCGTCTGCAGCGCCTCGTATTCCAGGCTGGCCGGAAGGCATTTGCCGAGCTAAGCCATGGGTTCACTGGCACCAACGAGTATCTGGCGGCGCAGCTGGTCAGAATCGTCGAGGCATTCCTCAACTCCGACCGCCTCGACATCCCGTCGCTGTTTCACTCCGATCCTCTTCGGCGGCGGATCCTGATCGCGCTTAACATCGATCTCGTGGTCCAGAATGTGCTGAGCAACGTGACCGAGCAGAACACGGAACGCCTGACGCCGGTGTTCGACGAGGAAAACCCGATAGGTGCAACCGGGTTGATGCGCACCTGGTACACGACCAAGCCGTGCTTCCCGACGAGCAAGTCGCACATTAGCCATCTGGTGGGAGACTCTGCGTGGGAAGGCCACGCAGCCAACGTATTCGAGAAGCGCGATGACGTTCTTGCATTCGCCAAGAACGATCACCTCGGTTTCCAGATCTACTACATGTGGGCGGGCTCGCGGCGGCGATACGTCCCGGACTTCCTTGTCCGCCTTGCTGGCGGCACGATCCTCGCGCTCGAGATCAAGGGCACCGACAGCCCTCAGAATAAGGCGAAGCGGGACGCGCTGAACGAATGGGTGAAAGCGATCAACGCAGCCGGCGGTTTCGGGCGCTGGGCTTGGGATATCGCGTTCAAGCCGGGCGAGGTGCAGGACATCATCACGAAGCACGCGGCAGTCGCCGAGCCAGCAGAATAGAGCTGGCGTTTCGGCCGGAGCGCGACAGAGATGTTCGATCCCGGTTCCGTCTCGATAGCGCCACCGGCATCGAAGTGTTTAGGTTAGGTTTTGAATTTATCTCTGAATTTCAGGAGTTTGCAGGCTCTACACCAAATCCGCGAAGTCGAGAGGTCCGGAGAATATCGGCCCTGAGAGACCGCTTCGGGGCCGTCTAGCGCCCAGTGTAGTGTTTAGCCTCTCCCGCATAACCCTCGAATACAACGAAAAAATCTGGCCGTAGCCGGATCGGGAGAACGCTTTCGCGGGGGCAAGTGGCGGAGAGACAGGGATTCGAACCCTGGGTACCCTCGCGAGTACAACGGTTTTCGAGACCGCCCCGTTCGACCACTCCGGCACCTCTCCGCGTGCGTTGGTCAACGCGCGGCGGACCCTAGTCAGACGGCTCAGGGGGTTCAAGAGGAAAAATCACCTTGTGTCGCGAGATCGGCGGGCCGCTCTCTTGACACCCCGGGCGCGGCAGTGGATAGACAGCGGCTCGTGCTGCGCATGCGCAGCTGTCCCCTGTCGGGGGCACGCCGTCCGAGGCGCGGCACCGGCCGCACCAAGCGCTGTAGAGACCTGAGCGTCGAACGGCCGCCACAGGGCGCGGACATGGAAGGATAAGACGATGTATGCAGTCATTAAGACTGGCGGCAAACAGTACCGCGTGGTGGAAGGCGATGAGCTGACCATCGAGCGCTTGGCCGCGGAGCCCGGTGACACGGTACAGTTCAATGACGTGCTGATGCTCGGCGGGGAGACGGTCGCCCTTGGTGCTCCTTACGTGGACGGCGCAGGCGTGAAGGCCGAGGTGCTGGACCAGATCCGCGGGCCGAAAGTGCTCAACTTTAAACGCCGCCGCCGCAAGCACAGCTCGAAGCGGCTCAAGGGTCATCGGCAGGATCTGACGACCGTAAAGGTCACCGAAATTATGGCGAGCGGAGCGGACGATAGCGGCGTTGCTCCGGCAATCGGACAGGGTCAGGCCAAGCGCGCAGCGCCGGCCGAGACGCCAGCTGAGTAAGGAAACGTACCATGGCACATAAAAAGGCAGGCGGCTCCTCCCGCAACGGCCGCGATACCGCTGGGCGTCGGCTTGGCGTCAAGAAATACGGTGGAGAGGTTGTCCGGTCCGGCAACATCCTCGTGCGCCAGCGCGGCACCAAATGGTGGCCGGGCGAGAACACCGGGCTC
Source organism: Pseudomonadota bacterium (assembly GCA_039187815.1). Taxonomy (GTDB): domain Bacteria; phylum Pseudomonadota; class Alphaproteobacteria; order Rhodobacterales; family Rhodobacteraceae; genus Thermohalobaculum. Next base: position 8,695 of record JBCCZI010000105.1, on the reverse strand, counting down.
GGCAAGGATCACACGATCTTTGCAACCAGCGATGGCCACGTAAAGTTCCACAAAGGCCTGAAGGGTCGAACCTTCGTTTCGGTGCTCCCGCCAGCGCAAGCGGCGGAATAAACCCGGGGGCGACGGCCGGTCGCGTCGCTTTGGGCGCCGGGACTTGCACCGTTATCGCAAGAAGAACCGGAGGGATTGGCGTAAGCCGGTCCCTCGCTTTATTTCTAGGGCCGAGAGATGTACTCTGAGCTGACAACAAGACCCGTGACGCTCCGGCCCCTAGTTCAGTCGGATGCGGCCCGCATCGCCGATCTTTGCAACGATTTTGCGGTGAGCCAGTGGCTGTCGCATGTTCCCCACCCCTATCACATCAGTGACGCCGAGGGCTTCCTGGCGAAGCTGGAGACGTCAGGGCATGAGGCAAGGGCCATCGTCCCGGCGGGATCCTCGACCTTGGCGGGGATCGTCGGCTTGGACAAGCAGTCGGACGGGCTGCACCTCGGCTACTGGCTCGGGCGCGCCTTTTGGGGACGGGGTTGGATGACCCATGCCACCCGGCTCACCGTGGACGCGGTCTTCGAGACAGGAGTTGAACGGCTCGTCTCGGGCGCCTTTGAGGGCAACGGCGCCTCTCTTGCCATCCAGCGCAAACTCGGCTTTCGCGTGATCGGCGATGGATCGCTATACTGTGAGGCCATGGGTCAAGCGCGTCGGCACATCGACACGCAGCTGGACCGTGCCGACTGGGAGGCTCTGCGGTGAAGTTTCTGGATGAGGCCAAGGTCTACATCCGCTCGGGCGCTGGCGGGAACGGATGCATCAGCTTCCGGCGCGAGGCGTTCATCGAGTATGGCGGGCCGGATGGCGGCGATGGCGGCAAAGGCGGCGATGTCTGGGCCGAATGCGTGCCCGGCCTGAACACGTTGATCGACTTTCGCTTCCAGCAGCATTTCTTTGCCAAAAACGGTCAGGGCGGCATGGGCCGCGGACGGACAGGCCGCGGGGGCGAGGACATCATCCTGCGCGTGCCTGAGGGCACGGAGATTTTCGATCTTGAGACCGAGGAGTTCATCGCCGATCTCACCCATGCCGGTGAGCGGGCTCTTTTGGCCCGAGGCGGCAATGGCGGCTGGGGCAACCTGCAGTTCAAAAGCTCGACCAACCGCGCGCCTCGACGGGCGAACCCGGGCCAGCCGGCCATCGAGCGCACGCTGGTCCTGAGGCTCAAGCTCATCGCCGATGCGGGCCTGGTCGGCCTGCCCAATGCGGGCAAATCGACCTTCCTCGCCGCCGTCACGAATGCCAAGCCGAAGATTGCCGACTACCCCTTTACGACGCTGGTTCCGGGCTTGGGCGTTGTGGCCATCGACGGGTCCGAGTTCGTGTTGGCGGACATTCCCGGTCTGATCGAAGGCGCCCATGAGGGGCGCGGCATTGGCGATCGCTTCCTCGGCCATGTGGAGCGGTGCGCGGTCCTGCTGCATCTGGTCGATGCGACCGCCGAGGATCCTTTGGCGGATATGCGCACGGTTGAGGCTGAGCTCGCCGCCTATGGGCAATGTCTGGACCAGAAGCCGCGCATCGTGCGGCTCAGCAAGGCCGACGCGCTGCCCGATGCCGATCTCAGCGCCTTGATCGAGCTCCTTGCGGAGGAGGGCATGACCGCCCTGCCCGTCTCGGCCGTCAGCGGGGCCGGCGTGCCGGAGACGTTGCGCGCGCTCAAGGCCGAGATCTCAGGTGCGCGCCAGCGTGAGGCGATGCCCGAGATCGAGCAAGAGGCTGCCGAGCAAGGATGGATCCCGTGACACCGCATCCCCTTCTCGCGCGTGCACGCCGGATCGTCGTCAAGGTCGGCTCAGCGCTGCTGGTGGCCGATGGCGCGCTCCGAGAGCGGTGGCTCGGGGGCCTCGCCGCCGATATCGCCCAACTGCGGGCCGAGGGGCGCGAGGTTTTGGCCGTGTCCTCCGGCGCCATCGCGCTCGGCCGAGGCGTGCTTGGCTTGGGCGCCGGCGCGCTGTCGCTCGAGCACGCGCAGGCCGCCGCCGCGGTTGGCCAGCAACGGCTCGCCGCGGCCTGGACCCATGTTCTCGAGGGCCACGGACTGACGGTAGCCCAGGTCCTGCTGACCTTGGAAGACACGCAGAACCGGCGCCGGTATCTGAACGGCCGGGCGACTCTGGCAACCCTTCTCGGCCTCGGCGTCGTCCCGGTGGTTAACGAAAACGACACTGTGGCAACGGATGAGATCCGCTATGGAGACAATGACCGACTGGCGGCGCGCGTTGCCCTGATGGCCGGGGCCGATCTGCTCGTGCTGTTGTCGGATGTCGACGGTCTCTACACGGCTGATCCGACCCGGGATCCGACGGCCCGCCATTTGCCGGAGATCCGGACCATATCGCCCGAGATTACGGCCATGGCGGGCGATGCGGGATCTGGGCTGTCAAAAGGTGGAATGCGCACGAAGATCTTGGCCGCGAAGACCGCCATGCAGGGCGGCTGCGCCATGGCTGTGACGGCTGGGGCCAAGGAGCGCCCGCTGACGGCCTTGGCCGCAGGCGATCGGGCGAGCTGGTTCCATCCGCAAGCCTCCCCCGCGCTTGCGCGAAAGCAATGGATCGCGGGCATGAAACCACTCGGCGCGCTGATCATCGACCAAGGCGCGGCCAACGCGCTGGCCCGTGGTAAGTCCCTGCTGCCCGCTGGAGTGGTGCGCGTCTCGGGCCGGTACGAGCGCGGCGACCCAGTCTCGATCATCGGCCCGGACGGTGCAACCTTGGGCGCGGGCCTCTCCGGGTACTCGGCGACGGACAGCACGGCCATCGCCGGGGCACGGTCGGCGCAAATCGCCGAGATCCTGGGCTATCCGGGGCGCACTGCTCTGGTGCATCGCGACGATATGGTGCTTTGGTCCCAAGTGAGCCCGCCCGAGAACGCGGGCTGACCACCAGACGAGGATTGCGATATGGATGACGTCGGACGGGACATACCCAGCTTGATGCGCACGCTCGGGGCAGCAGCGCGCGAGGCGACCATCGCGCTTGCCACCGCATCATCCGAGCGCAAGTACGCCGCTCTGATCGGAGCGGCCGAGGCCGTTCTCGACACGAGCAGCGCCATCGAAGACGCAAACGCACTCGACATGGAGTTCGGGCGCGAGAAAGGCCTCTCCGATGCGCTGCTGGATCGGCTGCTGCTGACCGATGCCCGCATCCGAGGTGTTGCCGATGGGCTGCGCAGCGTGGCCGAACTTCCCGACCCGGTCGGCGCCGAGATGGCCGCCTGGACAATGCCGACGGGGCTGCGCATTCGCCGCGTGCGTACCCCTCTTGGCGTGATCGGCGTCATCTATGAGAGCCGGCCGAATGTGACTGCTGATGCGGGCGGGCTGTGCCTCAAATCGGGCAATGCGGCGATCCTGCGCGGCGGCTCTGAGAGTTTCCACAGCTCGGGCGCCATTCTCGAGGCGCTCCGTCTCGGTTTGCGCTCGGCCGGGCTGCCCGAGACCGCGGTGCAGCGTGTTCCCACCCGCGACCGGGCCGCTGTCGCCGAGATGCTCAAGCTGACCGAGTTCATTGATGTGATCGTTCCGCGCGGCGGCAAGGGACTGGTCGGACTGGTCCAGGCCGAGGCGCGCGTGCCAGTCTTTGCGCATCTCGAAGGCATCTGCCATGTCTTCGTCGAGCGCACAGCCGATGCCGAGAAGGCCCGCCGGGTTGTCCTGAACGCCAAGACCCGACGCACCGGCATTTGCGGTGCGGCCGAATGCTTGCTGATCGACCGTCCGATTGCCCACGACCTTGGCGCGCTGATGATCGGGGACCTGATCGATGCGGGCGTGACCGTCCATGGCTGTGCCGAGATCGCAGCGCTCGATCCACGGGTGATGCCCGCGGCCAATGAAGACTGGGGGCGTGAGTATCTCTCGATGGACATTGCGGCTCGGGTCATCGACGGGACCGAGGGGGCCATGGACCACATCCGCCGGTATGGTTCGCAGCATACGGACGCCATCTTGACCGAGAACGATCGCCAAGCGGACCGCTTCTTTGCCGGGTTGGACAGCGCCATCCTGATGCGCAACGCCTCGACCCAATTCGCCGATGGCGGAGAGTTCGGGATGGGCGCCGAGATCGGCATCGCCACGGGAAAGATGCATGCGCGCGGCCCGGTTGGTGCCGAACAACTGACAAGTTTCAAGTACCTCGTGGACGGCGACGGGACGGTACGCGACTAACCATAGAGGTTCCAGATCCCCGGGTTACTCTTGCTCCAGCGGTTTCAATCGATTTAAACTGACGGCCGGCCAGCCTTCCACGGGGTAACGGCATGCGATCAGAACGGGGAGCCTCATTCGACGTTGGCGCGTTGGTACAGGCCCCGTTTGGTCTGCTGCGGCGCGCCACGTCCCCCAGCGCAGCCTAGGCGCTTTGGCCCGGCGTCCAACTCAGCGTCAGATTGCCGAGCGTCTCGGTCTGTCCCCGGCGACAGTGTCGCTCGCCTTGCGCGGCAGTCCTATGATCGCCGTTGAGACGCGCCGCTTGGTCGAGGAGGCAATCGCCGAGAGCGGCTATGTCCGCAATGCCAGCGCGGCGTCGCTGCGGACGGGACGCTCGCGGATCATCGGGGTCAGTTTCCACAACATCGCCCATCAGTTCTTCGCAGAGATGCTGATCGCAATCGAAGAAACCCTCGGCTCTGCAGGCATCGCCATCTTCCTCAACAATCACGGTGAGCAAGCCGACAGCTTCACCCGATTTGTTCGCAGCCTGGCCGCGCACGGGGCCGAAGGCTTGCTGGTGTCGCCTCCACCGGGCGCCGAGGTCGGCCTGCTGGCCCCCCTCAAGCGTCAGGGTGTGCCGATCATCTACGTCTCGCGCCGGATCGAGGAGGATGACGCAGCAGACTGGGTCGTGAACGCCGATCACACGGCCATGGTGCGTGCGACGCGGCGATTGATCGAGCTCGGCCACCGGAGGCTTGCCCTGTTGGGAGGTCAGGACGGCACGACCGTGGCCCGCGACCGACTGGACGGCTTTCGCCTCGCGCTCAGCGATGCCGGCATCCCGATCGAGCCGCTGCCCTGGTTCCCCTGCCGCCCGCGGCTGATGGAGGGTGCTCGACAAGCCCGCGCGGCCCTCGCCCAAGAGCCCGCGCCTACCGCCTTTGTGTGCTTCAACGATCTGGTCGCATTCGGCGCAATGAATGCCATTCGAGCACTCGGCAAAGAGCCCGGGCGCGATGTGGCCGTGGTCGGCGTCGGCGGCACCGATGAGGCCGCGGCCTACCATCCCGCGCTCACCACCGTGTTAGACAATCCCGCGAAGATCGGGCACCTCGCGGCAAAGACCCTGCTCGAGCGGCTCGAGACCCCGGACGGGCCACCGCGCCGCATCATGCTCGATCCCCGCCTGATGGTGCGCGAAAGCTGCGGTGGGCCACGCGATCCCTAGCGCCCGCACTCCCGGCACCGAACCACTGGATCAGATCTGCGAATGGTCATAAATCGATTTAAAATCGGCAGCCGCGAGGAGTGAGCGATGAAACCTGAGATCCTGCAGATCAGCCCCATGATGGCCCATGTCGAAGCGGCGCTGGCGGTGGCCTATGAGGTCCACCGGCTCTGGAAAGCGGCCGATCGCGACGCTTTGCTCGCCGAGGCGGGGCCCAGGATCCGAGCGGTTGCCACCAATGGTCATTCGGGCTGTCCGCCGGAAATTCGCGACCGGCTTCCGGCGCTCGAGATCATCGCGAGCTACGGCGTCGGCTATGACGCCATCGACGTTCCCGCCTGCAAGGCCGCGGGCATCAAGGTGGCGAACACGCCGGACGTACTCAACGACGCCATGGCCGAGATGACGCTGGGATTGATGATCGCCCTCTGCCGCCGGATCCCCCAAGCGGACCGCTTCGCGCGCGAGGGCAAATGGCTGGCGGGCGGCTATCCGCTGGCGGGTGAGCTCACAGGCAAACGGGCCGGAATCCTGGGCCTTGGGCGGATCGGCAAGGAGATTGCCCGCCGGGTGCAGGCCTTCAAGATGGAGGTCGTCTATCATGGCCGAACCAATCAGGCGGACCAGCCCTATCCCTTTTTCGCCGATCTGACGGAGATGGCGTCTTATGTGGATTGGTTGGTCGTGATCGCGCCGGGATCCGCGTCGACCAAGGGCATTGTCAGCCGCCAGGTGATGGAGGCGCTGGGTCCCGAGGGCATGCTGGTGAACGTGGCGCGCGGCTCTCTGGTCGATGAGGGCGCCATGGTCGAGATGCTGTCCGATGGGCGGCTGGGCGGTGCAGCACTTGATGTCTTCGAGGCGGAACCGACAATCCCCGAGGCCCTGTTCGCCCTCGACAATGTCGTACTCTCGCCCCACCAGGGATCCGCGACCCACAAGACGCGGACGGCCATGGGGGATCTGGTGGTGCAGAACCTGGCCGCGCATTTCGCCGGCGATCCGTTGCCAACGCCGGTCTGCTAGCGGGTGCCGGTCGCGGTGGCCTAGGGGCTGAGCTGGCGCACGGCGCCCAACGCGCCACGGGCAGAGAACGCACACTCGAAGACCACCGTCTGGCCCTGGCGCCGGGTCTGGCCCTTGGCCGTGAAGTTTGAGCCGACCTGCTGAACCGGGGCGATCTCGACCCGGCCGGCGGGAACGTTGTAGCGCCGGGCCGCCTCCTGTCGACAGGCCTGGCGCATCTCGGGCCGAGAGGCTGCCGCCGGCGGTGGTGCGCTCACCTCGACCATGCCCGAAAAGCCGCCGCGCGGCCCAAAGCGGCACTCAAAAACCGTATCGCCGCGGCCATCATTGCGGATCCGGCCTTCGGTTCGATACCCGTTGCCGCGTGCCCGGACGGCGCCGATGTTGACCCGGCCGCGGCGAACCCCATAGCGCTTGGCCGCCTCGCCCTCGCAGAACTGGCGCATCTCGGCGTTCGAAGCGACCGGGGCAACGGCCCCACCGCCGCTCGGCGAGCGCGACGTCTCTGCCAAGCCGTCAAACCCCCCGTTCGGCCCAAACCGACAGGCAAAGTAGGCATCGCGCCCAGCCAGCCGGACGCGTCCTTCGGTCCGATACCCGCGACCGGCCGCTTGAACGGCGCCGACATCGACGGCACGGCGCGACACCGAATAGCGCCGCGCGGCCTCCGCTTCGCAATAGGCGCGCATCTCGCGGTTCGAGACGGCCGGCGCCACAGGGCGCGCGGTCCCCGTCTCAGCAAAACCCCGATAGCCGCCGCGAGGACCGAAACGGCACTCGAAAAACCGGTCGGGCGCACCGCTGCGGAAGAGACGGCCCTCGGTGAAATACCCATCGCCAGCCCGCCGAACCGCGCCGATCTCGACCGCTCGGCGCCCAACCCCATAGCGCGCTGTGGCCTCGTCTTCGCAGATCAGCCGCATCTCGCGGTCCGAGAGCACCGGGCTGCTCGCAACCGCGGGCCCGAGGTCGTGATTGCAGGCGGCCAAGCCTGCCATCACCATCACCGCCGCAAGCCATCGCATGATCTGTCCACCCATTGTCGTCTCCCAACCCGTCCGACGCGCCTGTCGCTGATCTGAATGCCCCTTCAGACGGCGCTGCCCGTCCGAAAATCGATGTGCAGATGGTTGCCATCGGGATCGCGCAAATTGATCTGCACGATGTCGCTGCCCGGCACCGCCCGCTCGACCCCTTCAACGCCGTGAGTGGCCATTCTCCGGCGCAATCCTTCCGGATCATCGGTGGAGAGGGCAAAATGCTCGAGCTTGAGATCGGTCGCATCGGCTGGATCGGCCTCGACCGCAATCACGTGGACGATCGCGTGTTCTCCGGCATAGAGCCACGCGCCGGGGAAGGCGAAGGGCGGGCGCCACCCTTCGCTCAACCCCACAACGTCGCGGTACCAGGCAACCATGGCCTCCAAGCGCGTCGTGCGCAGGTTCACGTGGTCCAGCCGCATCAGCCCCGTCCCACGAAGGGCATCTGGGTCGCCATGATCGTCTGGAACAGCACATTGGCATCCAGGGGCAACTCCGCCATGCGCACCACGGCCTCGGCCACATGAGCGACGTCCATCACGGGCTCGACCATCATCGCGCCGTTTGCCTGGGGCACACCGGAGCGCATGCGCTCGGTCATGTCCGACGCGGCATTTCCAATGTCGATCTGCCCACAGGCCACATTGCAGGTGCGCCCGTCGAGGGCGATGGACTTCGTCAATCCAGTGATCGCATGCTTGGAGGCCGTATAGGGTGCCGAGCCATAGCGCGGCGCGTAGGCCGAGACCGAGCCATTGTTGATGATCCGCCCGCCTTGCGGCGCTTGATCGCGCATCATCCGGAACGCACCGTTCGCGATCAGGAACGCGCCGTCCAGGTTGACGGAGACGACGCTGCGCCAGGCGTCATAGTCGACATCGCCGAAGAGCCGCGCGCCGATATTGGTCCCGGCATTGTTGAACACGGCATCCAGGCGGCCGGGGCCGGCGGCGATCTGCTCGAACAGCGCCGCCACCGATGCCGGATCCGCCACATCGGTTGCAATGGGCAGGCCACCCGTCTCCTCGGCGACCGCGGCCAATTTTTCGGCCGACCGCGCTGCAAGAACAACGGTGTGCCCGCGCGCCGCGGCGGCCTGGGCCGTGGCCCGCCCGATGCCCTGGCTGGCGCCGGTCACGAGCAAGACAAGGGGGGATTGAGACATCAGAGGCTCCTATTCTCCGG
>JBCCZI010000104.1:0-16219 GCA_039187815.1 Pseudomonadota bacterium | reverse complement strand
GAAAGGCCGAGATGGCCTGACACCGAGAACGACCCCGAAGACCATCACCGCCAGCATTCCGCCGCGCCCCAATCACCGGGGAACCGACGTCTGACGTTCAAAGCCACGGCGCAAACCGAGTTGATAGAGGTCCTCAGCTGCTGCGCTATGCGGGCGTCGCCTATATCCTATGGCTGGCTATTCGATCGCTCCGCTCGGCGCTGAGGGCCGGGGCGCCGCCACCGGCGCGCCCCGTGCAGGGCGGCGAGCTCAGGACCTTTCTCGGCGGCGCGCTCCTCCACCTGACCAACCCAAAGGCCGTGGTCTCTTGGGGCGCGGTCTATGCGGTCGCGGTGCCGCCCGGCTCCGGCCCGGTTGAGCTGGCCTCGATATGGGCGCTGCTGATCACCGCCTCGGCCACCGTCTTCTTTGGCTATGCGCTGCTGTTCTCCGCGGCGGCGGCCATGGAGCGCTATTTGCGGCTGCGGCGCTGGATCGAGGGCGCCTTCGGTCTGCTCTTCGGCGGCGCGGCTCTGGCGCTTGCGACGGCCCGTCCTGCGTGACAGGCTGCGCCTGACGCGTGCTGCCCACCCGCCACACCCCGCCACACCCGCCACTCGGAGCGCCCATATGATCATCGGCATCGGCTCGGATCTCGCGGATATCCGGCGCATCGAGCAGACCCTCGAGCGGTTCGGCACGCGCTTCACCAACCGCGTGTTCACCGAGATCGAGCGCGAGAAATCCGATCGCCGGCGGCACCGGGCGGCCTCTTATGCCAAACGCTGGGCGGCCAAGGAGGCCTGTTCCAAAGCGCTCGGCACAGGCCTGCGGATGGGCGTCGCCTGGCGCGAGATGGGGGTGGTGAACCTGCCCTCGGGCCAGCCGACGCTGCGCCTGACCGGCGGGGCCGCCTATCGCCTCTCGCGTCTGCTGCCGGTCGGGCACGAGGCGCGGATCCACCTGACCATGACCGACGACCATCCTTACGCCCAGGCCTTTGTGATCCTCGAGGCGGTCCCGCGCCCCACGGGATCCGAGGAGCGCTGAGCCCCCTTGTGTGGCGCCCCGCCTTGACAGCCGGGGATCGGGCGGTCACTTACCCCCGCACGCGCGCTGCTCAGCCGAGGACCGACGTCGCATGGCCAAAACCGCTGCCCGGAAGTCCGATGGCTTCTTTGATACGATCAAGACCATCTTCTGGGCTCTGCTGATTGCGGGCGCATTCCGCACAATCCTGTTCCAGCCGTTCTCGATCCCCTCGGGCTCGATGAAGCCCGAGCTCCTGATCGGCGACTATCTCTTCGTGTCCAAGTTCTCCTATGGCTATTCGCGCTATTCGCTGCCCTTCTCGCCGCAGCTCGACTGGCTGTTCGGCGATGGTCGGCTGTTCGCCAGCGACCCCGAGCGCGGCGATGTGGTGGTGTTCAAGCATCCTCGCTTCGATGACTGTTCGGAGGGCGCGATCACCCAGACGATCGACTTTGCGATGCGCTTGACGGGCCTGCGCTCCGGGCCCGGCACCCAGGACTGCGTCGATTATGTCAAGCGCATTGTCGGCATGCCCGGCGATTTGGTCCAGGTGAAGGGCGGCATTCTCCACATCAACGGAGAGGCGTTGCCGACCCGGCGGATCGAAGACTTCGTCGAACCGAGCCTCGCGCTCGGCAGTCCGCCGCGCTGGCCGCGCTGCATCAACGGCCCGGTCTCGCCCCGTGGCGACTGCATCAAAGAGCAGTATGAGGAGATCCTGCCCGGTGGGCGCAGCCATCACGTGTTGAACATCGAGGGCGAGATCGGCGGCGTTGGCTCGGGCTTCCTGTCGGGCGGTGCCGACAACACCCCCGAATTCACCGTGCCCGAGGAGCATTTCTTCTTCATGGGCGACAACCGAGACAACTCCGTCGACAGCCGGTTCCAGAGCCAAGTGGGCTTTGTGCCCTTTAAGAACCTCATCGGCCGCGCGGACATCGTCGCGATCTCGGCCGAGGGCCCGTTCTGGCAGATCTGGAACTGGCGCTTCAGCCGCATCGTGAAATCGATCGAGTGAGGATGGGCAGCCGGCGCATGCCTGCCGATCTCGAGGCTCTGGCCAGCCATCTAGGCCATGCGTTCCAGGACCCCGCCCTGCTCGAGCAGGCCTTGACCCACGGCTCGGCGGCCAGTGCCGCGCGCCCGGACAACCAGCGCATGGAGTTCCTAGGGGACCGGGTGCTGGGGCTCGTGATCGCCGAGACTCTGGTCGAGCGCCATCCCGACGAGAGCGAGGGCGGTCTTGCGCCCCGCTACAACGCCTTGGTGCGCCGCGAGACCCTGGCCGAGATCGCCGAGCAGATCGGGCTCGGCGGCCATCTGCGCCTCGGGCGCTCCGAGGCGACCTCGGGCGGGCGGCGCAAGACGGCGATCCTGGCCGATGCGCTCGAGGCCGTGATCGCCGCGGTCTATCTCGATGCCGGTCTGGAGGCCGCCCGCGTCATGGTCATGCGGCATTGGTCCGAGCGGCTGGCAAGGCAGCCAACGGCACCGATGGATGCCAAGACCAGGCTCCAGGAATGGGCGCAGGCCCGGGCTCTGTCGCCGCCAGACTATCGCCTGCTGTCGCGTGATGGCCCGGACCATGCGCCCGAGTTCACCGTCGAGGCGATCCTCGAGACCGGGGCGGCGGCGCGCGGCCACGCCGCTTCGAAGAAGAAAGCCGAGCAGGAGGCCGCGGCCGCCCTGCTCGCCGCCATTCTGGAGGCGCCATGACCGACGGTCCCACCCGCTGCGGCTTTGTCGCCCTGATCGGCGAGCCCAATGCTGGCAAGTCCAGCCTGCTGAACCAGTTGGTCGGCACCAAGGTCTCGATCGTCACCCACAAGGTGCAGACCACGCGGGGACGCATCCGCGGCGTGGCGCTGCTGGGTGCGGCGCAGATCGTCTTTGTCGACACGCCCGGGCTCTTCCGGCCGCGCCGCCGGCTCGATCGGGCGATGGTCGCAGCCGCCTGGGCGGGGGCGGGCGATGCCGATGCGACAGTGCTGTTGATCGAGGCCCATCGCGGCCTGACGGACGGCGTGCGCGAGATCCTTGACAGCCTGCGCGAGCAACTCCCCGAGGGCCGCACCGTGGCGCTGGCGATCAACAAGATCGACCGGGTCAAGCGCGATGCCCTGCTGCCGCTCTCGGCCGCACTGAACCAGGCCTTTCCCTTCGCGGCGACTTTCCTCATCTCGGCGACCGGCGGCGACGGGACCCAGGACCTCGCGGACTGGCTGGCCGAGCGCATGCCCGAGGGCCCCTGGCACTATCCCGAAGATCAGGTGGCCGATCTGCCCATGCGCCAGCTCGCCGCCGAGATCACGCGCGAAAAGCTGATGCTGCGGCTCCACCAGGAGATCCCCTATCAGCTGACGGTCGAGACCGAGGCTTGGGAGGAGCGCAAGGACGGCTCGGCCCGCATCGAGCAGGTGATCTATGTGGCCCGCGACGGGCACAAGGGCATCGCGCTCGGCGCCCGCGGCGAGACGATCAAGGCCGTCGGCGCCGAGGCGCGCGCCGATATCAGCGAGCTGCTGGGGCGCCCCGCGCATCTCTTCCTCCACATCAAGGTGCGGCCGAACTGGCTCGACGAGCCCGAGCGCTACCGCGAGATGGGGCTCGACTACTCGGATGGATGACCGCGGCCGGCATGCCCACCGCGAAAGATCGGCCGGCTGAGATGGCCCGGCTGGCCAGCCATGTCTGGGTCGGCGCCTATCTCGCGCGTCTCGGGGCCGAGGGGATCCCCGCGCATCTCGTCCACAAGGGCGACGAGATGGCCGGCGCCGTCGCGGTGAAACTCGCCACACTTGATGGAAAGGCGACTCTGTTTACGCGGATTTACGACTCCCAAGGGCAGCGTGCCTGGGAGGCCCAGCTGGCGGACCAGCCAGAGGGAGAAATCGACGAGGCGATTCGTCGCCAACGCGGCTACGATCCCGATCTGTGGGTCGTCGAGGTCGAAGACCCCCGGGGCCGGCACCTGCTCGACCAAATGGGCTTGATGGAGTGAGACATGGACTGGCGAGACGAGGGCCTGCTGCTGAGTGTTCGACGCCACGGCGAGAACGGCGCCGTGATCGAGGCGCTGACAGCCGAGCACGGTCGCCATGCGGGCCTGGTCCGCGGCGGCGGCGGCGTGAAGCTGGGCGCGATCCTGCAGCCCGGCTCGCAGCTTGCGCTCCAATGGCATGCGCGGCTCGAGGACCAGCTCGGCACCTACAAAGTCGAACCGATTCGCTCGCGTGCGGCGCCGATCATGGCGGACCGCGCGCGGCTCTCGTGCCTGAACGCGCTCGCAGCCCTGGTGCTGGCCAGCGTGCCCGAGCGGGAGCCCGATGCCGAGCTCTATGGAGCAACCGTCGCCATGGCCGACAAGCTGGCCGGCGAAGACCCATTCTGGCCGGCCGCCTATGCGCGGTGGGAACTGGCCTTGCTGGCGGGTCTCGGCTTCGGGCTCGACCTCACGCGCTGCGCGGCCTCGGGCGTGCGCTCCGATCTGATCTATGTCAGCCCGCGGACGGGGCGGGCGGTGTCGCGCAGCTCCGGTGCCGCCTGGGCCGACCGTCTGCTGCCGCTGCCGGGCTTTCTGGTCGGCAAGGGCATGCCGACTATGGGCGCCGTGCGCGAGGCGCTACGCCTCACGGGGCATTTCTTCGAGACCCAGGCGATGCCCGCCCTCGGCCGCGACACGCTCCCCCCCGCGCGCGAGCGGCTGATTGGCGTGCTTGAGACCGTGACCCTACCCAAACATGAGGAGCAGATGGATGAGCGGCGCGCCGACGAGGCCGAGTATCACCGTTCGATGGGCGAGACCAAGGTGATCATCCTGCCTGGCAACGGCTCGGCCGCTTAGCGTCCACCCCACAGGTCATGGCCCGCACGGGCTGGCGCCGGCCAAGGGGATGCGCGAGAAGGGCGGAACGCATCTGATGTCGGAGCCCGCCCATGCCGTCCCGCCTCGGCGCCCTGATCGATCGCGCGGTGGACCCGGCCCGCTCGGGCCTGTTGTGGCGCCTGGTGGCCGACACCGCCTGGGAGCATCGCCGGGCCTATGCCGCTGCACTCGCCCTGATGGCCGTGGTCGCGGCCATGGGCGGCGCCATCGCGCTGACGGTCGAGACCGTTACCGACGAGGTCTTCTTCTCGCAACGGGCCGAGGTCTTGCCGCTGGTCGCGGGCGCCGTCGCGCTGATCTTCTTCACCCGCGGCGTGGCGATGTTCGGCCAGGCGGTCATCCTGGGGCGCATTGGCAACCGGATCGTCGCGGGGCTTCAGGCGCGTCTCTATGCCCATATGCTGGCCGAGGGGCTGGCCTTTGAGGGGCGCGAGGAGAGCACCGGCGATCTCGCCACCCGCATGACCCACAACGCGTTGGCGGCCCGCCAGGCGCTGCAGCTGCTAGCAACCCGGCTGGGCGTCGATCTGATGAGCCTGCTCGTGCTGCTCGGTGTGATGCTGTGGCAGGACTGGCGCCTGACGCTGGTGGCGCTGATCGGGCTGCCTGCGATCCTGGGCGGGACCGCGGCGCTGGTCTCGCGGGTGCGCAAGGTGGCGCGGCGCGAGGTCCAGCTCTATGCCCGCATCGTGCAGGCCATGGCCGAGACCGCGGCGGGCGCGCGGGTCGTCCAGGCCTTCGGGCTCGAGGACCGGATGGCCGAGCGCATGGGCACTGCCATACGCGGCACCCGCAAACAGGCCGATCGCATCGCCCTGCTCAAAGGTCTGGTGAACCCGCTGATGGAGACCACCGCTGGCATCGCTGCGGCCGGCGTCATCCTCTATGGCGGCTGGCGGGTCGTGCACCAGGGGATGGAAATCGGCGTCTTCTTCTCCTTCCTCACCGCGCTGATGATGGCCGGCGACCCCGCGCGCCGGCTGGCCCAGCTGAACGTCGCCCTGCGTCAGCACCTGGCCGGGGTGCGGTTCCTCTATGATCTGCTCGATACCAAGAGCCCGGTGCGCGAGGCTGAGGGCGCGCCCGATCTGGTGGTGCGCGCCGGCGCTGTCACCTTCGAGGCGGTGGCCTTCACCCACCCGCAGGCCGAGCGGACGGCGGTGGCGGGTCTCTCCTTTAGGGCCGAGGGCGGGCGCACCACGGCGCTGGTCGGCCCCTCGGGCGGGGGCAAGTCCACAGCCCTCGCGCTGATCGAGCGGTTCCACGACCCTGACCAAGGCCGCATCCTGATCGACGGGCAGGACATCCGCAGCGTCTCGCTCGCCAGCCTGCGCGCCAGCCTCGCCATGGTGAGCCAGGAGACCTTCCTGTTCGATGCGACGGTGGCCGAGAACATCGCCATGGGTCGGCCCGGCGCCTCGCCCGCCGCGGTGAGAGAGGCCGCCCGCGCCGCCGAGGCCCACGGTTTTATCAAGGGCCTGCCCGCGGGCTATGACACGCCGCTGGGTGAGGGCGGCGGGCGCCTCTCAGGCGGTCAGCGCCAACGCATCGCCATCGCGCGCGCCGTGTTGCGCGATGCGCCGATCCTGTTGCTCGACGAGGCGACGGCTGCGCTCGATGCCGAGACCGAGGCGGCGGTGCAGGTCGCGCTCGAGCGCCTGGCCAAGGGGCGCACCGTCCTCGTCATCGCCCATCGCCTGGCCACCGTGCGCCAGGCCGACCAGCTGCTGGTGCTCGATCAGGGCCGCGTGGTCGAGGCCGGCAGCCATGCCAGCCTCAGCCGCGCAAATGGCCTCTACGCCCGTCTGGCCGCGCTGCAATTCGGCCAAAGCGCCGGCTGACCCGCACGCCCGCCGCGGCATGGACACGGCAGCCCTCGCCTTTTCGCGGGCGGGGCGCCATGTTAAGTCTGCACCCGGCACGCAGCAGCCCCGACGGGAGGACAGGATGGCCACTGACGAGACGCTCCCACCGCTCACCCTGTATCTCGCCGATCCGCGCGGCTTTTGCGCCGGTGTGGTGCGCGCCATCGAGATCGTCGAGCGCGCGCTTGAGAAATGGGGCGCGCCGGTCTATGTGCGCCACGAAATCGTGCACAACCGCTATGTGGTCGAGGAGCTGCGCGACAAGGGTGCGGTCTTTGTCGAAGAGCTCGATGAATGCCCCACCGACCGCCCGGTGATCTTCTCGGCCCATGGCGTGCCGAAATCCGTGCCAAATGAGGCGCGCAGGCGTGAGATGCTGTTCGTCGACGCCACCTGCCCGCTGGTCTCGAAGGTGCATATCGAGGCCGAGCGCCATGCCCGCCATGGCCGCCAGATCGTGATGATCGGCCATGAGGGTCATCCGGAGACCATCGGCACCATGGGCCAGCTGCCGGATGGCGAGGTTCTGCTGGTCGAGACGGTCGACGATGTGGCCGCCCTTGCGCCGCGCGATACCGAGACGCTGGCCTACATCACCCAGACGACGCTGTCGGTGGACGACACCGCCGCCGTGGTGGCGGCGTTGCAAGCGCGCTTTCCCCAGATCATCGGGCCGACCAAGGAAGACATCTGCTATGCCACGACCAACCGCCAGGAAGCGGTGAAGCGTATGGCGCCCTCGATCGAGGCCCTGCTGGTGGTGGGCGCGCCCAACTCCTCGAACTCGCGCCGGCTGGTCGAGGTGGGCTCTGCGGCGGGCTGTCCGTATGCGATGCTGGTCCAGAACGCCACCGAGATCGACTGGCGGGCCATCGAAGGCGTGCGCTCGGTCGGCGTGACCGCCGGTGCCTCGGCGCCCGAGGTGCTGGTCGACGGCGTGATCAACGCCTTCCGCAAGCGCTATGACGTCACCATCGAGCGAGTGATCGCGGCCGAGGAAAACGTCTCGTTCAAGGTGCCCCGCGTGCTGCGCGAGCCCGCCTGATGGACGACCAGACGCTGGCCTTCTATGCCGCCGAGGCGGAGGCCTATGCCGACCTGGTGACGGGCGATTTCGGGCGCATCTGGCTCGAACGCTTTGCCGAACGCCTGCCGCAGGGGGCACGGGTGCTCGACTGGGGCGCGGGTCATGGCTGGGCCGCGGCCTGGCTGCGGGACCAGGGTTTCGCAGTTGAGGCGACCGATGGGTCTGAGGACCTCGCCGCCGTGGGCCGGACCCGGTTCGGGCTCGAGGTCCGCGTCGAGCCCTTCGGGGCGCTGGATGCCGAGGCGGCCTTTGACGGGCTCTGGTCTTCCTTTGCGCTGCTGCATGTTCCGCGCGCCCGGTTTGCCGGGCATCTGGCCCAGGCGGCGCGGGCGCTGCGCCCGGGCGGGCTGCTCTATCTCGGGCTGAAGGAGGGAACGGGCGAGGCGCGGGACCGGCTCGGCCGGCACTACACCTATTTTGGACGCGGCGACCTGGCCGCGGCCTTGGCCGCCGCGGGCTTCGAGCCGCCCGAGATCCTCGGCGATCAGGCGATGGGGATGGCGGGGGCGGCTGAGCCCTGCCTCCACGCCTATGCGATCCTGGGCCCGCGGTCATGAGCGCAGACGGGCGCTGAGCCGATGGTCACGCTGCACGCCTACACCGACGGCGCCTGTTCGGGCAATCCGGGTCCTGGCGGCTGGGGCGTGGTGCTCGAGGCGCGGGACGGCGAGGATCTTCTCAAGGAGCGCGAGCTTTCGGGCCATGAGGCCCACACCACCAACAACCGCATGGAGCTGATGGCCGCCATCGCGGCGCTCGAGATCCTGGATCGGCCGAGCGAGATCACGGTGATCACCGATTCGAGCTATCTGCGTGACGGCATCACCGGCTGGATCCATGGCTGGAAGCGCAATGGCTGGAAGACCTCGGCCAAGAAGCCCGTAAAGAACGCAGACCTGTGGCAGCGGCTGGACCAGGCGCAAGAGCGCCACCAGGTGCGCTGGGACTGGGTCAAAGGCCATGACGGCCATCCGCAGAACGAGCGCGCCGATGCGCTGGCGCGGGCCGAGGTCAAGGCGCTGCGCGACGCCGTGTCCGAGCCGCCCGGCTGATCAGCCGAGCCTGGCCCCCGCAGCCACCGGATGGCCGCGCAAGAACGCATCGGCCGGCACCACCCCGCGCCCGGCCCGCTGCAGCGAGGTGAGGCGCACGGCCCCAGCACCGACCCCGGCACCGCAGGCGATCAGCAGCTGGTCATCCAATGCCGTCCCAGGCGGGCCCGGGCGGGCGGGCTCGGCTGCTGCCATCAGCACCTTGACCCGCTGACCGTCGATCTCGCACCAAGCGCCCGGAAAGGGCGAGAGCCCCCGAATATGCGCCGCCAGCGGCTCGGCCGGCAGCGTCCAGTCGATGCGCGCCTCGCTCTTGGCGATCTTGGCGGCATAGGTCACGCCCTCGGCCGGCTGCGGGACGGGCAGAGCCGCATCGGTGCCGAGCCTCGGCAGCGTCTCGCGCATCAGCGCCGCCCCGTCCTCGGCCAGCCGGTCGTGAAGCGTACCGGCGGTGTCGGTCGGCCCGATGGGCGTCTTGACCCGCGCCAGCACGGGCCCGGTGTCGAGGCCCGCCTCCATCTGCATCACACAAGCCCCGGTCTCGGCATCGCCCGCCATGACCGCCCGCTGGATCGGCGCAGCCCCCCGCCAGCGCGGCAACAGCGAGGCGTGGAGGTTCAGGCAGCCAAAGCGCGGCACGCCGAGGGCCGCAGGCCGCAGGATCTGCCCATAAGCGACCACCACGGCCACATCGAGTCCCAGATCGGCGAAACCCGGCTCGGCATCGGCAAACCGCTCGGGCGTCTCGACGTCAAGGCCCAGCGCACGCGCCGCCGCTTCGACCGCCGAGGGGCGCAGCGCCTTGCCCCGCCCGGCCCGCGCGGGGGGCTGCGCATAGACCCGCAGGATGTCGTGGCCCGCCTCGGCCAGCGCCCGCAGCGTGGGCACCGCGAAGTCCGGAGTGCCGAGAAAGGCGAGCCTCATCCCCGCGCTTCCCGCGCGCTGCGGCGCTGCAGCTTGCGCGCCTTCTCGAGCAGCCGCTGGCGTTTGACCGGGCCGAGCCGGTCAAAGAACATGCGCCCTTCGAGATGGTCGATCTGGTGCTGCACGCTCTGGGCCCAGGGGCCTTCGAAGCTGCGCTCGGAGGGCTCGCCGGTCTCGGAGAGGAAGCGCACGCGGACCTCGGCGGGGCGCCGGATCTCGGCCCAGACGCCGGGCAGGTTGGGGCTGCCCTCGGCCTGAACCCGGGTCTCCTCAGAGATCTCGAGCAGCACCGGATTGGCGAGCCTGACCGGGCTGTCGGCGGTCGGGGACGCATCGAGCACCGCCAGGCGCAGCCCGACGCCGAGCTGCGGGGCGGCGAGCCCGATGCCCGGCATCGCATACATTGCCCGCAGCATCTCGTCCCACAGCGCGCGGGCCGCATCGTCCACCGCGTCAACAGGTAGGGCGGCCGCCCGCAGCCGCGCATCGGGCCAACGCACATAGGCTCGGTGCTCGGCCCCTGCCATCAGCCCGAGCGCGCGCGCTCGCGCTTCAGCTTCTTCATCTTCTGAGTGATCAGCTGGCGGCGCATGGGTCCGAGATAGTCGATGAAGAGCTTGCCGTTCAAATGGTCGATCTCGTGCTGCGCACAGATCGCGCGCACGCCGGCAAAGACGCGGGTCTCCTCGCCTCCCTCGGGTGTGGTGAACTGCACCTCGACCTCGGCCGGGCGGGTCACGTCGGCATACATATCGGGCAGCGAGAGACAGCCCTCGTTCCAGGTGAGCTGCTCGTCCGAGCTCGCCAGGATCCGCGGGTTGATCAGGCAGACGGGGTCGGGGTCCTCGCCGTCCTCCTTGGAACCGCAATCCATCACCACCAAGCGCGTGTTGATGCCGAGCTGCGGGGCGGCCAGGCCGATGCCGGGCGCGTTGTACATGGTCTCGAACATATCCTCGATCAGCGCGCGCATGGCGTCGTCGATCTCGGACAGAGGATCGCAGACCTTCTTCAGACGCGGATCCGGGTGGATGAGGATGGGGCGCAGCATGGGCAGGCATCTACGGAGGGGGCGCGGCGGGGTCAAGGGGAACGCGACCCGATGCGCGCCGGACCGTACGCCGCCCTCCGCCGGCCCGTTGACCGAACCGATCGCCGCGCCTAGGGTGCCGCGCAACAATCTTGCGCTGCACTGCAGCAATACCGTCCGAGGAGAGTCCCCATGAGCTTCACCGTCCAGCCCGCTCCGGTCGCGCGGCCCAATCGCTGCCAGCTGTTCGGGCCCGGCTCGCGCCCGCAGATCTTCGAGAAGATGGCGGCGAGCGCGGCGGATGTGATCAACCTGGATCTGGAGGACGCCGTGGCCCCGCCGGACAAGGCCGAGGCGCGCAAGAACATCGTTCAGGCGATCGGCGATGTGGATTGGGGCACCAAGACGCTGTCGGTTCGCATCAACGGGCTCGACACCGGGGAGTGGTACCGCGATGTGGTGGATCTGCTCGAGCAAGCCTCGGAGCGGCTCGATCTGATCATGATCCCCAAGGTCGGCAACGCCAAGGATCTCTATGCAGTCGATGCGCTGGTGAGCGCGATCGAGCTCGCCAAGGGGCGCAAGAAACGCATCGGATTCGAGGTGATCATCGAGACCGCGGCGGGGCTCGCCCATGTGGAGGAGATCGCGGCTGCCACCCCGCGGCTCCAGGCCATGAGCCTCGGGGCCGCGGATTACGCCGCCTCAATGGGCATGGCCACCACCGGGATCGGCGGCACCCAGGCGGATTACTACATGATCGAGGACAGCCGCGCCGATGACGCCCCCCGGGCCATCCACTGGCCCGATCCCTGGCATATGCCGACGGTCGCCATCGTCTCGGCCTGCCGCACGCACGGGGTGCTGCCGGTCGACGGGCCCTTTGGCGACTTCTCAGACGAGGCTGGGTTCCTGGCCCAGGCCCGGCGCTCGGCAACCCTGGGGATGGTCGGCAAATGGGCGATCCACCCCAAGCAGGTGGCGCTGGCGAACGAGGTCTTTACGCCCTCCGAGGCCAAGGTGACCCAGGCCAAGCGCATCCTCGCGGCGATGGCCGAGGCCGAGACCCAAGGCGCGGGCGCCGTCACCCTGGACGGCAAGCTGATCGATCTCGCCTCGATCCGCCAGGCGGAAGTGATCGTGCGCCAGGCCGAGCTGATCGCCAGCTCCTGAGCCGCGCTATTCCGCCGGCGCCGAGGTGCGCCGGTAGGGATGCGCCGGGAACACGCCCAAAATCGTCAGCTGGCGCGAGAAAAACCCCAGTTCTTCGAGCGCCAGCGCCACATTGGCATGGGCCGGGTGGCCCTCGATCTCGGCATAGAACTCGGTGGCGGTGAAGCTGCCATCCTTCATGAAGCTCTCGAGCTTGACCATGTTGATCCCGTTGGTGGCAAACCCGCCCATGGCTTTGTAAAGTGCGGCCGGTACGTTGCGGACCTGAAAGACAAAGCTGGTGATGGTATCGCCATCGGTCGGGTCGGCCTCGATTTTTTGGCGCGACAGCACGACAAAGCGGGTGGTGTTGTGGGCCTGGTCCTCGATATCCGCCGCGAGGTTGGTCAGGCCATAGATCTCACCGGCCAGGCTCGAGGCGATGGCCGCGCGCCCGCGCTCTCCGGCCTCGGAGATCTGACGCGCCGAGCCGGCGGTATCGCCGCCCACAAAAGGCCGGATCGTGTTCGCCTGGAGGAAGTTGCGGCATTGGCCGAGCGCCACTGCATGGCTCTGCGCCTCTTCAATCTCCGAGAGCGCCGCCCCCGGCACACCCAGCAATTGCAGGCGCACGGGTACGAAATGCTCGCCGATCGCATAGAGCGACGAGGTCGGCAGCAGATGATGCAAATCCGCGACACGCCCGTGCAAGGAATTTTCGATCGGCATCATGGCCAAATCCGCGCTCCGTCCGCGCACCGCCTCCAGCGCCGCCTCGAAGGTCGCGCAGGGCAGGGGCTCCATGGCCGGAAACACCTCGCGGCACGCCTGGTGCGAGAACGCGCCGAGCTCGCCCTGGAAGGCAATCTTCCCCGTGCGGCCGCTGTCCAGCATGATCTCCTCCTCGGTGACGGCGTTTGGTCGCGCTTGTATAGCTTGTGCCCTTGGGGGCGAAAGCGCTAAATCCCCTTCGAGGACACAGCCGCCGCCACCTCGAGGGAGACGCCCTACATGTCGATGGACGAGCTCAACAAGATTGCCGGAGCCGCGATCGGGTCACTTCTGCTGTTTTTGCTGCTTGGGTTCTTCTCGGGGCAGATCTTCCACACCGGACACGGTGACCACCATGGCGAGGAGACGCTCGCCTTTGCACTCGACACCGGTGAGGAAGAGGTGGCGGAAGACGTCGTCGAGGTCAGCCTGGCCGAGCTTGCCGCCAGTGCGGATATCGGTCGGGGCGAGAAGGTCTTCAACAAGTGCAAGTCTTGCCACAAGGTCGAGGACGGCTCGAACGGCGTCGGCCCGCATTTGTGGAACGTGGTCGGCCGCGCGATCGGCAGCGTCGGGGGCTATGGCTACTCCGGTGCCCTGTCGAGCCATGGCGGCGAATGGGATGTCGGGGCGCTGGACGGGTTTCTCGAGGCCCCGGCGGCGTGGGCACCGGGTACGATCATGGGCTTTGGCGGCATCAAGGACGCCGCGGACCGCATGGCTCTGATCGCCTATCTCAACGAGGCGGGCGATGCGCCCATCGATCTGATCGAAAGCGCCGAGAGCGCCGATGGCGATGACGGCGCGATGGCACCGGCCACGGTCGATTTTGCGGCCGCCGGCACCGATGATGCGGCCGATGCGCCCGATGCGGCCGAGGCCGTCACGACCGAGTGAGCCTGGCCCGCCAGGCCGCCGCACACGTTTCTGCGAGAAGGTCGCCCCGGGGGCGGCCTTTTTTGTGGCCTTGGCGCGGCGCGGCTTGAAAGCCCCCCACCTTCACCCTACCCCTTCAAGGGACGGCCCATCCGGGCCTGCCCCTTTGGGCCAAAGGAGAACCGCATGGATTGGACACGGCGTGACCTTGGGAAAGCGGGGCTGAGTGCCGGAATTTTGGCCGCCTTGCCCTGGACTGGCGCCCGCGCCGAGACCGCGGACCCCATCATCTCCCACGGCGTCTCCGCGTTCGGTGATCTCCGATACCCGCCCGATTTCTCCCAGTTCGACTATGCGATGGCCGATGCGCCCAAAGGCGGGACGTTCTCGACCGGCTTTGGTGGCATCAGCTTCGACACCCTCAACGCCTATGTGCTCAAGGGCAATCCCGTGGTCGGCATGTCGGTCACGACCGATACCTTGATGACCCCGTCCTCGGACGAAGCCGATGCGCTCTATGGCTTGGTCGCCAATTCGATCGAGTACGATGCCGAGCGCAGCTATGCTCTGTTCGAGCTTCGGCCCGAGGCGCGTTTCCACGACGGCTCGGCCCTGACCGCCGAGGATGTGAAGTTCTCCTTCGACGTGCTGCGAGAGAAGGGCCACCCACGCTACCGTCTGATCCTCCAAGGGGTCGAGGGCGCCACCGTCGAGGCCCCCCACCGCATCCGCTTCACCTTTCGCGACGATGTCGCCCGGCGCGATTTGCCCATGGCCGTGGCGGGCCTGCCGATCTTTGCCAAGGCCTGGTTCGACAGCCGCGATTTCTCGGAGGCGACGCTCGAGCCGCTGATGACCTCCGGCCCCTACGAGGTCGAGATGGAGAGCCTCGAGCCCGGCCGCACGGTCGTCTATCGCCGCCGCCCTGACTATTGGGCCGCCGATCTGCCGGTGAACCGGGGGCGCCACAATTTCGACCGCATCCGGATCGAGTATTTCCGCGACCGCTCGGCGGCCTTCGAGGCCTTCAAGGCGGGCACCTACACCTTCAACGAAGAGTACTGGTCCAAGCTTTGGGCGACGGGCTACGACTTCCCCGCCGTCACGCGCGGCGACATCCTGCGCGATGTGATCCCGGACAACCTGCCCTCGGGCACCCAAGGTTATTGGTTCAACCTGCGGCGCGAGAAGTTTGCCGATCCCCGGGTGCGCGAGGCCCTGGCGATCTGCTTCGACTTCGAATGGTCGAACAAATCGCTGTTCTATGATCTCTATCAGCGCACCAACAGCTTCTTTGAGGGCGGGCCGATGGAGGCCGCGGACCAGCCCGGCCCGGCCGAGCTTGCATTGCTCGAGCCGCTGGCCGATCGCCTGCCGGGCGGCGTGCTCGACGATGCCGCCTATGTCCCGCCGGCAACCGATGGCTCTGGGCGCAACCGGCGCAATCTCCGCCGGGCGGCCAAGCTGCTGGACGAGGCCGGCTGGAGTGTCATCGGCGACATCCGTCAGAACGCGGCCGGCGAGACCTTGTCGGTCGAGTTCCTGTCCCGCTCCCCCTCCTTCGACCGCATCACAGGGCCCTATGTGCAGCTGCTGAAGCGGGTCGGGGTCGACGCCACCATGCGCCGGGTCGATGCGGCGCAATACGAGCGGCGCCAAGAGGAATACGACTTCGACATCATCGTCGATCGCAAGGCGATGTCGCTGACCCCAGGGGTCGAGCTGCGCGACTATTTCCACTCGGCCAGCGCCGCCTCGCCGGGCTCCGAGAACCTGGCCGGTGTGTCGAGCCCGGCGGTGGATGCGCTGCTTGCGCAGATCGAGGCCGCCCCGGATCGCGAGAGCCTGACCACCGCGGTCAAGGCGCTCGACCGGGTGCTGCGTGCCATGCACATCTGGATCCCCCAGTGGACCAAGGCCTCGCACCACCTGGCCTTTTGGGACATCTATGGCCGGCCTCCGATCGAGATGAAGCCCGCCTATCACCGCGGCGTCATCGATCTGTGGTGGGCCGATCAGAACAAGCTCGCCCGCTTCGACGCCAAGTTCGCGCGCTGAGCGGGGCCGCACGCCTATGGGCGCCTATATCCTCCGCCGGCTGATCCTGATCCTGCCCACCCTGTTCGGCATCATGGCGCTGAACTTTGTGCTGATCCAATTCGCCCCGGGCGGGCCGGTGCAGCAGGTGATCTCGGAGGTCGAGGCGGCCGCGACGGGCAGCGAAGGCGGCGCGACGGCGCGCTTTGCCGGCGGCTCGGACGGCGGCGGCGGCGCGCAGATCGGCCAGAGCTCGGGCTATCGCGGGGCCCAAGGGCTCGACCCCGCCTTCATCGCCGAGCTCGAGGTGCAGTTCGGTTTTGCCCGTATCGTCTGCGCGGACAGCCACCAAGGCCCGCCCGATATCGACGCCGAGGGTTGTGAGAAAGAGCCGATCCCGGTGCTCGAGCGCTTTGCCATCATGCTCGCCAACTACGCGACCTTCGATTTTGGCGAGAGCTTTTATCACTCCAAGGGCGTGATCGATCTGGTGCTCGAGAAGATGCCGGTCTCGATCACGCTTGGGCT
>JBCCZI010000103.1:0-16242 GCA_039187815.1 Pseudomonadota bacterium | reverse complement strand
TCGGGATCTCGGCGGCCGGTCGTATACAGGTGATCTCGAGCCGGCGGTCGCCCGAGGCAGAGACGGCTTGGACGTCGCGCACGCGACCCACTTCCTGCACCAGTCCTGTGAACATGTCCTGCCTCCCGCCTCTGGCCGCGCCGGCCACGGGGCTCACCTAGCGCGCGACCACCGGTCCCGCAAGCCAGCGCTCGGCGCTCTCGGCGCTCCAGAGGGAAAGCACGTCCGGGCCGAGCCGGGTCACGCTTTGCAAATGAAAGCCCGGCGCGTCGGCCAGGCGGTCGAGCCCCAAGGCGCCAATCGCCGCATGCCCGTCGGCCCCGATTGTGTGGCCTGCCGAGAACAGCGCCAGCTCGTCCACCACATCGGCCGCCAGCAGGGAGGCCGCGAGCCGGCCACCCCCTTCGCAAAGCACCCGGGTGATGCCGGAGCGCGCCAACACGGCAAGACCTGCGGCAATGTCAATCCCGTCCTCGGCGCCCGCAACGGTCAGTTGGCGCACCTCGGTCTCGGCGAGTGCGGCGGCTTGGGGGCTGTGAGCGCCTTCGGCTTGCAGCAGCCAGACCGGGATCTGGTGCGCGGTCCGCGCCAGGCGCGATTGGGGCGAGAGGCTGGCGCGGGGGTCGGCCACGACCCGGATCGGGCTAGCGCCTGCCAGGCCCAGATCGCGCACATCCAGCATCGGGTCATCCGCCCGTGCGGTGCCGGCGCCGATCAGGACCGCATCGGCCTCGGCCCGCATCATGTGACCCCGCCGGCGCGCCTCGGGCCCTGTGATCCAGCGGCTCTCGCCCGTGGCCGTGGCGATGCGCCCGTCGAGCGTCGTCGCAAGCTTCAGCGTCACCCAAGGCCGGCCGCGTTCATGCCTTGATAGAAAGCCCCCATTCACCCGCCGCGCCTCGAGCGCCATCAGCCCTGTATCGACCCGGACCCCCGCACCGGCGAGCCGGGCAAAGCCACGGCCCGAGACCCGCGGATCGGGATCGGTGATTGGACAGACCAGCCGCTCAACGCCTGCGGCTATCAGCGCATCGGCGCAAGGCGGGGTGCGGCCGTGATGCGCACAGGGCTCGAGCGTCACATAGGCGGTCGCGCCTTGCGCCGCCGCCTCTCCGCCGAGCGCGCGGGCCCGCGCCAGCGCGACGGCCTCGGCATGGGGCCGCCCGCTTGGGACCGTCACCCCGCGCCCAAGCACACGCCCATCGCGCACCAACAAAGCCGCTACCGAGGGATTGGGCGCCACCCGCCCCAAGCCACGCCGCGCCAATGACAGCGCCGCCCGCATCCAGCGTCCGTCCGCCGTACTGGCGCCGGTCGTCTCCACCATCAGCCTTCGGAGCGTTCGGGCACCGCCGGGCGCAACTCGGAGACGAAATCCTCGAAATCAGACACTTCCTGGAAGTTCTTGTAGACGCTCGCAAAGCGGACATAGCCGACCGTGTCGATGCGGGCGAGGCTCTCCATGACGATCTCGCCGATGGTATCGGATGGGATGTCGGTATCGCCCAAGCTCTCGAGCCGTCGGACGATGCCATTGATCATCTGGTCGATGCGCTCGGGCTCGACGGGGCGCTTTTGCATGGCGATGCGGATCGAGCGCGCAAGCTTGTCGCGGTCGAACTCCTCTCGGCGCCCGTTCTTTTTGACAACGATCAGGTCGCGCAACTGCACCCGCTCATAGGTCGTGAACCGGCCGCCGCAGGCCGGGCACAGCCGCCTCCGCCGGATCGACACGTGATCCTCGGCCGGACGGCTGTCCTTGACCTGGGTATCAACGTTTCCGCAGAACGGGCAGCGCATTTCGCCCTCCTGAAACCAAACACTGCATAGATTATAGGGCCAACCCGATCGGTTGTGTAGGGTCAAAGCCACGCCCCCAAAATGTAGGAACAGTTTCGTGAAGCACGCGGGCGTCACATTGCGTCACCTCCGCGAGAGTGGCGCTGGGAAGCGGCCGGGCCTGAGCCTATCCTGGCCAGAGGCTCGGCTCGAGCCAAGCTTCAGATCAGGAGACCGATCCATGCCCGCAGTCCGCGCATTCCGCGCCGCCGCCTTTGCCCTTGCCATTGCTGTCCCGACCGTATTGTCCGCCCCCGCCTTGGCGGGCGGCGCTGGCTCGGGCACGTTCACCGGACAGAGCAACCACGAGACCCGCGGCGCTGTCACCGTCGTCAAAGCCCAGGGCGGCTGGGAAATCCACCTTGAAGACAGCTTTTGGTTCGACGGCGCCCCCGATCCGCGCGTGGCCTTTGGCACCGACGGCAAGTTCGCCAAGGGCACCGATTTCGAGCCGCTGCGCGAGAACGCCGGCAAACAGGTCTACAAAGTGCCCGCCGGCATCGACCCGGAAAGCTTCGACACCGTCGTGATCTGGTGCCGCAAATTCTCCGTGCCGCTCGGATATGCCAAGCTGAACTGATCGGGACGCGTCAGTGGGGCGGGAGGCCGAAGCGCCCCCGCACCCGCGGCGCGCCAAAGGGGGGCAGGGTGAAGACCAGCCCCTCGCCAAGACCGAGTTGCTCTCCGGTCAGCGCCTCGATGGTCGCCTGGTGGGCCAGCAAAAGCGCCGTCTCTCCCGGGCGCAACCCATCAAGATAGGAGAGCAGACGGTCGACCCGGTCCACACTCTCGGCCGGATCGGCCGGGTCCAGCACATCGAGTTCGGTTACCGGTCCGATCGCCAGCATGCGTGCGGCCTGGATCTGACGGCAAATCCGGCTGGTCAGGATTTTGTCGATATGAATGCCCGAGCGTTGGAACATTGTGCCAAAGGCGAGGGCGATGTTGCGCTCGCGCCGGGCCAGGGCGTCGATCCCATTGCAATCGGCCCGTCCGCGCTGGGGCGGATCGCCATCGCCCGGCAGGCCTGAGACGCGGACGATCGCGTGGGTGCGCCGATCTTCGATGAGATGCAGCGTGCGATAGTCGTAGCCCACAGCCGGGCCGACGAACATCGGGGTCACACAAGCAAGGGCAAGCAAATGTCGAAGCATGGCCGGCAGATTGCGCCGCGGAGCGCCGAGGTCAAGACACATTTGGATCTCAGCGCGGCGGGAGTCCGGCCGCCTGGCGCAGCATCCACCAGGCACGCAGGCTGCGCAGCGCGATCAGGGTGACGCTGGCACGCACCCGCTCGGCGCGATTGTCGAGGCGTGGGGAGAGCCAGATCCGTGGCAGATCTCGTGCCGGAGAGCCCAGCACTGCGATCGCCCGCAGAGCCCAGCGGAGAGGCCCCTGCTCCCGGCGCAACCCATAGGTCTCGCGCGTGAGCCGCAGCCATTTCCGCCGGATCGCCGGCCAGTCGGCGCGCGTCGGATGGGCCACGGTCAACTCTGGATGATAGCGGAGCGCATATCCCATGGCCCGGGCCCGCTCGCACCAGTCCCGATCCTCGGACACCTCGCTGCGAAAGCCACCGACATCTGCGAAAATCTCTCTCGTTGTCAGCATGTTGGCGGTGACGGTGAACCCGTCCTCGGCGATGTAGCGGGCTTGGTCAAAGGCAAAGACGGTCTCAAAGGCCTCGGGTCCCGAGCGCGGCGCTGGCGTCTCGTCGAAGACCGAGACCGCGCCGCCCACGATCTCGAACGGCCCAAGCCCGAGCGCGACGCCAAGCCATCCAGGCTTGGGCACGCAATCGGCATCGAGAAAGGCCAGCCGAGGCGCTGTGGTCGCCGCCACGCCGCGGTTGCGCGCCGGCGCGGCGCCGCGAGCCGTCTCCTGCACCAAACGCACGCCCAGATGCTGCGCAACAACGCCGCCCACATCGCCCGGCGAGCCATTGTCGACGACGACGATCTCCACGCCCGCGGGCACGCCCTCTGGAAGCAAAGCCTCCAAACACCTGGCAAGCCGTGCGAGATCGTCATAGTGCGGGATAATCACAGCGAGTTGGGCGCTCACGCCCGGCTCCCCAGAACCCGAGCCGGCACGCCCACGGCGATCGCGCCCGGCGGCAGATCGCGCGTGACAACCGAGCCCGCCCCCACGACACAGCCATCGCCGATGCTCACCCCTGCCGTGACCACCACGCGCGCGCCCAGCCAGACATCGTCGCCGATCCGGATGTCCCGCTCGACCTTCGGCTGCTCGACGATGCGTGTGCCCGCCGCGGTGCCGTAGTCGGAGGCGCTCAGAAAACACTCAGGCCCAAAGGTGGCATAGGCGCCGATATCGATCCGCCCGGTGCTGTCTCCGGCCCACAGCGTACAGCGGGCGCCGATCTGGACCTGTTCGCCTATCGAGATGCGCTCGGCATTGGCCAGCGAGACATTGGGCGCGAGGAACACGCGCCCGCCGGTCGCCAGCTTCCGCCGCTGTGCCACATGCGTGTAGTTGTAATAGTGCACGAGGCGCAGCAGATGCGCCCAAGCCCGCGGATCAAGCACCGAGACCGCTGCCCCAAGCGCGCGTGCCAACCTGCCGCGATGGCGCCGTTCGGCCATGTCTTGATCCCAAAGCGCCGGCCCTAGCGCCAGCGCTTTGTTCTCGCGTCGACCCAGAGCGCTGTCAATTGCCCCAGGCCGGTCAGACGGCATATCGGGCGGCGCGGCCTCCTGCAAACTGGAGGGCCGCGACCGGTCTCACCCCGCGCGACGCCTGATGGGGTGGGCGGGGCCTGCGGCAGTCCGTGCTGGCCTCAGAGCGCCTCGTAGATCGGGAAGCGCCCGCAGAGCGCCGAGACCTTGGCCTTCACCGCCGCTTCGACCGACGAATTTCCCTCTTCGCCATTGGCGGCCAATCCGTCGACCACCTCGCAGATCAGCCGGGCGATCTCACGGAACTCGTCTTCGCCGAACCCGCGCGTGGTCCCCGCAGGCGAACCCAAGCGCAGCCCCGAGGTTACCATCGGCGGCTCGGGATCAAACGGAATACCGTTCTTATTGCAGGTGATGTGCGCGCGCAGCAGGGCCTGCTCGGCCGCGTTGCCCTTCACGCCCTTGGGCCGCAAATCAACCAGGCACAGATGCGTGTCGGTGCCGCCCGTGATGATATCCAGCCCGCCCTTGATCAGCTCGTCCGACAGGGCCTGGGCGTTCTTGATCACCTGCGCAATATAAGCGCGATACTCCGGTCGCAGTGCTTCGCCAAAGGCCACCGCCTTGGCCGCGATCACGTGCATCAGCGGCCCGCCCTGGAGCCCCGGGAACACCGCCGAGTTGAACTTCTTGGCCAGCGCCTCGTCATTGGTCAGGATGATGCCGCCCCGCGGCCCGCGCAGGGTCTTGTGGGTCGTCGAGGTCGCCACATGGGCGTGCTCGAGCGGGTTCGGGTGGTGTCCCGCCGCCACCAGGCCCGAGAAATGCGCCATGTCCACATGCAAGACCGCGCCCACACTGTCGGCGATCTCGCGGAACTTTTTGAAGTCGATCTGGCGCGGGACCGCCGAGCCGCCGGCATAGATCAGACCGGGCTTGTGCTCCTCGGCCAGCGCCGCCACCTGATCATAGTCGATGCGGTTGTCTTCCTTGGCCACGCCATATTGAACCGCGTTGAACCACTTGCCCGAGAGGTTCGGCTTTGCGCCATGGGTCAGGTGCCCGCCCGAGGCGAGGTCCATGCCCAGGATCGTCGTGCCCGGCTTGATCGTCGCCAGCATCACCGCCTGGTTAGCCTGCGCACCCGAATGGGGCTGCACATTGGCGAACCGGCAATTGAACAGCTGGCAGATCCGATCGATCGCCAGCTTCTCGGCTACATCCACATGCTGGCAGCCTGCGTAATAGCGCCGGCCCGGATAGCCCTCGGCGTATTTGTTGGTCATGACGCCGCCCTGGGCCTCCATGACCGCGCGGCTGACGATGTTCTCCGAGGCGATTAGTTCGATCTCGTCCTGCTGGCGCTTGAGCTCGCCGGTCATCGAGGCGAAGAGCTCGGGGTCGCGGGTGCTCAGCGTCTCGGTGAAGAAGCCGGTGTCGCGGGTGGCCGCATCCATGGGGTGTCCTCCCTATCCTTATGGGCACGCGTCTGGCGTGAAAGTTGGGCTGGGTCTACTGCCAGGCAAGGTTCAGCGAAAGGTCGATTACAGTTTGGCGACGTAAAGTTTCCTTCGCTCAGCCAAAAATTTTTTCAAGGCCAACGCCAATGCCATGGGGGACAAATCGGTCACTGTTTGCTTTCCTGATTGGGCGAGTTGAAAGGAAAACCCAGGAGATTTCTTATGACCATGGCAAACATGCGCGAACGCCTCGGGCTTCGCATTGACCCCTCAACCCCTGTTGAGCGCATCCGCCAGCAAGTGACCCGACAGATTGATCGACGGGTCCGCGGTGACAATTTCCGGAATGCATCCCGAGGCGGCGGTGACCGCGTCGCTGGCCGCATCACGCACCGAACACCGCGGCAGAACCGGACCAACGTCAACTGGGAAGTCAACGCTCAGAACAAGAAGACAATCCTAGTGCTTCAAATGATTGTCGACGTCGCGGCCATGGGCGGCTCGTCGAACGATGCGCGGCGGCAGATTCTCGGCTGGTTCCACGGTATGTAGACACGGCGCGCGCACCGCCGCTATGGTCCGGCTCCGGCAGGGGCGGGCAAGATGGCCTTCGAGACGATATCCTTCCAGGCGAGCGACGCGGAGGAGGCGCAAGCGGCCCTCAGGGCCTTGCGTCACCGCTACGGCCATGTGCCGCCCGAGCAGGCCGAGGTCATCGTGGCGCTGGGCGGCGACGGGTTCATGCTGCACACGCTGCACGAGACCATGGGCTTAGACGTTCCGGTCTATGGGATGAACCGCGGTACGGTGGGCTTTCTGATGAACGATTTCTCGGAGATCGATCTGCTCGACCGGCTGGCGGCGGCAAAGCGCGTTACGATCAATCCGCTGCGCATGCGGGCAACCGACGCGGCCGGCACGACCACTGAGGCACTGGCGATCAACGAGGTCTCGATGCACCGCGAAACGCGCCAGGCCGCCCGGATCCGCATCAGCCTGGACGGCGAAGAGCGCCTGGAGCTGACCGGTGACGGGATCATGGTGGCCACACCGGCCGGTTCGACCGCCTACAATCTCTCGGCGCATGGCCCGATCCTGCCGATCCGGGAGAAGCTCATGGCTCTGACCCCGGTCGCAGTGTTTCGCCCAAGACGTTGGCGGGGTGGCATCTTCCCTTGGGGGTCGCAATTCGTCTTCGATGTGCTCGAGGCGCCGAAACGCCCGGTCTCGGCCACGGCCGATGCGACCGAGATCCGCGATGTACTGCGTGTCGAGGTCCGCGCCGCGCCCGAGATCGGCTTGCGTCTCCTTTATGACCCGGGCCATGGGCTCGAGGAGCGCATCATCCGGGAGCAGTTCGAGTCGTGAGCGGCGCGGTGGAGCAGCTCCGGCTGCCATTCGGGTTCGCCGAGGCCCGCCGGCGCTCGGATTTTCTGGTCTCTGAGGCAAACCGCGCCGCGGTCGCCATGCTGACCCGGGCGGCCTGGCCGCGTCCCCACCTGGCGCTGATCGGCCCCGCGGGGAGCGGCAAGAGCCATCTCGCCCGGATCTGGGCCGAGGAAACTGGAGCGACGCCGTTGGCCGTGCGCGGCAGCGAAGGCGGGCCGCCGCCCGAGGGTGCGGTCGTGTTCGAAGACGCGGACCGAGCGGTCGGCGATCCAGCCGCTGAGCAGGCGCTCTTCCATCTGCTGAACGCGGTCGGCGAGCAGGGCGGGCGCCTGCTGCTCACGGCCCGACGGGCGCCGGCGCAATGGGGGTCAGGGCTGCCAGATCTCGCCTCTCGGCTGTCGGCCTTGCCTGTCGCCGAGATCCACGCCCCGGACGACATATTGTTGTCGTCGCTCTTGGTTAAGCTCTTCCGTGACCGTCAACTCTCGGTGCCACCGGTGGTGGTGCAACAGATCGCAGCCCGGATCGAGCGCTCCTATGAGGCCGCCACCGAGGTCGTTGCAGCCCTAGACGACGCGTCGCTTGCAGAGCGGCGGACCATATCGCACAAGCTGGCAGCCAGCGTGCTGGAGCGCCAGAGCAAGAACTAGGGAGAGCGAAGATGCGTGCCGACTTCCTCAACCGTTCAGAGATCGACGTGCCCGAAGCGCACCGGGCGCAGATCGATCCGGCGAGCCGAGAGCGGTTCCAGAACCGCGAGCTGTCATGGCTCAAATTCAACTGGCGGGTGCTGGAGGAAGCGGACAATCCGAATCAACCGCTGTTGGAGCGGGTCCGCTTCCTGTCGATCTCCGGCTCGAACCTCGACGAGTTCTACACGGTTCGCGTCGCCGGTCTGCGTGCGCAGATGCGCAGCGGCATCGAAACGCAATCGATCGATGGGCGCTTGCCGGCGCAACAGCTCGAGCTGATCGATGCCGAGGCCATTGCGCTCCAACAGGCCCAGCAGACGATCTTCGGCACCTTGCTGGCTGAACTCGCGTCGGAGAACATCCACATCCTCCGGGGTCGCGAGTTGACCGATGCCGATCGCAGCGCACTCGAGGCCTACTTCCTCGACGAGATCTTTCCGGTCCTGACGCCGCTTGCGATCGACCCTGCGCACCCGTTTCCTTTTATCCCGAACGAAGGACTGGCCTTGGCGCTGCAGCTGGAGCGCACCCGCGATGGCGAGCCGCTGGATGCGCTGATCCCCGTACCCGGCCAACTGGACCGCTACCTGCGTCTGGAAAACGGGTCGGGCGGATCGATCCGCTTTCTGCCTCTCGAGCAACTGCTCCTGCTGTTCCTCCAGCAGCTCTTTCCGGGCTATCAGGTCCAGGGCCACTGCATCTTCCGCGTGCTGCGCGACAGCGATCTCGAGGTCGAGGAAGAGGCCGAAGATCTCGTGCGCGAGTTCGAGAGCGCCATCAAACGCCGCCGCAAGGGCGATGTCGTGCGGCTGAAACTGAACGCCGATGCGCCACTCGCCCTCAAACACCTGATCGCCGCTGAGCTGGACGTGCGCCAGAACGAACTGCTCGAGGTCAACGGGGTCGTCGGTATCGGCGATGTAAAAGAGTTGATCGTCGACGACCGGGCCGACTTGATGTGGACCCGCTATAATCCCCGCCTGCCCGAGCGGGTGCGCGACCATGACGGCAACATCTTTGCCGCGGTGCGCCAGAAGGATATGCTGCTGCACCACCCTTATGAGAGCTTTGAGATCGTGGTGCAGTTCCTCCAGCAGGCCGCGCGCGATCCGAATGTGGTGGCAATCAAGCAGACGCTCTACC
This sequence comes from Pseudomonadota bacterium, assembly GCA_039187815.1. Classification (GTDB taxonomy): domain Bacteria; phylum Pseudomonadota; class Alphaproteobacteria; order Rhodobacterales; family Rhodobacteraceae; genus Thermohalobaculum. Next base: position 7,080 of record JBCCZI010000103.1, on the reverse strand, counting down.
GCACATCGCGCGACAGTCCCATTGTCACGGCGCTCTGTGAGGCGGCCGAGGACGGGAAATCCGTCACCGCCTTGGTCGAGCTGAAGGCTCGGTTCGACGAGGCCGCCAACATCCGCCAGGCCCGCCAGCTCGAGCGCGCGGGCGTGCAGGTCGTCTTCGGCTTTGTCGATCTAAAAACCCATGCCAAGATCAGCACGGTCGTGCGGCGCGAGGGCGGCAAACTCGTCACCTACACCCATTTCGGGACGGGCAATTACCACCCGATCACCGCGAAGATCTACACGGATCTCTCGCTTTTCACCTGCTCGCCCACCCATGCGCGCGACGCGGCCAAAATCTTCAACTTCACCACCGGGTATGCCGAACCCACCGGTCTGACCCATGTGCAATGCGCGCCGGTCACGCTGAAGAAGACGCTGATCGAAGGGCTCGAGCGCGAGGCCGAACACGCCCGCGCCGGGCGGCCCGCACAGGTTTGGGCCAAGATGAACTCGCTGATCGAGGACGAACTGCTCGATGCGCTCTATGCGGCCAGTCAAGCGGGCGTGAAGATCGATCTGGTGATCCGCGGCATTTGTGGTTTGCGCCCTGGTGTGCCGGGGCTCTCCGAGAACATCCGCGTCAAGTCGATCGTGGGGCGGTTTCTTGAGCACTCCCGCATCGCCTGTTTCGGCAACGGCCATGGGCTGCCCTCACGCCAAGCGCGGGTCTACATCTCCTCGGCCGATTGGATGGGGCGCAACCTGAACCGCCGCGTCGAGACCCTGGTCGAGATCGTGAACCCAACCGTGCACAGCCAGATCGTCGATCAGGTGATGGCGGCCAATCTCCGCGACGAGGCGCAAAGCTGGGTGCTGATGCCCGACAACGCCTATGTGCGCGCCAGCGGTCTGCCCCAGGGCGAAGAGGCCTTCAACTGCCACGACTTCTTCATGCGGTATCCGTCGCTGTCGGGGCGCGGGCGTTCGGGCTCCGACGATGCCCCGCGCCTGACCGAGGATGGGACGCCCTCGCCAAAGGCGGCCGAGTGAACGCGGGCCGTTGCACGGCTGGGGCGGTCATGGGTGAATGCGCTCGGCCGGGATTGGCGATACCGCCCGGCACACGACCGAAGACTTCGGCGTCTTTGCCAGGGTGGGCCGCGAGGGGCAACAGTATGGGTGGTCAGAGCGATGCCTGACAAGGACCGTCTGGCGGTCCTGGCGAATGGCGGGGCGCGGCACGGCGCGGCCCAGCCCGACTTCTTCCGCGGCGAGCCGCTGGGCTTCGCACCGCCCGATATCCGCTCCGACCGGATCGGGGTCGTGGATGTGGGCTCGAACTCGGTCCGCATGGTGGTCTTCGACGGCCATTGCCGCATGCCGGCCGTGCTGTTCAACGAAAAGGTGATGTGCGGGCTCGGCTCGGATCTCCAGCACTCGAGCCGGCTGGCGCCCAAAGGGGTCGAACGGGCGCTCGCCGCGCTGACCCGATTTGCGGCCCTGGCCCCGCAGATGCGGGTGGGTGCGCTGGCCGGGATCGCAACCGCTGCGGTGCGCGATGCCGAGGATGGGCTTGCCTTTGTCGCTGAGGTCGAGCGGCGCACCGGGATCCGGCTGCGTGTCGCCACCGGTTCCGAAGAGGCTGAACTGGCCGCCAAAGGCGTGCTCTTTGGCAATCCGACCGCCGAAGGTGTGGTGGTGGATCTGGGCGGCGCCTCGCTTGAGTTCTGCCGGCTGCTCGGCGGGCAGCCGCTCATGGGGCTCACCACCCCACTCGGGCCGCTCCGCCTCGGCTTGCGCGCTTTGAAGGGAGCCGATGTGGACCGAGACATCCGCAGTTATCTCGACACGCTCGGCGAGGATTGGCGGCTCGACGGCGGCATGCTGCACTTGGTCGGCGGAGCCTTTCGCGCGCTGGCGCGGCTGCAGATGACGCGCACCGGCTACCCGCTCGAGGTGCTGCACGAATACGAGATCCCAGCGGCCGAGGCGCGCAGCCTAGGCGAGTGGGCCATGGGCGCGGACCCGGATGAGCTCTCGGCGGTCAAGATCAGCGCGGCGCGGCGGGCCAATCTGCCCTTCACCGGCCGCCTGCTCACCCATCTGATCCGGGCGCTCACACCGGGCGTGATCCGCATCTCGGCCTTTGGTCTGCGCGAGGGCGTCTGCCTCGAGACCATGGCGGCCGGCTTGGATGAGAGCGACATTCTCTTGGCCGGCGCGCGTGAGCAGGAGCGCCGCCGCGCCCGCGCGCCCGGCTTTGGCGACGAGCTAGGCGATTGGGTTGTGGCCCTGTACCGACCCAGGGACGCTCTGGAGGAGCGGCTGATGCGGGCCGCAGCGCTGTTGTCGGATGTGAACTGGCGGACCCATCCCGATTACCGCGCCTCTGGGTGCTGGGAGACGGTGACCCGGGTGACCATTAGCGATCTCGGCCATCGCGGGCGTGCCTTTTTGGGCGCGGCTCTGGTTGCGCGCTACAAGGGCCTGCGCAAAGGCGCCGACGGCGTGCCGGCCATGCGGGTGCTGAGCGAGGCAGAGCGGACGCGCGCTCTGCAAGTTGGGCTGGCGTTGCGGCTCGGCGCGACGCTGTCGGGATCGGCGCCCGGAGTGCTTGCCTATGCACCACTCAGCCTCGACGCCCATGGCCTGAAGCTGCAACTTTTGGGTCCAGCTCCGCCCTTTGCCGGCGAAGAGGTCGACAAACGCACGGCGGCCCTCGCCCGAGCCTTGGAGTGCGACTGGCGAATCGAAACCCACGCCGCCTGAGAACGGCTCGCAGGGAGCGGTCATCACACAGGACCAGAGCCGACCGAAGAGCGGGCCGTCTAGACCGCCGAACCGTGAGGGACTTGCCGAGAACAGGCGGATGGTGTGGCGCCCAAGCCGCGCCAGCGCCCGCCGAAAAAGACGCCGCAAAAGACAACGGCTCGCACGAAGCGAGCCGTTCTCCTCCCCTAGACCAGGCCTTTTGCTTTTGACCTTAGCCGTTTGATTTTTCTTATAACAGACAACTGACCTTGTCACCCCCTTTTGGGGAAATGGCTTTACCATCGCGCGGAATTGCATCACGCGTGGATGACCGGCCCGACCGATCCCTGTCTTGGGCCTTCACGGCTCCCGGCAAACCCTTGCGCGGCGGGACGCTTTGCCTCTACATCCCAGCGACCGGCCGGCCGGAGGGGCCGCCCGCCCGACCCCTCGCGAGGAGCGTGCCATGCATCTGACCCGCTATTTCCTGCCCGTGCTCAAGGAAACGCCGTCCGAGGCGCAGATCGTCTCGCACCGGCTGATGCTGCGCGCCGGCATGATCCGGCAGGCCAGCTCCGGGATCTATGCTTGGCTGCCGCTCGGCTTCCGCGTGCTGCAAAACATCGAGCGGATCGTGCACCAAGAGCAACAGCGCGCCGGGCACCACCCGATCCTGATGCCGACGATCCAGTCCGCCGATCTCTGGCGCGAGAGCGGCCGCTATGACGCCTATGGCCCCGAAATGCTGCGGATCCGCGACCGGCACGAACGGGACATGCTGTTCTCCCCCACCGCCGAGGAGCTGGTGACGGACATCTTCCGCTCGCATATCTCGAGCTACCGCGACCTGCCGCAGACGCTCTACCAGATCCAGTGGAAGTTCCGCGACGAGATCCGCCCCCGCTTCGGCGTCATGCGCGGGCGCGAGTTCCTGATGAAGGACGGCTACAACTTCGACCTCGACCGCGCCGCGGCGCTGCACGCCTATAACCGCCATTTGGTCACCTATCTGCGGACCTATGAGCGGATGGGCCTGCAGGCGATCCCCATGCGCGCCGATAGCGGGCCCATCGGCGGCGACTACACACACGAATTCCTGGTGCTGGCGGAGACGGGCGAATCGGAGGTCTTCTATGACCGCGAGATCACCGATCTGCGTTTTGGCGACCGGGAGATCGACTATACCAGCGTCGAGCAGTGCCACGGCGTGCTCGAGGAGTTCACCTCGCGCTATGCCCGCACGGATGAGACCCATGACGAGTCGGTCTTCAATGCGATCCCCGAGGAGCGCCGCCGATCGGCTCGCGGGATCGAGGTCGGGCAGATCTTCTATTTCGGCACGATCTATTCCGAGAAGCTGGGGGCCACGGTCGCGGGCCCGGATGGCGAGCAGGTGCCCGTCCATATGGGCTCCCACGGCATCGGGGTCAGCCGCCTCGCCGGCGCGCTGATCGAGGCCAATCACGACGACAAGGGCATCATCTGGCCCGAGGCGGTCGCGCCGTTCCAGGTGGGCCTGGTGAACCTCCGCCAAGGCGACGCAGCGGCGGATGCGGCCTGCGAGGATCTCTACGCCAAGCTCACCGCGGCGGGGCTCGAGGTGCTCTATGACGACCGCGACGAGCGGGCGGGCGCCAAATTCGCCACCATGGAGCTGATCGGGCTGCCCTGGCGCATCACCGTCGGCCCGCGGGGCCTGAAGGCCGGCGTCGTCGAGGTGACCAATCGACGCTCGGGCCAGTCCGACGACATGGCCCCCGACGCGGCAATCGCCCGCCTGATCGACATCTTCCGGGGGATCTGATGGCCGGGGCGGCCGGCGCAGCGCGGCCGTTCTCGCGCCTCGAATGGATGCTGGCCGGGCGCTATCTGCGGGCCCGGCGGCGCGAGGGCGCGATCTCGGTCATCGCCGGGTTCTCGCTGGTCGGCATAATGCTGGGCGTGGCCACGCTGATCATCGTGATGTCGGTGATGAACGGCTTCCGCGCCGAACTGGTCAACCGCATTTTGGGCGCTCAGCCCCATATCAGCGTGCTCTCGGTCTCCGAGGATGGGCTGCCCGATTACGACCGCCTGGCCGAGCGGATCCTGGCGCATCCCGGGGTACGCCGGGCCGCGCCGACCATCGAGAAACAGCTGCTCGCTGCCTCGGATGATGGCAATTCCGGCGCTTTGGTGCGCGCGCTGACGCCGGAGATGATGGCCTCGCTGCCCGGTGTCGCGGACCCGGAGGAGGCGGTCGGTGATCTTGCGCGTTTCCCGGAGGGGCTGGCCATCGGCTCAGGGCTGGCCGAGCGCCTGCGCATCCGCATCGGCGACAAGATCCGCCTGATCGCGCCCCATGTGAAGGGCACCGCTACGGCGTTTGGCACGCGCCCCAGGGTCAAGCTCTATGAGGTCGTCTACATCTTCCGCATCGGTATGAGCCAGTACGACAATGCTTTCATCTTCATGCCGCTCGACGAGGCGCAAAAATTCTTCCGGCTGCGTGAGCGGGTGGGCGCTATCGAGGTCATGGTCGACGATCCGGGCGCGGTCGAGCGCATCGGCGCCGAGCTCGAAGAGGCGCTCCGCGGCGAGCCGATCTACACCTGGAACTGGCAGCGCTCGAACGGCGCCTTCCTGGCGGCGCTGAAGGTCGAGCGCAATGTGATGTTCCTGATCCTGACGCTGATCATCCTGGTGGCCGCGCTCAACATCATCTCGGGCCTGATCATGCTGGTAAAGGAAAAGGGCCGCGATATCGGCATCTTGCGCACCATGGGGCTCAGCCGGGCCTCGATCCTGAGGGTCTTCTTCATCTGCGGCGCCACGATCGGCGTGGTCGGAACGGTTCTGGGCGTCGGGCTCGGCATCGCGTTCACCCTCAACATCTCCGAGATCCAGGACGCGGTGGAATGGGTCTCGGGCGGCAGCGTTTGGGACCCAGAGGTGCGGTTTCTGACCCGGGTGCCCGCGGTGATGCACACCTCGGATGTGGTGTTCACGACGCTGATCGCGCTGGGGCTGTCCTTCCTGGCCACCTGGTATCCGGCACGTCGAGCGGCGCGGCTCGATCCGGTCGAGGCGCTGCGCTATGAGTGAGGCCCTGCGGCTCGAGGACCTGACCCGCGTCTTTGTCCAAGGCCCCCGGCGGGTCGAGGTGCTGCGCGGCGCCGAGTTGACCGTGGAGGCGGGCCAAATCGTCGCCCTCGTCGCCCCCTCGGGGGCCGGCAAATCCACCTTGCTCCAGCTGGCCGGTTTGCTCGACACGCCGACCTCGGGGACCGTCTCGATCGGAGGACGCACCCTGACCGGCCTCGACGATGCCGCGCGCACGGCGGCCCGTCGGGACCTCATCGGCTTTGTTTACCAATTTCACCACTTGTTGCCTGAATTCACCGCTGTTGAGAATATTGCACTTCCGCAGATGGCGGGCGGCACGGCCAAATCGGCGGCTATGGCGCGAGCGCGCGAGCTGCTGGAGCAGGTCGGCTTGGCCGAGCGCGGAGGCCACCGGCCGGCCGAGATGTCTGGCGGCGAGCAGCAGCGCGTGGCCGTCTGCCGGGCGCTCGCCAATCGCCCACGCCTGCTCCTGGCCGATGAGCCGACAGGCAATCTCGACCCCGAGACCTCGGACCGGGTGTTTGGCGCCATGCTCGAGGTTGTGCGCGGGACCGGGCTCGCCGCGCTGATCGCCACGCACAACCACCAGCTGGCGGCCCGCATGGACCGCACGGTACGCCTCGATCAGGGGGTGATCACCCCGGGCTAGCCGCAACCCCGGACCGCATCCGCTCGGCGATGGCGTCATAGGCCCGGGCCCAGGCGCGGTCGGTGGCGTCGTCATAGCGGGCGCCGAGGCTTGCCGCCATGCTTCGCCGGAGCGCTCGACCCATGGGCGCGAAATGCGCAGACTGCACCCCATAGGCGCGATGTCCCTCGCCGAGGCGCTTGACCAGGGCATCCATCTCCTCCGGGCGGTCCATCGCCGCCAAGATCAGCCGAAGAGTCGAGAGAAACCGCATGCCCTGTTCGGCAAAATCCTCCCGGAACAGCGCGCGCAATTCGGGCGATTCGTCGAATAGGGCGGCGTAGAATTCAAGCCCAAAGGGATCGCGGCCGCTTCGAGTGTCCGTCAAACGGTCTATGGTCCGGCGGATCAGGGCTAGGTCATCGGCTGGCAGCATGCGGGCCTCCATTGCTCTCGCGTGCTCCAGCTAAGCGGCCCCGCCGTGGCTCCGCCTTGATCCAGCGCAAGTGGCGCGGCGCTCAGGGGCCGATGATCGCCCCTGCATCGAGGAACACGTTAGCGTGTTGGGAGGTGGTGTTGTTGGCGGTTTTGGCGGGGTGGCCATGGATGTGTGGG
>JBCCZI010000102.1:0-16465 GCA_039187815.1 Pseudomonadota bacterium | reverse complement strand
CTATGATCAGAGCGATCCGGTGATCATAGCCGCCATGCAGACCGCCGATGGGGGCGACACCGCCACGCTCCGCATCGACGACCACAGCCCCAACACGACCCAGATCTATGTCAGCGAAGAAACATCAAAGGACCAGGAAACAAGTCACGTGACCGAAACGGTCGTGACCCTGGTCGCTTCGGACGACAGCTTCGACCTGTACGCTTAGTTTTGCTCTCCGGCCCATCAAAGGGCTTGCTTACGTGATTGGCTCGTGTTCCGCGGTTTGTGTTCTTAAGCCGCGGAACAAGCCGCTCGGCCTCGCGGGGTTGCTGCAGATGGCGCCCGGGCCGCAGGATCGGCACCGCAACCCCGTGTCATTGCTGTGCTCTGCCAAAGATGGCCTCCGAGCGGCCGTCGCGCAACCCCTAGCTCCTCAGCACCCAGTGACGCAGCCATAGGGATCCGGCGCCACGGTCTGTCATGCGCCAGCCGCTAGCGTTGCTCCGCGCCATCGCTTGCGATAACCACCACGGTCATTGGGCGAGGATCGCCAGGACAGGAACCGTCAGATGAGCCCGCCATGCCTGCGGTGACGATCCTAATGGCCGTCTATAATGGGGAGCGCTATCTCACGTCTGCGCTTTCCAGCTTGCTTGCCCAAACCTTCCGCGATTTCGACGTGTTGGTCATCGATGACGGATCGACGGACCGGAGCGCGGAGATCGTCGAGCGGGCCTCGGATGCCCGGATCCGCCAGATCCGCAACGAGCGCAATCAGGGACTGACCCGCTCGCTCAATATCGGGCTGCGGGCGGCCAAGGGGCGCTACATTGCGCGCATGGATGCCGATGATGTCTCGCACCCGGAGCGGCTCGCGCGGCAGGTGGCGTTTCTCAATGCCCATCCCGACCATGTGCTTGTGGGATCGAGCATCCGGCGCATCGACGGTGCGGGAGCGGTCTTGGAGACGGTGAGAAAACCCATGGCCGATCTCGAACTGCGCTGGGTGTCCATGCTGCGCACGGCCTTGGACCACTCAAGCGTCACCTTTCGGCGGCTCGCACCCGGTGGCGATCCCTATCTCTATGACGAGCGCTTCGTGACCGCTCAGGATGCGGAGATGTGGCCCCGGCTTTTGCGTGACGGCAAAGGCGCCGTCTTGGCCGAGCCGCTGATCGATTATCGTGTCCACGAGACCTCTGTCACCGCACGGCGCGGGACGGATCAGATCGAGACACTGGGTGCGATCCTGTCGGAGCTGGCTGCCGAGACCTATCGGTTGGACGACGCGGCCTGCGCGCGCTTGCCCAATCTTTGGCGCGTGCTCCATACGGACGCGCCGTTCGACGATGCCGTCTTTGAGGCGGCAATGCTGGCGCTCGACGACCTGATAGACAACTTTGTCGCCAAGGAGCGTCTGACGCCTTCGCAAGTGCGCTTTGTCCGCGCACGGGCGGCAGGACAGTTTTGGGTCGCGGCCCTTCGCCGTCGCCACGCGGAGACGGGGTCGCGTCCGCTGCGCGCCGGTCGGCTGCTGTGGCAGGGACGGCGTTTGGTGCCAGGATTGGTCCGACGGATCGCCCATCGCGGCGCGGAGGCGCTTGGTCGCCGCACAGGGATCGGCGCTCCGTGAACACTCATCCCTCCATCTCTGTGGTCACCGCGGCCTACAATGCCGAGCGGTTCATTGCCGACACGATTGCCAGCGTCCGCCGCCAGAGCCTTGCGGACTGGGAGCACATCATTGTGGATGATGGCTCGACCGATCAGACGGCCGCGGTGGCGGAGCGTGCGGGCGATGGCCGCCTTCGCCTGATCCGACAGGCCAATGCCGGGCAATCCGCGGCGCAGAACGCAGGCATTGCTGCCGCGCGCGGCCGGCGGCTGGTCTTGCTCGATGCGGATGATCTCCTGCGCGAGGAGAGCTTGGCGCGTCTGTCCGCGGCCCTCGATGCCGAGCCCGAGGCCGTCTTGGCCTATGGGCGGGTCTGGCTGATCGACGAAGAGGGTGGCGCTCTCGGCGCAAGGCGGATCTTTCGGCAAAGCCCCTGTGCCGATCGCCTGGCGGATATCCTCGAGTGGAACTTTATCTCGACGGGCGTCGCCATGATCCGCACGGATGCGATGCGCCGGGTGGGCGGGTACGATCCGGATCTGCGCATGGGACAAGACTGGGAGTGCTGGAGCCGATTGGCCGCCGAGGGCCCCTTTGCCTCGGTCGGTGGCGAGGCGGTGCTCGAATACCGGCTTCGGGCTGGCAGCATGGCCCGCCTCGAGGGCATCGATCCGCAGAAAACCCGCCCGGCGGTCGAGCGCATCTATGCCCAACCGGCTGTGCACAAGCGGTTCTCCGAGGCCGAGATCGGACGGATGCGGCGGCGCTGTGAGGCGCAGATCTATCACTTCTCGGCCAATGAGGCGCTTCGGCTCGGGGCATACGCGATGGCGCGGCGGCTCTTTCTCGGCGCGTTGCGCCGGAACTGGGCGCGCCCGAAAACCTGGATCTTGTTCCTGTGCGCCCTGGTCCGGTTTGTGCCCGCGCCGATTGCCAAGCGCATCGGTTTCGAAGGCTAGCCGGGCGATGCGTCGTGGCGGCAGGATCGACTGACCTGTGGCAACCGGCCCTGTCTTCCCCCTTTGCAGCGCACCGCCTCTGGGCTAGGGTCCGCGCGGTCGAGCGGAGAACAGTCGGGCATGGCGCAGAGCAAGCCGCGAGCGGTGATCGCCCTGACGCGCTATGCCGAGCCCAATGCGCTCGTTCTCGAGACGCTCGAGAGCTTGGCCCGGCTCGAGGGAGAGGGCTTCACCGTTCATCTCGCCGATCAGCGAGCGGACCCGGATCTGGCCCAGGCCGTTGCCGCACTGTCGACCCCGCGCTTGCCCTTCCTCTATGACACCATTCCGGCCAAGAGCCTGTCCTTTGCGCGCAACCATGCCCTGAACGTCGCGGACGCCGACATCGTTCTCTTCATCGACCCGGATGCAATCGTGGAGACGGATTGGGCGCTTCATCTGGCGACCGCGCTCGAGCGATCGCCCGAGGCGGCTCTTGTGGGGGGGCGCATCGTGCCGCTGTGGAGAAGCCCGCCGCCTGTGCTCGCCCGCGCCCGTTTCGTGCGCGATGTCTTTTCGGTGCTGGATCTTGGTCCAGGGCTGCGGCCCTATCACCGCGTGGTGGGCGCGAGCTTTGGGGTCCACAAGCGCCGCCTCGGCACCGAGGCCCGCTTCGATGAACGGTTGGGCCGGCGCGAGGGCAAGCTCTTCAGCGGCGAGGAGAGCGAGCTCTGCGCACGGGCGCTGGCAAAGGGGTTTGAGGTGCTCTATGAGCATGCGGCCCTCGCACACCACCAGATCGGCGCCGAGCGGGCCCGGACCGCCTGGATCCTGCAGCGCTTTTATTATGCCGGGATGGGGCGGGTCGCGCAGGGCGGCGAGCCGCGGCCGTCCCAAGGTCCAAAGGGCTTGGAATGGCTTGCGGTCGCCGCGGTGCTGCCCGCCTATGGTGCCGGGTACATCCGAGGGTTGCTGGCCCGATCTCGCGGCTGAGGGACGCCGCGCCCCGCCTTGTGCGCGTCCCTGTCTTGTGCGCGTCCCCGTCTTGCACGCGTCACAGATGCGTCTTGCAATCCCGCGTTATGTTATGGTGTAACGCGAGCGCTCGTAGGGTTCGGCGCCAAGAGGTCTCATGAAAGATCGGGGTAGGAGAACACAGACCGCTGTTTTGGCGATGCTGCGCCAGCAGCGGGGCGCACTGTCCGCCTATGCCCTGCTCGATGCGATGCGCGAGACCAATCCGACGATCTCGGCCCCGACGATATATCGGGCGCTGGCTGCGCTGAGCGAGCGGGGCGAGGTGCAACGGCTCGAGTCGCTGAATGCCTATATCGCGTGCAAGCACGGGTGTGAGGATCAGACATCGATCCTCTCGATCTGCGATGATTGCGGCTTGGTGGAAGAGAGCGCCGCACCCCATCTCCTCGAGCAGCTGTCGAAACTGGCCGGGCGCTCGGGCTTTGCCACCACGCGCCATGTGGTGGAGATCCATGGGCGGTGCGCCTCCTGCGACGACGCCGAGGGGCCGGCATGACGCCGCGCCGAGGACAGGCTTTTGGGCTCCTGGTTCAGGGGGCCGGGTCGCGGCTGATCATCGTCGCGATCGTGATCGCACTGCTTTGGGCGGCGTTCTTTTGGGCGACCGCGACGCCGGGGGGCATATGAGCCCGGCCATCGCGTTCGAAGATCTGACCCTGGGCTACGACCGGACCCCGGCCGTGCAGGGCCTGCGTGCCCAAATTGCGCAGGGCAGCCTAACGGCGATTGTCGGGCCGAACGGCGCGGGCAAGTCAACCTTGCTCAAGGGCGTGATCGGCGTCTTGTCGCCGCTCGAGGGCCGGGTGTCGGTCGGAAGCACGGATGTCGAGAGCATCGCCTATCTGCCGCAGCACACGGATATCGACCGCTCCTTTCCCCTGTCGGTGTTCGAGATCGTCTCCATGGGGCTCTGGCGCGAGATCGGACCCTTTGGGTCGCTCCGCCGCGCCCACCGCGCCCGCGTGGATGAGGCGGTGGCTTCGGTGGGGCTGACGGGGCTCGAAACACGCCCGATCGGGACGTTGTCGGGTGGCCAGATGCAGCGCACGCTGTTCGCACGGCTGCTGTTGCAGGACGCCCAGCTGGTGTTGCTGGACGAGCCCTTTGCCGCGGTCGACAGCGCGACGCTCAGCGATCTGTTGGGCATCATCCGCCGCTGGCATGCGGAGGCGCGCACAGTGCTGGCGGTTCTGCACGACCAAGACACCGTTAAGGCGAATTTCCCCGACACGCTGATGCTTGCGCGCGAGCTTGTCGCCCACGGGCCGACCGCCAAGGTGCTGACCGCCGAGAACCAGTTTCGCGCGCGCCAGATGTGCGAGGCCTGTGCCGGGCCGCCCCATACCTGCATTCGGGGGGCCGCATGATCTGGGAGCTGCTGGTCGAACCCTTTGCCGCCTATGGCTTTATGCGCCGGGCGCTGATCGGCTGTGTTGCGATCTCGGTGGGGGCGACGCCCATCGGCGTGTTCCTGATGCTGCGGCGGATGAGCCTGACGGGCGATGCCATGGCCCATGCCATCCTGCCAGGCGCTGCGATCGGGTATCTGATCGCCGGGCTGTCGCTGACGGCGATGACTGTGGGCGGGTTGATCGCCGGCATGGCGGTGGCGCTGTTCTCGGGCTTTGTCTCGCGCGCGACGCCATTGCGGGAGGATGCCTCGCTCGCCGCCTTCTATCTGATCTCGCTCGCGGCTGGGGTTCTGATCGTCTCGATGCGCGGCAGCAATGTGGATCTGATGCATGTGCTGTTCGGAACCGTGCTGGCGCTCGATGATGCGGCGCTGATCCTGCTCTGTACGATTGCGAGCGTGACGGCCCTGGTGCTGGCCGTGATGTTTCGCCCACTGGTGCTCGAATGCGCCGATCCGCAGTTCCTGCGCTCAGTCAGCGGGCTGAGCGCGGTGACGCATTTCACCTTTCTCGCGCTTGCGGTGCTGAACCTCGTCGGCGGGTTCCACGCGCTCGGCACGCTGATGATCGTTGGCATCATGATCCTGCCGGCGGCGACGGCGCGGTTCTGGGCCAAGACCATTGGCGACATGATCATGGTCGCGGTCTTGGTCGCGATCGGCGCGAGCCTTTGCGGGCTTTTGCTCTCGTATCATCACGGCCTGCCCTCGGGGCCGGCGATCATCCTTTCGGCCGGCGTGGCCTATGCGCTCTCTCTCGTGCTCGGGCCCGTTGGCGGGCTTGCCATGGGGGCGCAGGCCAAGACCACCACCAACCCCTGACAAGGAGCCTTCCTCGATGCACAGCCGCAATTGTCTTCTCGCGCTCGGTGCCGCAGCGCTCGCCCTGAACATGCCCCATGGGGGCGCCCGGGCCGCCGAGCCTATTGCGGTCGTGGCGACCTTCTCGATCCTCGGCGACATGGTCGCGCGGATCGGTGGTGAGCATATCGCTCTCAAGACCCTGGTCGGACCGGGCGGGGATGCGCATGTCTATCAGCCGACCCCGGCGGATGCCGCTGCGGTCAGCGAGGCGGACGTTCTCTTTGTCAACGGGCTCGAATTCGAGGGTTGGTTGGACCGGCTGGTCGATGCCTCAGGCTTTGACGGCACCCGGGTGGTGGCCACCAGTGGCATCGAGGCGATCCCCTTCGAGGACGGCGACGACCATGATGATCATGACGACCACGACAAACATGCCGAGGGCGAGCATGGCCATGGCGAGCACGCGTTCGAATGGGCCGGGTTGTTCGATCTCGAGGCGGGCACCTACAGCTGGTCCTTCGCCAAGGTGGACGGCGACTATGCCGATCCTGCAATGAAGATGGTGGTCCTGTCTGCCGACGATATCGAAGCCGTTGAAGAGGCGGCTGAAGAGTTGCTCGAGTCCGACGCTGCCGAAACGAAGGCCGACGGTGAAACGCTCGCCCCGAAGGATATGGCGTACTCGCTGACGTTCGATGCATCGAAGGACGTTACGGTCTACTCCGTGGAGATCACCGAAGACGGGACCTATGTCTTCTTTACCGAACACATGCCCTTTGAGTTCGAAGCGGACGAGCATTTCTTCAAGGATGCATCGCGGGCGGATGTGGAGCCGATCGCGCAGGAGCCCGAGGGCGATCATCACGACCACGCGCATGGCGACAGCGACCATGATGACCACGACGAGGCCGGCCATCACGGCCATCACCACGGCGCCTTTGACCCCCATGCCTGGCAGAGCATCGACCTCGCCGTGACCTATGCCGACAACATCGCGGCGGCGCTCTCCCAGGCCGATCCCGCCAATGCATCCACGTTTTACGCGAACCGCGCGGCCTATGTGGCCGAACTCGAGGCGCTTGATGCCGAGATCCGTGCCACCCTTGCCGGCCTGCCCGAAGACCGCCGCACCATCGTGACCTCGCATGATGCGTTTGGCTATTTCGAGGCATCCTATGGACTGACCTTTGAGGCCCCGCAAGGGCTCAGCACCGAAAGCGATCCCTCGGCAGCGGACGTGGCAGAGATGATCGATCAGATCCGCGACGAGAACATCTCGGCCGTCTTTGTCGAGAGCATCACCGACAATCGGCTGCTTGAGCAGATCGCGAACGAGACCGGTGCGACCATCGGCGGCACGCTCTACTCGGATGCGCTGTCGGAGCCGGACGGCCCGGCCGGCACCTATCTCGACATGATGCGCCACAACGCGACGACGATCGCTGCGGCGCTGGGCAGCTGATCGCCCGGCTAACGGAGGCTTGCGGCATGACGATCGTCCAGGCCGTCCGACACCTCTGGCCAAGCCCAGCCGGGCGCCGCATGCGCGCCGGCCGTGGCGAAGCGACGCCAAAGGAGACAATCCACGCTGGGACTTAGCGCTGCGCCGCTTGGGCGCCGGGCCAGCCCGATCAGATCCACACATAACGCTTCAGAAAGAGAGACCCATGTCCGTAATCGACCAACGTCTGCCCGTTACCGTGTTGTCGGGGTTTTTGGGCGCAGGCAAGACGACACTCCTGAACCGTGTGCTGAACAACCGCGAAGGCCGGCGCGTCGCGGTCATCGTGAACGATATGTCCGAGGTCAACATCGATGCGGACCTCGTGCGGGCCGACACCGAGCTGAACCGCACCGACGAGACCCTGGTTGAGATGTCGAATGGCTGCATTTGCTGCACGCTGCGCGATGATCTCTTGCAGGAGGTTCGGCGGCTCGCCGACGAGGAGCGGTTCGACTATCTCTTGATCGAGTCCACCGGCATCTCCGAACCGTTGCCTGTTGCCGCGACCTTCGAGTTCCGGGACGCCGATGGGGAGAGCCTCGCGGATGTCGCGCGGCTCGACACGATGGTCACGGTCGTGGACGCGGTGAACCTGCTCAGGGACTATTCCAGCCATGATTTCCTCAGCGATCGGGGCGAGACACTCGGCGAGGACGACGAGCGCACGCTGGTGCATCTGCTGACCGACCAGATCGAGTTCGCGGATGTGGTGATCCTGAACAAGGTTGGCGATGCCCAGCCGCACATCGTGGATGCCGCCCGGAAGATCATCCGCAGCCTCAACGCCGATGCGCAGATCATCGAGACCAACCATTCGAACGTGTCGGCCGAGCGGATCCTGGACACGGGGCTCTTCGATTTTGACAAGGCGCATGAGCACCCGATGTGGGCAAAGGAGCTCTACGGCTTTGCCGACCACGTGCCCGAGACCGAAGAATACGGCGTTGCGAGCTATGTCTATCGTGCGCGTCAGCCCTTTGAGCCCGAGAAGATTATGGCCGTGCTGAACGGCCCGCTGCCGGGCGTCATCCGCGCCAAGGGGCATTTCTGGCTCGCCACCCGGCCCGACTGGGTTGCCGAGTTCTCGCTGGCCGGGGCGTTGTCCTCCGTCAAGCCGCTCGGCACTTGGTGGGCATCGGTGCCCAAGAACCTCTGGCCGGACAATGAGGCAGCGCGCGCCTATGCGGCCTCGAACTGGCAGGAGCCCTGGGGCGACCGCCGCCAGGAGATCGTCTTTATCGGTGCGGGCATCGACTGGGCGGACCTCAAGGAGCGCCTGAACGCCTGCCTGTTGTCCGAAGAGCGCGCGCCCGGCCCAGATGCGCTTCCCGATCTGCCGGACCCGTTCCCGGTCTGGCGCCGGGAGCCTATGGAGTGAGCCTGGCCACCGAGAGTACAATCGACGCCGCCCTCGGCGTCGGCGTGGTGGACAGGCCCGAGGCCCTGTCGGCCATCGCCGATCCGGGTTGTGCCGCCGCGATCTGGCGGCGCGATCCGCAGCCGGGCGCTCAGGCCTGGCTCGATGCGCTGGCGCCCGAGCAGCTGCCACGGGCGCGCCTGGTTCTGCGCCCCGAGGCGGTGCGCAAGACCGCCCAGGAGATCTGTGAGACCTGCGGCACGCCGCCTTGCCCCGAGCGCGACAGGCTGGTCGAGGATGCCGCCGCCCTGGCCGATCTCTTTGCCGGGCTGACCAAAGCGCCCTTTCTGCGGTTGCGCTTTGATGTGGTGACGACCAATGCCTGCCGGAAGTTCCATGTCGATGCGGTCCGGGTGCGCCTGGTCTGCACCTATCGCGGGACCGGCACGCAATATGGCAACGCCACGGATGGAGCCGAGCCGAGCCCCGTCTTCACCGTGCCGACCGGCGCGCCGATCCTGCTGCGCGGCACGCTTTGGCCCGAGCATCCGAAATCCGGCCTCCTGCACCGGTCGCCTCCGATCGAGGGTACCGGCGAGACGCGGCTGATGTTAGTGCTTGACCCGATCTATGATCTCGATGAAGAGCCGGAAAGAGAGCTCGTGCACTGACGTTGATGTCCAGGAGGAAACACTCATGAAAACACGTGCAGCCATCGCATGGGAGCCGAACCGCCCCTTGGAGATTGAGGAGATCGATCTCGAGGGCCCGAAGGACGGCGAGGTGCTCGTTCGGATCGTGACCACCAGCCTCTGCCACACGGACGTGTTCACCCTGTCGGGCGAAGACCCCGAGGGCTTGTTTCCCTGCATCCTCGGCCATGAGGGCTGTGGCATCGTCGAAGAGGTCGGCAAGGGTGTCACCTCGGTCAAACCCGGCGACCACGTGATCCCGCTCTATGTGCCCGAGGACCCGGACTGCCCGTACATCAAGTCGGGCAAGACCAATCTCTGCCAGACGATCCGCAAGACCCAAGGGGCGGGCCTGATGCCGGACGGCACGTCGCGCTTCTCCTACAAGGGCAAGCAGATCCTGCACTATATGGGCACCAGTACCTTCAGCGAATACACCGTGCTGCCCGAGATCTCGGTGGCCAAGATCACCCAGGAAGCGCCGCTCTCCAAGGCCTCCGTCATGGGCTGCGCGGTGCCAACCGGCATCGGGGCCGTGCGCAACACCGCCAAGGTCGAGGCCGGCGCGACGGTCGCCGTCTTTGGTCTCGGGGCTGTCGGCATGGCGGTGATCCAGGGCGCGGTGCTGAACGGCGCCTCGCGGATTATCGGGATCGACATCAACACGGCCAAGTTCCCGCTGGCCAAGGCGCTGGGTGCCACCGAGTGCATCAACCCCAAGGACCATGCCGAGCCGATTCAGAACGTGCTGGTCGAGATGACGGGTGGCGGGCTCGACTACACCTTCGAGGCGGTCGGCAATGTCGAGCTGATGCGCTCGGCGCTCGAGGCCTGCCACAAGGGTTGGGGAGAGTGCACGGTCATCGGTGTCGCCGGCGCTGGCCAGGAGATCGCGACGCGTCCCTTCCAGCTGGTCACGGGTCGCGTCTGGCGCGGCACGGCGTTCGGCGGCGTCCTCGGCCGGAGCCAGCTGCCCGGCATGGTCGATGAGTGGATGCGCGGCGAGTTCAGCGTCGATCCCTACATCACGCACCACATGACCCATGGGCAGATCAACACGGCCTTCGACCTCTTGAAGGCCGGCAAGTCGATCCGCTCCGTCATCCACTTCCAGCCCAGCGACACCATGACGGTGAACACGCTACCGGGAGAGGTGGTGCCTGAGTAAGGCAGACGCCCTGACGCGGGCCCGCGCCCCAAACGCGGGCCCTTCCGGGAGCGTTTGCTCGGACAACCGCCGAACCTTGATCGGCGATCAGGCGCAGAACAGTCGCGGGCAGCCCGCCCAGTCGATGAGGGGAGAGCGGTGTGGGCGCTTTGGCAAAACCGATGTGTCGCCGTGAGACAGGGTGCGATCTGGTGACCAGGCGCAGGGCTGCCGTTTTGCGACCCGTGCTCTCATTGGACCGGACCTCTCAGTCATGCCCGACGCTTCCTCTCTCAGCTTGGCCGTCGATATCGGCGGCACGTTCACCGACACCGTTCTGACCGATCGGGCGGGGCGGATCCTCGCCTCGACCAAGACCTTGACCACCCGCAGCGACCCGGCGAGCGGCGCGCTCGAAGGCGCGCATCGTGCCTTGGCCGAGGCAGGGCAGCGCATGGGTCAGGTCGCCCGGATGATCCATGGCACCACGCTGGCCACCAATGCGCTGATCGAGAAGCGCGGCGCCGTTGTCGCCTCGATCACCACCGAGGGGTTCCGGGATATCCTCGAGATCGCCTATGAGCGGCGCTATGACCAATACGATCTGGCGCTCGAGAAACCGGATCTGCTGGTGCCGCGGTCGCGTTGCTTCACGGTGCGCGAGCGCATGTCCGTGGACGGCGCGCCGCTGATCCCGCTCGAGCTCGACCGGCTGCCGGAGCTTCTCGAGGCGCTGGACGCCAGCGGCGCCGAGGCGGTGGCCATTTGCCTGCTCCACGCCTATGCCAATCCGAACCATGAGCGGCAGCTGCGCTCGGCCCTGCGCACGGCGCGGCCCGAGCTCGCCATCGCGCTCTCCTGCCAGGTTAGCCCCGAGGCACGGGAGTTCGACCGGCTCTGCACCACGGTGGCCAATGCCTATATCCAGCCGCTGATGGCGCGCTACCTGGTGCAGTTGTCCGAGCGCTTTGCCGCCGCCGGTCTGGCCTGCCCGATCCTGATGATGACCGCGGGCGGGGGCATGACCACGCTCGAGACGGCGGCGCGCTTTCCCATCCGGCTGGTCGAGTCGGGGCCCGCGGGCGGCGCGATCCTGGCGGCGCGGATCGCAGCCGAATGCGGGCTCGACCGGGTCCTCTCCTTCGACATGGGCGGCACGACGGCCAAGCTCTGCCTGATCGACGAGGCCGAGCCCCAGACCTCGCGCCGCTTCGAGATCGCCCGGGCCGCGCGCTTCGTCAAAGGCTCGGGCATGCCGGTGCGGATCCCCGTGGTGGAGATGATCGAGATCGGGGCAGGGGGTGGCTCGATCGCCGGCGTCGATCGCCTCGGTCGGCTGACCGTTGGGCCAGAGAGCGCGGGCTCTGAGCCCGGCCCTGCCGCCTTTGGCCGCGGCGGCACGGCCCCCACGGTCACCGATGCGGATATCGCGCTCGGCTATATCCGGCCCGAGCTCTTTGCCGAGGGGCATGTGGCGCTCGATCCGGCGGCGGCCGATCGGGCGATCGATGCGTCGGTGGGTGCGCCGCTCGGCCTCGACACGGGCGCGGCGGCGGACGGCATCAGCCGCATCGTCGACGAGAGCATGGCGAGTGCGGCGCGCATGCATGCGGCCGAGTCGGGCAAAGATCTCTCCGAGCGCACCATCATCGCCTTTGGCGGCAATGGGCCGCTGCATGCGGGCCGGGTCGCGCGCAGCGCCGGCATTGCAGAGGTGCTGGTTCCAAAGAGCCCGGGGGTTGCCTCGGCGGTTGGCTTTCTGCTGGCGCCCGTGGCCTTCGAGATGGTGCGCAGCCGCTATATGCTGCTCCAGTCCCTGGACATCCCGGCGATCAACGCGCTGTTCGAGGCCATGCGGACCGAGGCCGTGGCGGTCGTGCGCCAGGGGGCGCCCGAGGGCGGGCTCGAGACCCGCCGCGCTGCCTTTATGCGCTATAGCGGCCAGGGCCACGAGATCGAGATCGCGCTGCCGGACCGCGATCTTGGCCCAGAGGATCTCGAGCCCCTGACCGAGCGCTTCGAGACCGCCTATGCCGCGCAATACGCCCGCCCTGTACCGGGCATGGCGATCGAGGTGCTGAACTGGGCCGTGCGGGTCGCAACGCCCCGCGAGAGGCCCGAGGCCATCCCGGACAGTGCGCCAAGCGGGCGGTCCGTGCCGACCGCCACCCGGCGCATCCTCTGCGACCTCTCGGGCGCCGAGATCGACGCGCGCTTTGTTGAGCGCCGCGACCTTGCGCCAGGCGATACGATCCCCGGCCCAGCCTTGATCGCCGAGCCGCAAACCACCACCCTGGTCGGCCGGGACTTTACCGCGCGCATCGATGCCCGCGGCAATATCCGCATGTCCCGCGACCGGATGGAGGGCTGAGCCATGCCGACACTCTCCCCAACGCGCCTCCAAGTGATGTGGAACCGCCTCTTGGCGGTCGTCGAAGAACAGGGCCAGATCCTGATCCGCGCGGCCTTTTCGCCGATCGTGCGCGAATGCGGCGACATCTCGGCCGGGATCTTCGATGCTGAGGGCCGCATGCTCGCCCAAGCGGTCACGGGCACGCCCGGGCACATCAACACCATGGCCGAGGCGGTGCGCACGCTGCTCGCGCGCTTCCCCGTGCCCGAGATGCGCGAGGGCGATATCTATGCGACCAACGATCCTTGGTTGGCCTCGGGGCATCTGAACGATCTGTTGCTGCTCCAGCCTGTGTTCTTTGGCGGGCGGGTCGTGGGCTTCACCTCTTGCACCTCGCATCTGGTCGATCTCGGCGGGCTCGGCATGGGCCCTGACGGCTCGGATGTGCAGGACGAGGGGCTCTTGATCCCGCCCTGCACGCTGGTGGAGCGGGGCGAGGTCAATCAGCTGCTACTCGAGATCATCAAGGCGAACTCGCGCGAGCCCACTGCGAATGAGGGCGATATCTACGCCCTCATCGCCTGCTGCGAGGCCGGCGCGGACCGGTTGACCGAGATGATGCGCGAGTTCGGCCTTGCGGATCTTGACGCTCTGGCCGAGCACATCATCGCCACCTCGCACCGGGGCACCCTTGCAGCGATCGCCGACGTGCCGCCTGGGGTCTATCGCAACCGGTTGCGGGTCGATGGCTATGAGCAGCCGCTCGAGCTGCACGCGACGCTGACCGTGGCGCCGACCGGGCTGCACCTGGATTTCACCGGCACCTCGCCTTGCAGCGCCAAGGGGATCAACGTGCCGCTCAACTATGCCACGGCCTACGCGGTCTTTGGCATGCGCTGCCTGATCGGGCCCGAGATCCCCAACAATGCGGGCTCGCTGGCGCCCTTTGTGGTGACCGGGCCGCCTGGGTGCATCCTGAACGCCCAGCCGCCGGCACCGGTCGCCATGCGCCACACCTTGGGGCAAATGACGCCGGATCTGGTGCTGGGCTGCCTTGCCCAGGCCTTGCCCGACCGGGTGCCGGCCGAGGGGGCGTCGTGCATGTACGACCTGCCGCTGCGCCATGTGCCCGAGGCGGTGCAGACCGGTGGTCGCGCCTTTGCGGTCGAGCTTGTGCACAATGGCGGGACCGGCGCGCGGCCCTATGCCGACGGACTGTCGGCCACCGCCTATCCCTCGGGCGTCTTTGGCAGCCAGGTCGAGATCACCGAGGCGGTGGCCCCCGTCACCATCTGGCGGCGGGAGCTGCGTGCGGATTCGGGCGGGGCCGGGCGCTATCGCGGCGGGCTCGGCCAGCGCATCGAGATGAGCTCGGCTGCGGACGCGCCCTTCCTGGTCTTCCTGTCCGTCGAGCGCGTGCAGACCCCGGCGGCGGGGCGAGCCGAGGGCGGGCCTGGCGCCCCCGGGCGCATCCGCGTCAGCGGTCGGCCCGGTGATCCCGGTGATCTCGGTGATCTGCCGGGCAAGGGCACGCTGCGGGTTGAGCCGGGCGAGCGGCTGATCTTCGAGACCCCGGGCGGCGGCGGGTATGGCCCTGCGGCCGAGCGTGATCCTGACGCCCTTGCCCGCGACACCGCCGAGGGTCTGGTGAGCGCCGCCGGCGCCGCGCGCGACTATCGGAGGCCCCCGTGATCCGCCCGGTTCCGGCCATTGCCGCCATGGCGCCCTATGCGGTCTCGGATCCCGGCCCCGCGGGCGCGCTGCGTCTCAATCAGAACGAGAGCGCCTTTGGCCCGAGCCCCTCGGCGCTCGAGGCCGGGCGCATGGCCTTGGCCACGGCCGCGCTCTATCCCGATCCGGCCTGGCGCGATCTGCGTGCGGCGATCGCCGAGACCCATGGCCTCGACCCGGGGCAGATCCTGTGCGGTGCGGGGTCCATGGAGCTGATCGGCGCGCTCATCCGCGCCTATGCGGGCTCGGGAGACGTCGTTTTGGGCTCGGCCCATGGCTATCTCTTCGTTGCGACCGCCTGCGCACAGGCCGGTGCGATCTATCGGACGGCGCCGGAGCGCGCCTATACCGCCTCGGTCGATGCGCTGCTGGAGGCCATCACCGCCGAGACCCGTCTGGTCTTTCTCTGCAACCCCGCCAATCCGACGGGCACGCGGGTGCTGAGTGGCGAGGTGCTGCGCCTGCGGGCCGAGATGCCGCCCGACGCGCTGCTGGTCATCGATCAGGCCTATGCTGAGTTCGACGACCAGGAGGCGCGGCCACTCTTTGCTCTGGCAGAGCGCGGCGACACGGTGATTCTGCGCACCTTCTCCAAAGCCTATGCCCTGGCCTCGGCCCGCGTCGGTTGGGGCCTCTTCCCGACGGCCATCGGGCAGGAGATGCGCAAGCTCCTCAACCCCAACAACATCCCCGCCGTCTCTCAGGCCCTGGCGGCGGCGGCCATGCGCGACACTGCGCATATGGCCGAGATCACCCACCGCACCGCCGAGATCCGCGACGTCTTCCGCGCCCGGCTGACCGCTGCGGGATGGGCGGTGCCGGAGAGCTGGACGAACTTCGTGCTGATCCCGTTTGCCTCGGCGCAGGCGGCCGGGGCGGCGGATGCCGCGCTCCGCCAAGCGGGGGTCGTGCTGCGTGGCATGGCGGGCTATGGGCTCGGCCATTGCCTGCGGGCCACCATCGGGCCGCCCTCGGATATGGAGCGCCTCGCCGACACGCTCATCGCCATCAGGGAGTGCACGCCATGACCACCGATCCCCGCGCTGGGCCCAAGATCGGGGTGCTGGTCCCCTACACCAACTGCAATCTCGAGCCGGATATGCAGCGCCTCTGCCCGCCCGGCTGCACGGTCCATTTTGAGCGCCTCGGCGACTATGACATCGATGCGGTCCCGGATGCCGCGCAGATGGCGCATCTTGGGGCGGCGGATATCGAGGAGAGCCTGCGTTTGATCTCGGGCGTGCGCCCCGTAGCGGTGGTCTATGGCTGCACCTCGGCCACCCTGTCGCACGGGCCGGCCTTTGACCGCGACTTGGCGCGGCGGATTGAGGCGCGCTGCGGCGCAGTCACCATCACCGCCGCCGGAGCGCTCGTTGCCGCGATCAGGCGGCTGGGGGCGGCGCGCATCGGCTTCTCCTCACCCTATGTGGGGGAGATCAACGACCGGGCGGTGGCCTTCCTGGCCGATGCGGGGATCGAGACGGTGCGCCGCGCCGATATCGGCCGCGCGCTCGGCAATTACGGCCAGGGGGAGCTGACCCCCGACGAGGTGACCGAGCTGGCTCTGCGCGCCGATGGGCCGGAGGTCGAGGCCATTGTGCTCTCGTGCACCGATATGCGCTCGGTCGAGGCGGTGGAGCGCATCGAGGCGGCTACGGGCAAGCCGGTGGTCACCTCGAACCAGGCAACGGGGTTTCGGCTCTGCCAAGCGCTCGGCCGCCCGAGGCCCGAGGGGGCGCCAGGGCGACTGTATGAGCGGCTCTAGAGGGGGATCTCCTTGCTGGGGCTTTTGGCCGGTGGCGGTGGCGTGGTGTTGGCAATCGTCCGGGGCGAAGGGGTCGAGGGCTTTGCCGATGGCGTCCCAGAGGGCTTCGCGTGTCCGGGCCGCGAGCT
>JBCCZI010000101.1:0-16541 GCA_039187815.1 Pseudomonadota bacterium | reverse complement strand
GATCGCTCAGCCGCCGCATCCGGTCGTCGAAGTCAAAGAACCCCGGCTGCTTCGCCATGCCAATCTCCCGCGCTGCTCCAGCACCGCAATTGAATCAGCAAATCACTCGGGTGGCGAGGTTTCTAGAGGCCCTCAGCTGAGCCGTGATCGTGCGGTATGTGCGGGCAAGTTTATCGAGTTCCATCACCAGAGCATCGTAGGAGCGCTTCACATCGTTGTTCTTCAGATCGGGCCCGCGCTTCCTCGCCGTCAGGCCGAGATGCCCTTCGTAGGCATCGATATGCACCTTGGGCACATCTAGCGCCTTGGATTTGAGACGCTCCGTCGTTTCCTTCACGACCTGGGTGAGGCGCACCCGCTCTTTGATGAGTTCGGCGACCGCGGTGCCTGTGCCCGTGACCTTTCCCTTGTTCACAACTTTCATGAAGGCGCGCGCGCTGTTGATGCAGCCATAGGAGCTCTTGGCTTTCAGCGGTTTTTGAACGGTTTGGCAGATCAAGATGAATTGGGCTGCGAAAAGGGCCAGTTAGATCTCCTCTGAAGGAATTGTAAATAAAAGTTTTGTGTGAATACATAACACACATGCCGGCAACCAAGACTGGCGCAACACGAGCGTGCGCTGCAGGATGCAAGCAATGATTTCTTTGACGAGAGCGGTGCGGCCTTAGGCCCGCTGCCGAGGCCCCGTGATCAGCGGCATCAGAGCCGCCATGTCCGGCCCGTGATCTCGGCCCGTGAGGGCGCGGCGAAGCGGCAGGAACAGCCCGCGGCCCTTGCGGCCTGTCGCACGGCGCACCTCGGCGGTCCACTGGCTCCAGGTTTCACCGTTCCAGGGTTTGGGCGGCAACAACGCAAAGGCCTGCTCGACAAAGTCGGCATCTTCAGGCGGCGGCGCGCCGCCCGGGCCGCTGGCACAGATGCGCCACCAATCCGCCGCCTCGGTCATGCGGTTGAGGTTCGGGCCAATCGCCGTCCAAAAGGCCGCGCGCGCCTCGGCCGGCACTCCCTGCTCGGCCAAGCGCTCGGCCACCGCTTCGAACGGCAGCGCGCGCAAGGTCTTGGCCGAGTGGAGCCACAACTCTTCGGGGTCAAAACGCGTCGGCGCCAAGCCAAAACTCGAGATATCGAAGCCTTCGATAAGCGCATCGGTTGTCGTCACCACATCGATCGGCTGTGACGAGCCGAGCCGCGCCAGGAATGCGAGCACCGCCATGGGCTCGACCCCGCTCTCGCGCAATTCGGTCAACGACAGCGAGCCCAGGCGTTTCGACAGCGACTCGCCGCCTGGCCCAGTCAGCAGCGAGTGGTGCGCGAACGCAGGCGCGCGGGCGCCGAGCGCCTTAAAGATCTGGATCTGTGCACCCGTATTCGTGACATGGTCGGCTCCCCGCACGATGTGGGTCACGCCGAAATCCGCGTCATCCACGACCGAGGCCAGGGTGTAGAGCAACTGCCCGTCGGCCTTGATCAGCACGGGATCCGAGATCGAGGCTGCATCGACCTTTTGCAGGCCGCGGATCAGGTCGTCCCAGCGGATCTCCTGGTGCTCGAGCAAGAACCGCAAATGCGGGTTGCGACTGGCCCGCAGCTCCTCGCGCTCGGCATTGGTCAGGACCAGTGCGGCGCGGTCGTAGACCGGCGGGCGGCCCATGGCGAGCTGCTTCTTGCGCTTGAGCTCGAGTTCGAGCGGGGTCTCAAAGCACTCGTATGCCCGCGCAGCCGTGCGCAGCTGGGCGGTTGCCTCGGCATAGCGGTCGGCCCGGGTGGATTGCCGCTCCTCGCGGTCCCAGGTCAGCCCCAGCCATTCCAGATCGCGGCGAATCGCATCGACAAAGTGCTCCTCCGAGCGCTCAGCATCCGTGTCATCGATGCGAAGGAGAAAGACCCCACCCGCCTTGCGCGCGATCAGCCAGTTCATCAACGCCGTGCGCAGGTTCCCGACATGCAGAAGCCCCGTCGGCGAGGGGGCGAAGCGGGTAACAGTCATACGCTGGCCTCCAGATCCGGCCGTTCATCCCTGAACGCTTGGGCGACCTCGGTCAAGCGCGCATCGAGGGGCCGCATGTCGAGGGTGCCGGGCGCGTTGCGCAACCACCACCGTCGCGGTCGCCGGTCGGCGAGGCGGAGCACGATGCGTCCCTGTTCGGCATCGACGGCCCAGCGCTCGATCGCGGCCCAAGGCATGTGCGGGGCGTCGAGGCCGAAGCGCACACCGCTCGGCCCAATCTCGAGCATGGCGCGGCGGGTGAGGGCAAGGCGCAGTCCGGACAGCGCCCACAGCGCGAACCCGCCTCCCGTAACGAGCAGAAACGGCGTTCCCCAACCCGGCGGTGCGATCGGCAACAGGGTGAGCAGCGACTGGGCGCAAATCCAGCCGAGCACGACCTGGCCCCAGGCCCGGCCGCGCGAGACGAAGAAGAGGTTTGGTTCTCGTGCGCTCATGGCCAGGAAACTGGGGCAAAACACCCGCCAGGCACGGCCCGCATTGCACGCCTAGGATCGGTCGCGCCAGCGATTGACGATGGGATAGCGTCGGTCGAGCCAAAACGCCCGTCGGGTCAGCTTGGTGCCCGGCGCTGACTGGAAGCGTTTGTACTCAGAGATATAGAGGAGGTTTTGCACCTTGAGTACGGTGTCGCGGTCATAGCCCTCGGCGATCACCTCGTCGGTGGCTGCGTCGTCTTCGACCAGACGCTCGAGGATCGCGTCCAGAACCTCGTAAGGGGGCAGGCTATCCTCGTCCTTTTGGCCATCGCGTAGCTCGGCGGTTGGGGGTTTAGTGATCACCCGCTCGGGGATCACGGGGCCGGCGGGCCCAAGCAGCCCCTCGGGCCGGTTGGCATTGCGCCAGCGTGCGGCGGCAAAGACGCGGGTCTTGTAGAGATCCTTGATCGGGTTGTAGGCGCCGTTCATGTCGCCATAGAGCGTGGCATAGCCCACAGCCACCTCAGATTTGTTCCCCGTGGTCAGAAGCAGTTCGCCGAACTTGTTCGACAGGGCCATCAGGTAGGTGCCGCGGAGGCGCGACTGGAGGTTCTCCTCGGTCACATCGCGGGCCAGGCCTTCGAAATGCGGGGCAAGCCCTTGCTCAAGCGCCGAAACCGCGCCGGCGATCGAGAGCTCGTCTAGACGCACGCCCAGCGCGGTCGCGACGCCGGCGGCATCCTCCAGGCTCTCGGCCGAAGTGTAACGCGAGGGCAGCATGACACAGCGGACATTCCTAGGCCCGAGCGCATCGGCGGCAATCGCAGCGACCAGCGCCGAATCGATCCCGCCCGAGAGACCCAGCAGCACCTTCGAAAACCCGGACTTGCGCACATAGTCCCCGGTTGCGAGCACCATGGCGCGGTAGTCGGCCTCGGCCGTCTCGGGGATCGGTGCGCGCGGCCCGTCGGTGATTCGCCAGCCCGTGTTGGTGCGGTGGAGCTCGATCGTCTCGAAGTGCTCTTCGAAGAATGGCATCTGGAAGGCCAAGCGCCCGCTTTGGTTCAGACCAAAGCTGCCGCCGTCAAAAACCTGGTCGTCTTGTCCGCCGAGGAGGTTGAGATAGACGACGGACAGATCGGTCTCGACCGTGCGGGCGACCATGTGCTGGGTGCGCACATCGTGCTTGGTGCGGTCATAAGGGGAGCCGTTCGGGACCAGCAGGATCTCGGCGCCCGCCTCCTCCAGCGTCTCGGCGACATCTGGGAACCACATGTCCTCGCAGATCGGGAAGCCGATGCGGCAACCATTGAGCGCCACGGGGCCCGGCGCAGGCCCCTCGAGATAGAGCCGCTTCTCATCGAACACGCCGTAATTCGGGCGGTGGTGCTTGTGGAACTGCGCGCGGATCACGCCGCGCTCCAGCAGATGATAGGTGTTGTAGACACCGCCTCCCAACTGCTCGGCGTCCAGATCACGCCCGGCTGCCCAAGGGGCGCCGATGCCGAGTGTGGGATCCTCCTCCTCAAGATCGGCGGCGAGCGCCGAGAGCGCCTCGGCACAATCGCGCAAAAAAGCCGGGCGCACCGACAGATCGAGCACTTGATAGCCCGACAGAAACATCTCGGGTAGCATCACCAGATCGGCGCCGGCCTTGCGCCCGGCCGCCAGCGCCACCCGCGCGCGCTCGAGATTGCCGGCAATGTCGCCAGCCACTGGGTTCATCTGGGCCAGCGTCACACGCAGGCGGTCCGGCTCGGCCATAAGTGCCTCTTTGGATCTTGCCCTTTAGCAAGCGGTGTAGGATGCGCCCGCTGGGCCGGCAAGCGCTGGCTGCCCGTGCGATGGGTGGCTACTCGGAAATTGCGCTCACCGGATCGGGAACGCAGTTGTATGTCGCCTGGGCCCTCCGTAAAATAGCGGTTAAGAAGAGGGGTCGGGGGGTGCGGGGCACCTCGTTCGCAGGAGGAATAGGGCAGCCATGCGCAGTGCAGTTCTTGTGGCCGTACTCGGGCTCGTCGCCAGCGGCGTTCCGATGGCACCAGCTCTCGCCCAAGATGAGCGGGTGATTGCGACGAAAACGTATGACTCTGGAGCCGTTTACCAGGGCGAGTTCAAGGACGGAAAACAGCACGGCCAGGGCAGCTATACAGCGCCGGACGGCTATGAGTATTCCGGCGAGTGGATCGACGGCGTGATCCAAGGCAACGGCGTGGCCCGATTCCCCAATGGCTCGGTCTATGAGGGCGAGTTCAAGGACGGCGTGCCCCATGGCACCGGCACAATCACCTATGCGGACGGCGGATCGTATACGGGCGAGTGGGTCGAGGGCGTGATCAATGGTCGCGGCGAGGCCGCTTATCCGGGAGGCATGCGCTATACGGGCGAGTTCAAGAACTCCGCCCATCACGGCCAGGGCGTGATGACCCGCGAGAACGGCTATCGCTATGAAGGCGCCTGGAAGGATGGGGCGCAACACGGGTTCGGCAAGGTCACCTATCCCGACGGCGCGGTCTATGAGGGCAACTTTGTCGAAGGTCTGCGCGAGGGTCAGGGCACCATCACGCTGCCCGACGGCTTCCGCTATTCGGGCAGCTGGCGCGCGGGTCAGATCACCGGCCAGGGCGAGGCGGTCTATGCCAATGGCGACAAGTACTCGGGCGGCTTCAAGGACGGCAAGCGCGAAGGCACGGGCGTCGCGATCTATGCCAATGGCGACCGCTATGAGGGTGAGTTCATCGATGGCCGCCGCGACGGCACCGGCAAGTTCATCGGCACCGACGGCTATATCTATGAAGGCGACTGGGTCGAGGGCCGCATCGAAGGCGCCGGCACCGCAAGCTATCCCAACGGCTCGAAGTACGAGGGCCGGTTCGTCGATGGCACGCCAGATGGCCAGGGCAAGATCACCTACGCCGATGGCGGCTCCTATGAAGGCGAGTGGCAAAACGGCGTGATCTGGGGCTCGGGCACCGCCAACTACTCGAACGGCTCGATCTATTCCGGTGGCTTCCGCCAAGCGCGTCACCACGGCGATGGCGAGATGAAGTACGCCGACGGCCATATCTATGTGGGCGCCTGGCAAAACGGCACGCAACACGGCGACGGCAAGATCACCTATCCGGACGGCGCGGTTTATGAGGGCGGTTTCGACCTCGGCCAGCGCTCGGGCTTCGGCCGGCTGATCCTGGCCGATGGCTTCGTCTACGAAGGCGGCTGGGACAATGGCGAGATCCACGGCGAAGGCACCGCGACCTACCCCAACGGCGATGTCTATAAGGGCAAGTTCCAGAATGGCCGCCAACACGGGTTCGGTGTGATGACCTATGCCTCTGGCAAAACGTTTGAGGGGTATTGGGTCAACGGCCGCCGCCAGCGCGCCGCCTCGGCGCCCGAATGACCGCAGGCCTTTGGGCGGGTGGCGTACCGGCCGACCCGCCCGTCGACCTCACCGATTGGGCGCCGCCAAAGGCCCCGCTTCGCGAGACGCTTCAGGGACAATGGGTCACGGTCGAGCCGCTCTCGGCCGAGCGCCATGGCGATGATCTTTGGGCCGCGTTCTCCGAGGACCCGCATGGTCTGCGCTGGACCTACCGGATGGACGGACCCTTCCCGGACCGTAGTGCCTGCCAGGCCTGGCTCGCTGCCAAAGAGTGCGATCCGGCCATGCGCTTCGGCGCCTACCGCGACCGCGAGACGGGTCGCGTCTCCGGTATGGGCGCGCTCATGGCAATCGCCCCCCAGGCGGGCAGCATCGAGGTCGGGGCGATCATGATGGCCCCGGCCATCAGCGGCACCCGCGCGGCCACCGAAGCACTGTTCCTCCAGATCGACTGGGCCTTCCGGGCCGGCTATCGCCGCATGGAATGGACCTGCGACCCCATGAACCTCGCCTCGATGCGCGCGGCCGAGCGGCTGGGGTTTTCGTACGAGGCCAATTTCCGGCAGGCCTATGTCACCAAGGGGCGCAACCGCGACAAGGCCTATTTTGCAATCACCGATTCGGCTTGGCCGGCCTTGCGGGCGGCGATCTCGGACTGGCTCTCGCCGGTCAGTTTCGACGCGGAAGGGCGCCAGACCCGACGGCTGAGCGCCATGACCGCTCCGATGGTCACGGCCCGCCCGCCTGAATTTGTGCCGCCCGAGCGCGATGCTCTCGGCCAACCGGCCGACCGACCTGTGCTGGGGTGGGTGCCGCCACCGCATCCGACACGCCGCGCGATGCAGGGACGCTATGTCCGGCTCGAGCCGTTGACGGTCGAGCACGCCGCCGCGCTCCATGCCGCCAACAGCATGGATACCGAGCAACGGATCTGGCAATGGCTGCCCTATGGCCCCTACCCCTCGGCCGAGGCCTATGCGGACTGGGTGGGCGCCATGACGCTCGACCGCGACCCGCTGTTCTACGCGATCGTCGTCGAGGGTCGGCCCATCGGGATCGCGAGCTATTTGCGCATCGCCCCCGCCGCAGGTTCGATCGAGGTCGGGCACATCAACTTTTCGCCGCGTCTCCAGCGCACGCCCGCGGCGACCGAGGCGATGTTCCTGATGATGCAATGGGCGTTTGAGGCAGGTTATCGGCGCTATGAGTGGAAATGCAATGCGCTGAACGCCGGATCCCGGGCCGCGGCGCAGCGCTATGGCCTCTCCTATGAAGGCGTCTTCCGGCAGGCCACCGTCAGCAAGGGGCGCAATCGCGACACCGCCTGGTATGCCGCGATCGATCGCGAATGGCCGGCACTCCGCTCCGCGTTCGAAACCTGGCTGGAGCCCGCGAATTTCGACGCAGAGGGGCGCCAGCGCCAGCGCTTGTCCGACCTGACGCGCCCAATTTTGGAGGTGACAGGATGACCCCGCTGCTCCCGAAACCCGAGGTGCTGGAGTTTTTGCTGGCCCGGCGTTCGCGCCCTGCCAAGACTTTGGGCGGACCCGGGCCAGGGCGGGATGAACTCGAGACCATCCTGACCGCCGCCGCCCGCACCCCCGATCACGGCAAGCTGGTGCCGTGGCGGTTTGCCGTGGCAGATGAGGCGGCCATGGCACGGCTCGCCGATCTCGCGACCCGCCATGTGGAGGCGCTGGAGCTCGAGCCGGCCAAGGCGGAGAAGGCCGCGGCCTCGTTCACCCAAGGCGCGGCGTTGATCGCGGTCATTGCGGCCCCGGTCGCCTCGGCGAAGATCCCGGATTGGGAACAAGCCCTCTCGGCGGGTGCGGTGTGCCTCGCCGCCGTGAATGCAGCGCTCGCCATGGGGTGGGGAGCAAACTGGTTAACCGGGCCGTTTTCCACCCACGCCCCCTTCCTCGCCGAGGCCTTCAGATGCGCAGATCACGAATATGCCGCGGGCTTTATCCACATTGGTCGCGAAACCGTCATACCGGCGGACCGGGATCGCCCGGAGCTGGCCGCCATCACCACCTGGTTGTCCTGACGCACGTCACGGCAGACACAGGCTCCGCCCAGAAATCGTAGCGTTTTGCAAAACCACCACCATGGGTGGTAAGCCGCGACGAACTTCGCGTGACACAATGAGTGTCAATCGCTCAGCGCATGGAGGGTGGCGTGATCCAGCTGACGTCTTCGAGCGTGACCACGCCGAGCTCAATCACCGTGACGAGCGCTGCGAAAATCAAAGTCGCCCACAGAGTTGTCCACAGGGCTTTGCGCTTGATCATCGGATCGACCGGAGCGCTGGCTGGGGTGCCTGGCACAATCTCGCCGCTCTCCTGTTGGCTGGTCTGCCAGAGCGGATTGATGATGAAGAAGACCAGCGTCCAGACGACGGCGTAGAAGACGAGGCCGGAGGTGATGGACATCTTAAACCTCCTCCAGCTCGACAAGCGTGCCGTTGAAATCCTTGGGGTGCAGGAACAGGACCGGCTTGCCATGGGCGCCAATCTTGGGCTCACCACTGCCGAGCACCCGCGCACCATCGGCGGTCAAGCGGTCCCGGGCGGCCAGGATATCCTCGACCTCATAGCAGATGTGGTGAATGCCGCCCACGGGCTGTTTGGCCAGGAACCCCGCGATCGGGCTTCCCTCGCCCAGCGGCTCCAGCAACTCGACCTTGGTGTTCGGCAGCTCGATGAAGACGACAGTGACGCCGTGATCCGGCTCGGCCTGCGGTGCAGACACTGTCGCCCCGAGCGTGTCGCGGTACAGCGCCGTCGCCGCCGCCAAATCCGGCACAGCGATGGCGACATGGTTCAAGCGTCCGATCATCCAGGGTCTCCCAACATGCTGTGCCGAGAGTAAGCCCAAGTCCGGACGGAACAAGCCCCACCCGGCGGAGCCAGGCGGGGCGATTTGCCTCAAGGGCGGGGGGATCAGCGGTTGATCGGGCCGGTGGCAAAGCTCGACGGGCGGCCGAAGCGGTTGGCGTCGATCTTCCCGGTATCCGCGGCGCCCAGGCTGACATCGGCGCCGAAGATCGTGTCGAAGAGGCCGAAATTCACACCCGAGGTGATCTGGCGCGTGCCCGTGGTGCGGTCTGCGACGTCCTGCTTGGCGAACTCGGCCGCCAGACGCTCGCGGGCCTGGGGGACGGCGTTCTCGGCCGAGGCGGCGGCGGCGCTGAGGGCGATGGCGGCGGCGGTGATGCCGAAGAGAACCTTGTGCATGTCTGTCTCCATTTCCGGTGCGCGCATGCGGCGCGCGGGTGTTTCAGCGTTGGACCGGGGTGCCGCGGGGGGTGTTTTCTGTTTTGCCCTTGGCGCCGTCGATGAAGCCGAGATGGGAGAGCGCCGCGCACGAAACAATCGCAGGCCGCTCACAAGACCGTTGCCCATTCGTCAACAGTCCAGGGGTTGAACCGTGCGCTGGCCCGTCGGCACAGACAGGCGACGGATCCTTGCGCCAAATGGATGCATTGTATCCCGAACGTTTCAAAAATGTCAGCGGGAGGGTTGTGCCCAGGTTAGGGCTCCCTATATCGGAAAGATACAAGATCTTTCAGTCGAATATTTAAATAGCGATGGAGAGTAAGCGATGGCTGGGACCAAAACCCATGTCGTAAAGAAAGGCGAAAGCCTTAGTAAAATCGCCAAGAAGTACGGTTGGCCGAGTGGGAAAGACCTCTACAACGCCAAAGAGAATGCGGACCTCCGCAAAGCCCGCCCGGACATGAACAAGATCGAGCCGGGCGACAAGGTCATCATCCCGGAACCGCCGGTCGACAAATCCACCAAGCTGCAATACCGCAAGGATATGCCGCGGATGTCGATCGATATCGATGGCAAGAAGAAGCTGATCTTCGTACAGCAGAAATGGCAGTACGATTGGAAGGTCAAGAGCGGGTGCTCCGCCTGGACCTCCGCCCAGAAGAAAATCTTCCACAATGATTGCGACAAGGCGATCTGGGCGAAGTGGAGCGGCAAGTACCAGGTGGCCTGCAGCGGCACCTCGGATTTCGCCAAGGCCATGAAGGGTCAGACCTTCAACGTCAGCTTCGACATCAAATATGTCAGCTCCGGCGGGCACTGGACCGTAACGGTCACCAAGATCCCCAAAGGCTCGAAGAAGACGAGCAGCGTGAAATGGGGCGCTCAGACCATCGATCTGGACACCGAGGATGTGAAGAAGCGCAAGGACATCGACCAGGTGCCCGTGGCGCACGAGTTCGGCCACGCGGTCGGCAACTCGATCCACGGCCCCGCCGGCCATGGCGATGAGTATCACGACGACGGCGTCCATTTCGACGACAAGGACAGCATGATGAATGTCGGCTCGGAGCTGCGCAAACGCCATGCGGACCACCTGATCGGCGAACTGAACAAGATGATCAAGGACACGACCTTTGAGGTGAAGGCGATCAAATGAGGACCGCCCTGCCCTTTGTCGTCATCACATCCGGGCTGTTGGCGTGGTCGACCTTGTTCGGCCATGCCGCACCGCCCCCCCAAGTCTTGAGGATTTCCATGCAGACGGACGAGATTTCCCGCGACACGCTCGCTGGCCTGACGGTCAGCGAGGCCACCGTGCGCTATGGCACGCCGAGCGACGAGGACCGGTTCACCCTCACGACCCGCGTCACCGAGTTTCGGATCGAGCTGTTGAACCATTTTAGCGCAGATCAATTGGCCGATGCGCCTCAAATCACCGAGGTGACCTGGACGTTGAGCCCGCACCGCAATCTGACCCTCTGGTTCGAGGGCGACGGCACCGGTGGCCGCTATGTGCACCATCTGGAATGGTCGCCCGGCCAAGAGTTCTGAGGCAGCGGCTCTGTCGGGTGGCGGCCCCCTGTCGCCACCCCGCCCCGGCCTAGCTGTCGAGGCTCTTCTTCACCCAGTCGATGATGGCGTTCATCTCTTCGGCCTGCTGGTTGTGGCGCTCGACGCTGCGTTTCTCCATGGCCGCGAATTCCTGCATGATATAGGCGTTCTGCTTCTTCTCATGCTCGGACATCTGCCTGGCGAAGTCGGCCATGGTCTTCGACAGCTCGTCGACCCGGTCCTGTAGCTGCTGAATGAGGTCGAGCGCCTCGGCGGTTTTGTCATGCATCGTCTGGTTCCTTGATCCGCGTGAGTTCTGCCACGCCTGCCTCTGACGGGGCCAAATTGGAGCGAAGCCCGCCAGCGATCAATCCAAGCGCTCAGAATTCCTCGACATGAGAGACGCCTGGCGCGGCTTTCAGCGCGCCGCGCATCTCGGGGCTGACCGGATGGGCGCCAGGCAGGACGACCACCGCCTCAGTGTCACGGTCGGGCATGGGCAGGACAAGCTCGATTGGGCCGCGGGCCTGGCGCCGGCCGAGGGTCGCCCCGGTCTCGAGCCGGGTGCGGATCGAGCTGAGCGCCGCGGCATCCTCCACATAGAGCCGCAGCCCGGCCTGGGCTGCATCGGCGACCATGTCATCGACCGAGCGCACCTCGCGCAGCATCAGCCGCGGTTGCGCCTCGTCCGGATCCGCCTCGACGGTGACGACCAGACTGGCGCCGACGACCAACAGCGCCTCATTCGCCGCCAACACGTCGGAGAACGCCATGACCTCATAGACGCCGGAGCGGTCCGAGAACTGCAGATAGGCAAAGCGGGTCCCCCGGGCGGATTTGCGGTTCTGAACGGCGCCGAGCGTGCCTGCGATCTTGCCTCGCCCGCCGGTGCGTGCCCGCCCGGCCAGGAAATCCGGACAGGACAGCACGCCCTTGCGCCGAAGCGCGCTCTCATAATCATCCAGCGGATGGCCGGAGAGATAGAAGCCGATGGCCGTCTGCTCCTCGGCAAGGCGCGTGTTCGGGGTCCAGTCCTCGGTGTTCGGCAAGCGGGGCGGCGGCAGGGCCTCGGCGCTGCCAAAGAGCCCGCCCTGGGCCGAGTGCCGATCTTGGAGTGCGGCCGCCGAGTAATCCACCAGCCGGTCGAGCGCGGCAAAAACGCGGGCCCGGTTCGCCTCCAGCGCATCAAACACCCCGGCGCGGGCCATCATCTCGAGCGCCCGCTTGCCGATCGCCTTCAGATCCACGCGAGAGGCGAAATCGGGCAGATCGGCAAAGGCGCCGCCCGCCTCTCGCGCATCGGTGATCAGGCGCATGGCCTCGACGCCAACGCCCTTCAGCGCACCGAGAGCATACAGGATGCGCCCCTCCTCCACGGTAAAGCGCGCCCGGCTGCGGTTGACGCAAGGAGCGGCCACGGGGATCTCCATGCGCCGGCACTCCTGCACAAACCCGTTCAGCTTATCGGTCATATGGACGTCGAGGTTCATGGTGGCGGCCATGAACTCCACCGGATGGTTCGCCTTCAGCCAGGCGGTCTGGTAGCTCACGACCGCATAGGCCGCCGCATGGGATTTGTTGAAGCCGTAGTTGGCAAACTTGTCCAGCAGGTCCCAGACCTCCAGCGCCTTGGCGGCCGTGACCCCGTTCTCGGCGGCGCCTGCCAGGAATTTGGGCTTTTCGGCATCCATCGCGGCCTGGATCTTCTTGCCCATGGCGCGGCGGAGCATGTCGGCACCGCCGAGGGAGTAGCCTGCCATCTTGCGGGCGATCTCCATCACCTGCTCCTGATAGACGATGATGCCCTGGGTCTCGTCCAAGAGCGGGTCGATCAGCGGGTGGATGCCTTGGCGTTTCTCGCGCCCGTTCTTCACGTTGCAATAGGTGGGGATGTTCTCCATCGGCCCGGGGCGATAGAGGGCGACCAGTGCCACAATGTCTTCGATGCAGGTGGGGCGCAGCTGACGAAGCGCGTCGCGCATGCCCGCACTCTCCACCTGAAAGACGCCCACCGTGTCGGCGCGGCTATAGAGCTCATAGGTCGGCCTGTCGTCCAGCGGGATGCGGTCGATATCGGGCGGTGGCTCGCGGAGCTTGATCAGGTCGAGCGCGTTCTGGATCGTCGTCAGGGTCTTTAGGCCCAGAAAGTCGAACTTCACCAGCCCGGCCGGCTCCACCCATTTCATGTTGTACTGGGTGGCGGGCATGTCGGATTTCGGATCTTGGTAGAGCGGCACCAATTCCGTCAGCGGCCTGTCCCCAATCACGACGCCTGCCGCATGGGTGGAGGCGTTGCGGTAGAGCCCCTCGATCTTCTCGGCGATGTCGAGCAGCGTGCCGACGGTCTCGGACCGGCGCGCCTCCTCCTCGATCCGCGGCTCGTCCTTGCGCGCCTTGCCGATGGAGACGGGTTTGACGCCCTCGACGGGGATCAGTTTCGACAGCCGGTCGCCCACGGCAAAGGGGAGCTGCAGCACCCGCGCCACGTCGCGCACTGCGGCCTTGGAGAGCAGCGCACCGAAGGTGATGATCTGGGCCACCCGGTCGCGGCCATACTTCTCCTGGACGTATTGGATGACCTCCTCGCGGCGATCCTGGCAGAAATCGATGTCGAAATCCGGCATCGAGACGCGTTCAGGGTTGAGAAAGCGCTCGAACAGCAGACCATAGCGGAGCGGGTCTAGATCGGTGATGGTCAATGCATACGCAACCAGTGACCCCGCGCCCGAGCCGCGCCCAGGGCCCACTGGGATCCCCCGTCCCTTTGCCCATTTGATGAAATCGGCGACGATCAGGAAGTAGCCGGGAAAGCCCATCTTTTCGATTATGCCGAGTTCAAAATCGAGCCGCGCTTCGTACTCGGCGACCTCGGCCGCAAGGGGGATGACGGCGAGGCGGGCCGCGAGCCCCTCGCGCGATTGGCGGCGGAGTTCTTCGACCTCGTCCAAGGCAAAGCGCGGCAGGATGGGTGAATGGGTGCGGGGGCGGACCGCGCAGCGCCGGGCGATCTCGACGGTCATCTCCAGCGCCTCGGGCAGGTCGGCAAAGCGCTCGACCATCGCATCGGGCGTTCCGAAGGCGTGCTCGGCCGTTAGGCGGCGACGGTCAGGCTCGTTCACATAGCGCCCCTCGCCAATGCAGAGCAGCGCGTCATGGGCCTCGACCATCCCGGGCGCCTCGAAGAACACCGAGCGGGTGGCGACGATGGGCAGCCCTCGGCGATAGGCGATGTCGAGCAGGACGGGCTCCGCGATGGCTTCGGTCTCGGTGTGCGCCTCGGCTCCGTGGCGTTGCAGCTCCACATAAAGCCGGTCGCCAAACACATCCGCCAGTCGGGCAGCCAAGGCGTCGGCCTCGCGCGCATGTCCCGTCGCGGCGAGGTCCGCCAGAGCGCCCTCGGTCCCGGCGGTCAGGCAGATCAGACCCTCAGCGCACGCCTTCAGCCGAGAGAACGGGACATGTGGCTCGAGACCCCGGTCCGTCTCGAGGAAGGCCGCCGAGGTCAGCGCCATCAGGTTCGCCCAGCCGTCCGGATCCTTGGCATAGAGCACGAGCGGCGCGACGGCGCCCATGCGCTCACCCGGCGGTGGAGCCTCATGCTCGACCGTCAGCGTCAGGCCCAAGACGGGCTGGATCCCGGTCTTGGCGCAGGTCTCCGAGAATTCGAGCGCCCCGAACAGATTGCCCCGGTCCGTGAGGCCGATGGCCGGCATCTCGGCCTCGGCCGCCAGCGCTGCCAGCCGTTTGACGTGGATCGCCCCTTCGAGCAGCGAATAGGCGGAGTGGAGGCGGAGGTGGAGGAATCGCGGAGCGGCCATGCGGTCCAGCATACCCCTTGCCCGCCGCTTGCCAACGTTGGCGGCGGGTCGCATGCTCGCGCCAACAGCCGGAGGGGACCATGAGCAACGGACGCGACAGCCTGGACTATGACGACCCACAGCAACGGCCGCGCTATACGGGGCTCGCGAGCTTTTTCCGCCTGCCTTATGTCGAGGATTTCGAGGCGGACCCGCCCGAGATTGGCGTCGCTGGCGTGCCCTATGATATGGGCGTCACGAACCGGCCCGGCCCGCGCCATGGACCGCGCGAGGTGCGCAACATGTCCTCGTTCATGCGCCGCATGAACCAGGCGACCGGGGTCAGCCCCTTCGAGGCGGCCCGCGTGGCCGATATCGGCGATGCTTGGGTGCGCAAACCCTATGAGCTCGAAGGCGCGCATCAGGAGATCGAGGCGTTCTTTGCGCGCGTGCACCGGGCCGGCATCCGGCCGCTGATCTGCGGGGGCGACCATTCGATCAGCTTGCCGGTGCTACGGGCCATCGCGCGCGAAGCGCCGCTCGCCATGATCCATATCGATGCCCATGCGGACACGGGCGATGGCTATATGGGCAGCCGCTTTCACCATGGCGCGCCCTTCAAGGTGGCGGTGGACGAGGGGCTGCTCGACCCGAAAAAGGTGGTGCAGATCGGCATCCGCGGCTCGGTCCACACCATGGAGATGTGGAAGTTCTCCTATGACAGCGGCATGCGCGTGATGCTGATGGAGGAGGTCGAAGAGCGCGGCTGGCGGGCCTGCATCGACGAGGCTTTGGCGCTGGTGGGCGCGCATCCCTGTTATGTGAGCTTTGACATCGACAGTCTGGACCCGGCCTTTGCACCCGGGACGGGCACGCCCGAAGCCGGCGGTCTGACCATGCGCGAGGCCCAGGGCATGATCCGGCGCCTCGGCGGCGTCGATATCCGCGGCGCCGATATGGTCGAGGTCTCGCCGCCCTTCGATGTGGGTCAGATCACCTCGCTGAACGGGGCGACGGTAATGTTTGAGCTGCTCTGCGCCATGACCGCCAAATAGCGCGACGGCCTGAGGTGCCTATGTGACCGCCGACAGCCTTCGCTCCGATCTGGTCCCAGATGTCGTGCGTTTTGCGTCGCGGCATCTGCCGGCGCGCGGCGATCAGGACGGGTGGGACCATCACTTCTCGACGGCCTACCAGATAGGCTGTTCCGTCTTGGTGGCGCTCGGCCACGCGACGGAGACGGTTTGGGGCGCCGTTCCGCGGGCCATTTCGGAGCCACCGAGCGCCTTGCCACGATGGGATGATGTCTGCCTCTCGGTCCTTTGGTTGGCAGAGCAGCAGCGCCGGCTCGTGTATCGTCTTCCCGATGGCCGCCTGCCCAGAAGACCCACTGTGTGGATCGTCCAACCAAAGCCTCGGCCGCCGCCTGCGCCAAACATCGCTGCCGCCCATGGCTTGGGTCCGGCCCACGCGGCAGAGGATGTGCTCGTGTTGCTCCAAGCCTTGGGCCTGGTGGCCGATGGCCGCTGGACAGCGCCGTCCGAGACGGTGCTCTGGCGCACCCAGCCGCAAGCATGGGGCCTGGACGTCGTCTCGGAGATGCGGTTCGTGGAGGCCACCGAGCAGGCCGTCCGCACCGCGCCCAAGGACATTTGGGCCCAGATGTCCGCGCTCGTGACCATCAGTCAGGCCGATATCGCTGAGACCATTGCCCAGCGCCGCAAGGCGCTTGAAGAGACCCGTGTGAAACATGGTCCCATGGCGCGCCTGTCCAAACCTCTTGATAGAGACGGTGCTCTGCGAGGGCTGGTCTTTCAGCGCCAGAACCAATTGGATTGGCGGTTCTTCCGGGGCTGGCGACTGGCAGGCGGATGGCTCTCTTCCGCCGAGGCCGCAAGGGCGTTGCCGATCTTCCATGACCAGCTCGCGATCGCGATGCGCCGGGCCGTGGTGCCCAGGCTGTTCCCCGGTCACGTCTGTTGAGGTGGGTGGGGGTTGGGAGGTGGCTTGAGGGGCTAGGGGGCTTGGGTGGTTTTGCTGAGACCGGGATGACGGTGCCGGTGTCGATCTTCGAGACGGCTTTGCGCTGCATGGAGCGGTGCTGGGTCG
>JBCCZI010000100.1:0-16788 GCA_039187815.1 Pseudomonadota bacterium | reverse complement strand
TGGTGCCGGTGATAGGACTCGAACCTACGACCCCATCATTACGAATGACGTGCTCTACCAGCTGAGCTACACCGGCATTCTTCTCATCAAAGGCCCTACTATGGCCCTACTAAAACCTCAACCCACCGCCTAACACACTGGCTTCACACGTGAATTGCGAGCGGACCCGCAAGTTACGAATGTACCGCTCTACCAACTGAGCTATTGCGGCTTACCGTCTTTTTCCGTCTTAGCGGCCCGTTTTAGGGCGATTATTATCGTTATATGTCAACAACCTAGCCCCGAACTGAGAGCACTATTACGAATGACGTGCTCTACAAGCTGAGCTAGACCGGCGTTTCCGCGGAATCGTCGTATCGCCCTCACGGACGCCTGTCAACGTTGTGTGGTCGGAGGCAAAAGCATAGGCGAGACCCATCCGCGCAAGCGGTGGGCTGAGGATCCGAGCTGTTTGGCCAGGGTTTTCGCGACACCCAGTTCGGCCCATGTGCGGGAGGCGAATCCCCTGGCAGCAACGGAGACAGAGAGCGCAACGGTCTTACCTAGATGGCGATTTGGCCTCGTGCGCCTTTGGCCAAATGGAGCAAGCTTGCATTGATCCCTACTCCGAGCCCGCCATCCAGTTGTGGCGCGCAGTGCCAGACGGGCCGGAAGGCCCGGCGTCCTCGTCCCCTGCCAAGAGTCCAGTTTGGGTCCGGCGCCGATGCGGACAAGAAGGCCTGCATCGGGCCGAAGGGTCTCGCCGTTAGATCCTCTTGCGCTCAGGCCGGTTGTTCGACGATACGCAGATAGGGCCGGGGGGCGTCCCACCCCGCGGGGAAGCGCGTCTGGGCTTCGGCATCGGGCACCGATGGAAGGATGATCACGCGATCGCCTTTGCGCCAGCCGGCTGGGGTCGCCACCTTGTGCTGGGCCGTCAATTGGAGCGAGTCGATCACGCGCAGGATCTCGACAAAGCTGCGCCCTGTGCTCATCGGATAGGTCAGCGAAAGCTTGACGGTCTTGTCCGGTGCGATGACGAAGACGCTGCGAACGGTGTGGTTGTCCAGGGCGGTTCGGCTCTCGGCATGCGAGCCCGCATCGGCTGGCAACATGCCGTAGAGCTTGGCCACCGCCAGATCGGTGTCGGCTATAATCGGATAGCTTGGCCGCGCGCCTTGGGTCTCGGCGATGTCCTCGATCCAGGTCGCATGCGCGGCGAGGGTATCGACGCTGAGCCCGATGACCTTGACGCCGCGCGTTTCGAAATCTGGCATCAGCTTGGCCATGGCGCCG
This sequence comes from Pseudomonadota bacterium, assembly GCA_039187815.1. GTDB lineage: Bacteria > Pseudomonadota > Alphaproteobacteria > Rhodobacterales > Rhodobacteraceae > Thermohalobaculum. Next base: position 15,513 of record JBCCZI010000100.1, on the reverse strand, counting down.
AGCTCGGTGGTGCAGACGGGGGTGAAATCCTTGGGGTGCGAAAACAGAACGCACCAAGCATCGTCGATCCAGTCGTGAAACCGGATGGGTCCTTGGGTGGTCTCAGCGGAAAAATCTGGCGCAGCCGCGCCGAGGGCGATCGACATCATCGTCTCCTATGGAGTTTGTAAGGGTGCGCGGCGGGGGGCTCGCCGCGCCGGGCTGCATGTGCGCTGTTGCGACGGGCCCCGCCTGAAGAAACCCAAAAAAAGTTCTGAAAGCTGGGCGTACAACACAGATCCGTGAGAGCGCAGACCTGCATCTGGTCAGCGCGGCGATTATCGACCACATCCTCGAGCCAAATCTTCAGACAGGAGCATCAAATGAGCCGGAGCATTTCCCATTCCGGACCGGTCGGAGCCTTCGCGCCGAGCGGCCCCGGGCATCAATACAAGGGCTGCGATGTTCTGTCGGTTGGTCGCTGGCGTTTGGATGCGGCTGCGCGCGAGGCGACGGATGGTGCGCTCACCTGTCGGCTCTCGCCGCGCGCGATGCAGGTTCTGCTGTGCTTGGCCGAGGCTGGCGGCGCTGTGGTCGCCCGCTCGGCGTTGATCGAGGCGGTGTGGCCGGATGTCCATGTGAGCGATGAGAGCCTGACCCAGGCGGTGGCAGAGTTGCGCCGTACGCTGGGCGACGGCTCACGGAGCGGTGGCTTGGTCGAGACGGTCCCAAAGAGCGGCTATCGGTTGATCGCCCAGGTGTTGCGCGATGCCTCCGCCCCGGGGCGGTCGGGAGCGTCCGGGCCAAAGGATGAGGACACGGCGCTCCGCTCGGTCGAGGCCCATGTGCAGATCACCGAGGCCTATCGATTGGCTCAGTTCCGCGGCGTTCTGGCGGCGGGAGAGATCGATGTGTTGGTGCGCGAGGCGCGGGCGATGGCGCCGCGGTCGGCATCGGTGCTATCGGATTATGCAGTGCTTCTGGCATTGGCCGGGATCCATGCGGGCCAGGGCTCGGTTCGGATTGCCGAGGCAGGCGAAGCGGCGGAACAGGCGGTGGCTTTGCGCCCTGATCTTGTCGCCGCACATCGGGCGCTTGGCTTTGCCGCAGGGGCAGCCAGGGGGCTGGCACCGGCACTAAACTCCTTGGCACTTGCGCTGACGATCGATCCGCAGGACCGCGAGACGCATTATCTGGCGGCCCAGGTCTGTTTTGCTGGCGGGGATCTGCGCAAGGCGATGGTGTTGGGTGAACGTGCGGCCGAACTGGCACCCGGCGACTACCGCCCAGCCTATAATGCCGCCCGGGCCGCCCTCCACCTGGGTGAGATGGCGCGAGCCGAACGGCTGACATGCGCCGCGCTGAAGCGGATCGGTGAGACCCTTGCGCTTGATCCGGACAATCGGCGCTTCCAAAGCGCGCGGGCCGCCGCCTCGGCGATGCTGGGGCAGGGGGAGCCGGTGGAGACCACGCTGGATCGGGCCAAGGATGCTCCGCTGTTCTATGACGTCGTCGCCCTCGCTCATCAGGGCGCGATCGATCTGGCCTGCAACCTGTTCGAGACCCTTGTCGAGCAGGGGTGGAGACACACGGGTTGGGTGCTTGCCGACCCGGTGCAAGGCCTTTTGCAACGCGAGCGGCGCTTTTGCCGGTTGGTCGACCGGATGGCCGCCTGATCGCCGGCATCGAGGCCCGACCATTTGACGCGGGTCCGCCGGTTGCCATCGCGGCTGCCTGGGTCTTCGCCTAGACTGCCGCGGCATTGCGCCGGGGCATGGTGGGGAATGGTCGGATGACGATGGTGAACGGCCTTCTGCAATCGGTCTTCGGGTTCTCAGAGTTCCGACCTGGACAACGGGAGATCGTCGAGGCGGTCGTGCGCGGAGACGACGTGCTCGCCATCATGCCGACCGGTGGGGGCAAATCGCTCTGCTATCAGCTGCCGGCGCTGGTGCGCGACGGGATCACCCTGGTGGTCTCCCCCTTGATTGCCCTGATGCGCGATCAGGTCCGCGCCCTACAGGAGGCGGGGGTGCCCGCGGCGGCTCTGACCTCGGCCAACAGCCGCGAAGAGACCGATGCGCTCCACGCCCGCCTCGAGGCCGGCACGCTTCGGCTGCTATATCTGGCGCCCGAGCGGATCGGCCGCCCGGGCACGGCCGAGTGGCTGGCGCGCGCGGGTATCGGTCTGATCGCCGTGGACGAGGCCCATTGCGTGAGCCAATGGGGCCACGATTTCCGGCCTGATTACCTCGCCATCGGAGATTTGCGCCGGGCTCTTGGCTGTCCGCTTGCGGCCTTCACCGCGACAGCCGATGCAGAGACCCGTCAGGAGATCGCGCGCCGCCTGTTCGACGGGGCCCCGACCACCTTTTTGCGAGGCTTTGACCGGCCCAACTTGACGCTGGCCTTTCTGCCAAAGGACCGCCCGCTGCGCCAGATCCTCGATTTCGTCGGCGCGCGTGCGGGGCAATCGGGCATCGTCTATTGCAGCGCGCGGGCGCGCACCGAGGCGATCGCTCGCGAACTCTGCGATGCCGGGCATCTTGGGCTCGCCTATCATGCCGGTCTCGAGCCCGATCAGAGGCGCGAGGCCGAGACCCGGTTTCAGCGCGAAGACGGCATGGTCATGGTCGCGACCGTCGCCTTTGGCATGGGGATCGACAAACCCGACATCCGCTATGTCGTCCATGCCGATCTGCCAAAATCCATCGAGGCCTATTATCAGGAGATCGGCCGCGCGGGCCGCGACGGCGCGCCGGCCGAGACCCTGGCGCTCTACGGTGCGGACGATATCCGCCTCCGACGGGCTCAGATCGATGAGAGTGCGGCCCCCGATGACCGCAAACGCGCCGATCACGCCCGCCTGAACGCGCTTTTGGCGCTGGCCGAGAGCCCGGTCTGCCGGCGCCAGCCACTGCTTGGCTATTTTGGCGAGATACCCGGCGAGCCTTGTGGGAACTGCGATATCTGCCTCGATCCTCCGCCGACCTTCGATGCGACGATCGCGGCGCAAAAGGCGTTCTCGGCGGCCCTTCGCACAGAAGAGCGGTTCGGTGCCGGGCATCTGATCGATATCTTGCGCGGTCAGATGAGCGACAAGATGGCCGCCCGGGGCCATGACCGGTTGCCGACTTTCGGGGTCGGGCAAGAATACAGCCGCAGCGAATGGTCGGTGATTTTCCGCCAGCTCCAGGGGCTTGATCTTTTGCGCCCCGACGCCTCCCGCCATGGGGCGCTCCGGCTGACCGAGGCGGCGCGGCCCATCCTCCGCGGCGAGAGCCCGCTCACACTGCGCAGCGACACGCTAAAGCGCGCGGCGAAATCCCCGCGCCCGAAGGCGGCCGCACCCAGTCTCGGCCCCGGCGACGAGCCGCTGCTCCAGGCGCTCAAGGCGCGCCGACGCGATCTGGCTGACGCGGCCAAAGTGCCCGCCTATGTGATCTTTCCCGACCGCACGCTGATCGACATGGTTGCGCGCCGCCCGCGCTCGCTCGAGGACATGCGCCATATCTCCGGCATCGGCGAGACCAAGCTCGCGCGCTATGGCCAGACCTTCCTCGAGATCCTGCAGGCCCATCCATAGCCGCACCTCACGCATCGGTGACGCGCCGGCATGAAGACTGAGCGAGACAGGCCCTACAAGATCGGTCAGGATCACCAGAGGCGACGAGGGCTTGGTTTTGGATGGCGTTGGACGCACTACGGGAGCTGCCGGGACGCGAAGCGATGTCTTTGCCGGTCTCGAGCAGATCTATCCCCGCCTCTGGCGCTATGCGCTGGTGCTGACGCGCAACCGGGCCGATGCCGAGGATCTGGCCCAGACGGCTTGCGTCCGGGCGATGGATAACGCGTCCTCGTTCACCGCTGGCACGGCCTTTGATCGGTGGATCTTCCGGATCACCCATCGGCTTTGGCTGAACGAGGTGCGCGCGCGCCATGTGCGCCGCGGACAGGGTTTGGTTCCGGCCGACGAGGTGGACATTGCTGCCGAGGATCAAATCGGCCCAAACGACGCCGCGCGCGATCTGATCCGCCTCATCATGCAATTGCCCGAGGCCCAGCGGGTCGTCGTGGTGTTCGTGTACATTGAGGGGTATACCTATCGCGAGGCGGCCGAGATCCTTGCGATCCCCATCGGAACGGTTATGAGCCGTCTGGCCGCGGCTCGGGAGCGGTTGTGCTCCGCCGCCGACGCGAAAAAGGGTGCCGCCTGATGAGCCAGCCATCGCCGTTCTCCCAGGAACAGCTCTCGGCCTATCTCGATGGCGAGGCCGATCCTGAGACCAAGACCCAGATCGATCGGGTCCGGGCGCGTGACGGTGTGTTGGCCAAGCGGCTCGACGCGCTCGCGCTCGACAAGCCGGCTTTGCGCCGCGCCTTCGATGGTCTGCTGTCCGAGGCTCCGCCGATGCCGGCTGCCATCCGACCGCCGGCGCGTGCACACCAGGGCTGGATGGCCCCGCTTCGCATGGCTGGCTCGGCAGCGGCCCTATTCGTTGCGGGCTTCTTCGCCAATGAGGCGCTGCGTCCCGCGTCGGTCAGCGATTGGCAGGACTATGCCACCGCCTATCACCGCCTCTATGACGAAGCGACGGTTGCGGCTATCTCGCATGGCGAGGCCGAGCAAATCGCGCAGCTTGTTAGGGCCAGCGCGGCGATCGAGACACCGCTCGATCTGGAGGCGGTGCGCGGCACCGATCTCCGCTTCTTGCGCGCGCAGATCCTGGCCTTTGAGGAGCAGCCGCTGATCCAACTCGCCTTTGCCGATCCGAATGGACGGCCGGTGGCCTTGTGTATCTTCCCGGCGGGCGGCGAGCCCAGCGCGCCTGAGGCGTCGCACAAGTTCGGCGTCTCTCAAGTGGCCTGGTCCACTGGGCAGAACGCCTTTCTCTTGTTGGGCGAAGCAAGCCCCGAGACGGTGGCGCGCTTCCGTGCCGCACTCGGCTAAGCTTGGCTGCCCGGACTGAGCGCCCCCGCCGCTCGCCGAAGGGCGCTGAGGCAGCGCGCTTGGAACGCGACATCAAAATGCCCCAGAAGTCCTGAGACGGCCAAAGTCCCCGTGAGCCGCGCATCGAGGTCGAACACTGGCACGGCGACCGCGGCGATCTCCGGATCACGCTCGCCCAGCGAGATGCAGTGGCCGGCCTGCCGGATGTCGCTTCCAGCCGTCCACTCCGGATCGCCGAACGCCAAGAGCAACCGGCCCGCGGCGCCTGCGTCGAGAGGCAGGCGGGCGCCTTCCTCCAGATGGTGGCGGATCTCCCGCGGAGAATTGGCGCGGTAGAGGCAGAGGCGCGCTGCCCCTTCTCGCACATAGAACGAGGCGGTTTCGCCGGTCTCGTCCACCAGACGCGCCAGCAGCGGCCGGACCCGCTCGGCGGCCGGATAGGCCTCACGATAGAGTGCGCCGAGCCGCAAGACGCCCGAGCCCAGGCGAAAGCGGCCATCCGGCTCTCGCACCAGATACCCCCGCTGCTGGAGCGATCCGCAGAGCCGCAGGATCGTGCTCTTATAGAACCCCGTCCGAGCGGAGAGCTCGGCCAGGCTCAAGGCCTCTCCAGCCGCGGCGGAGGCCTCAAGGATCGTCAGCGCGCGATCCACAGCGCTGACGTGCTGTTGAGCCATAGGGCAATCCTGAAGATTGGTCAGAGCTCTACCTTTGAAATAGAATTTATGTTCTGTCTACCAGAACAGATATCATGCCTGCAGCGGGAGGATATGCGATGACGCTCGACCAGCCGCCAGGACCCGCATCGCGGGTGGGACCGGCCACGCCCTTGGCTGGGCGGCGTGTGCTGGATCTCACCAATGTTCTGGCCGGGCCGTTCTGTTGCCATCAGCTTGCCTTTCTGGGGGCCGAGGTGATCAAGGTCGAGGTTCCCGGCTCGGGCGATCTTGCTCGCCAACTCGGGGCGGATCCCGCGCTGAACGCAGCCTTGATGGGGGTCTCCTTCCTGGCCCAGAACAGCGGCAAGCGCTCGATCACGCTCAACCTCAAACACGCCGAGGGCAAAGCCGCCTTGCGGCGACTGGTCGCCAGCGCCGACGTGCTGGTGGAAAACTTCCGCCCCGGCGTGATGGAGCGCCTCGATCTCGGCTATGACCAACTCCGAGCTGAGAATGCCGAGCTGATCTATTGCGCGATCTCGGGGTTCGGGCAGGACGGGCCGATGCGGGCGCTGCCCGCCTATGACCAGATCATCCAAGGCATGTCCGGCACCATGAGCGTGACCGGCGGCCAAACCAGCGCGCCTATGCGCGTGGGCTATCCGATGGCCGATACGATTGGCGGGCTGACGGCGGCCTTCGCCATCGCCGCGGCGCTCGCCAAACCGCCGCCTCGCGGGGTGTTCATCGATGTCTCGATGCTCGACTCGGTGCTGGCGACCATGGGTTGGGTCGTGTCGAATTTCCTGATCGCCGGGCGCGCGCCTGTGCCGATGGGCAATAACAACTTCACCGCCAGCCCATCCGGCGCCTTTCGCACCGGCGACGGTCTGGTTAACATCGCTGCAAACAAGCAGGAGCAGTTCGAGGCGGTGTGCCGGGTCGTGGGCTGCGAGGATCTGGTTCAGGACCCGCGGTTCCGCACGCGCCAGGCGCGGCTCGACAACCGGGCGGCACTGACCGAACAACTCGAGGACGCTTTGGCGCGAGGCGGCGCGGCAGACTGGGTCGTGGCACTGAACGCCGCAGGCGTGCCCGCCGGGCCGGTGCTGAGCGTCCCGGAGATCCTGGCCCATGCGCACATCGCTGAGCGTGGAACCATCGGTTGTTTTGATCAGATGGATGGCGTCGATGGGCCCGTGCGGATTGCGCGAACCGGGGTCACGCTGGATGGCAAGAGCCCGGCGACCGAGACGCCGCCGCCCCGCCTGGGGGCCGACACCACAGAGGTTCTCGAAGAGCTCGGCTACGACCCGGCCGGGATTGCGCGGATGCGAGCGACAGGAGCGATCTGATGGCGGACCGAGAGGCCGATGCAGACTGGTGGGCGACCGAGATCATCGACATGGCGCCGGGTGAGATCCGGTATCGGGGCTATGCCATCGAAGATCTGATCGGGCGGGTTGGCTTTGCCGAAATGGCCTGGCTGCTGCTGCGCGGGGAACTCCCGAGCAGGGCCGAGGCCGCTTTGCTCGAGGTAGCGCTTGTGGCGGCCGTCGATCACGGGCCCCAGGCGCCCTCGATCGCGATTGCCCGCATGGCGGCCACGTGCGGCGTGGGGCTGAACAATGCGATGGCCTCGGCGGTGAATGTTCTCGGCGATGTGCATGGCGGCGCTGGGGAGCAGGCTGTGGCGCTCTATGACCAGATCGTGCGCGAGGGCGGTGATCTGGCAGCCGCAACCACGATGGCGCTTGACGCATTCTTTGCCAGCGGCCAGCGGTTCCTGCCCGGGTTTGGCCACCGCTTCCATCCCATCGACCCGCGTGCACCAAGGCTGATGGAGGTCGCCGACGCCGCCGCTGGACGGGGGGAGATCGGCGGGCGCCACCGCGCCGCCGCGCTGGAGATCGAGCGCCAGCTGGCCGAGCGCAAAGGCCGGCCGATCCCCATGAACATCGACGGCGCGACGGCCGTGATCTATGCCGAGCTTGGGTTTCCCGCGCCGCTTGCGCGCGGGCTCTTCTGCCTCAGCCGCTCGGTTGGCGTGCTGGCCCATGCTTGGGAGGAGATCCAGGCGGGCCAGCGCAACAAGGGCCCGATCCCCCGCGACACAATCTGGAGCTATACCGGACCGGCGCCCCGCCGCTTGCCCGACCCGCTGCCCTAAAGCGCGCCGTGAGGAGAGCCAATGCTCGACGCGCCTGCCGCCGCCGACTAATGTCGCCACAAATCTGTTCAGAGGGCTCCGATATGATTGGCAAGCGCACGCTGTTTTTGGCCTTGGTCGCAGGTCTCTTTGTCCTGTCCTCCGATCCCGGGCGCGCCCAGGAACTGCGGAGCGATGCGGAGGTCAGCGCCCATGCGGATGAGGTGATGGAGCGTCTTCGGACGACGAACCCGGAAGCCGAGCGGCTGATGGAGATCGCCAAGGCCGTCCTGGTGTTCCCGCGCATCGTCAAGGCAGGCCTCTTGGTCGGCGCGGCCGGCGGCAAAGGCGTGCTGCGCGAGGGCGGAACGGATACGGGCTATTTCCTCTCGACTGCGGTCTCCTACGGGCTGCAGGTTGGCGCGACCACCTTCGGGTATGTGATGGTGTTGATGGATGACGCCTCGCTCGACTATGTCCGCCGGACCGAAGGTTGGGAGATCGGTGTCGGGCCGACGGTCACCGTGGCGGATGAGGGCTTTGCCAAACGGCTGACCAGCACGACGCTCGAAGAAGGCATCGTCGTGTTTTTCGTCGATCAGAGCGGGTTCTTCGCAGGCGCGGGGATCGAAGGCACCAAGATCAGCCGCCTGTAGTCTGGCCCAGCGCGGAGCCCGGCCCGGACCGGGCGGTGCGCCGACCACATTGAGACCAGGACGATGGATTTCAGCAGCGTTGATGCGGAGCTTGCGGTCACCCTGCTTCTGCTTCTCCTGATCGGGTTGGGGCCCAAGATCGCCCTCGTGCCGTTCCTCGAGAAGACCAAGAAGATGACGCCGGCGCATCAGCGCGAGATCGGTCAGCGGATGGTCAAGACCGCGGTGGTGACGGCGCTGATCTTGTTCGCCTCCGGGGCCTTGCTGATGCGGCTGCTGCACATCACGACGGGCGCTGTGGCCGTGGGCGGCGGCATCATCCTGGCGCTGATCGCGGTCAAGATGGCCTCGGGACCCGCGGAAGACCCGCATGAGGATTTGGAGATCCGCATCGATCCGAAAAAGATCGCCATCTATCCGCTCGCGATCCCCTATCTGCTGAACCCCGTCGGCGTGACGATCCTGATCATTGCCTCGGGATCGGTTGAGGACGCCAAAGGGGCGGCCCTGGTGGTTGCTCTGATCCTGGCAGTCGGCGCCTTTGACTGGGTGGTGTTCAGCAACATCGACAAGCTGTCCAAGCGGCTCAATCCGGCGAGCCTCGTGATCTCGGAGGTCGTGTTCGGCATTCTGCTGACGGCCGTTGCTGTGCAGCTGGTGGTCACCGGGCTCGGATCGCTCGGGATCATCGACGCACAGAGCGGCCATCCCTAACCCCGCCGCTTGCAGAATGACGAGGCCGCTTCTAGGCTCTCTTTACACAGGCGCTGCGGAGGGGGCATGGCGGGTCGCTCGAGGGGCATGAGTTGGGGCCGCCGGTTGACCATTGCGGTCCCCTATGCCTGGCTGGCCGTCTTCTTCCTGCTGCCCTTCATCATCGTGCTCAAGATCTCGTTTTCCGAGCCGGTGATCGCGCAACCGCCCTTCGCGCCGCAATGGGACAGCCTCTCGGCCGCTTGGGCGCATATCACCAATCCGGTGCTCGAGAACTATACCTTTCTGTTCTCGGACCCGCTCTATGTGAACAGCTATCTCAACAGCTTGCAGATCGCGGGGATCTCGACGCTGCTCACCCTGCTGGTGGGCTATCCGATGGCCTATGGCATGGCGCGCTGCTCGCCGACCTGGCGGGCCATTCTGCTGACGCTCGTGATCCTGCCGTTTTGGACCTCGTTCCTGATCCGCGTCTATGCCTGGATCGGGATCCTGAAGACCGAAGGGCTGCTGAACCTTGTGCTCCTGTCGATCGGCGTGATCTCCGAGCCGCTGGAGGTCCATCTGACGCCCACGGCGGTCTACATCGGCATCGTCTACAGTTATTTGCCCTTTATGGTGCTGCCGCTTTACGCCTCGCTCGAGAAGCTGGATGGCAGTTTGCTCGAGGCAGCAGCAGATCTCGGGGCCCGTCCGCTCACGGTCTTTTGGCGCGTGGTGCTGCCGCTTAGCCTGCCGGGCATGGCTGCCGGGTGCTTCCTGGTCTTCATCCCCGCGGTCGGTGAGTTCGTGATCCCCGAGCTTTTGGGCGGCGCCTCGACCCAGATGATCGGGCGCACCTTGTGGTCCGAGTTCTTCCAGAACCGAGACTGGCCCGTCGCCTCGGCCGTGGCCGTTTTGTTGGTGCTGGTGCTGGTGGTTCCCATCGTGATCTTCCAGAAGATCGCGCGGCGCGGAGGCACCGGCTGATGCGGCGCGGTCCCGGTCCGACCCTGGCCGCGATGATGGTCGTGGGCTTTGTGTTCCTCTACCTACCGATCGTGATCCTCGTGCTCTACAGCTTCAACGAGTCGAAACTGGTGACGGTCTGGGGCGGCTGGTCACTGAAATGGTATGGCGAGCTCTTCCAAAACGACGCGCTTTTGAACGCGGCTCGGATCTCGATCCTGGTGGCGGTGACGTCGTCGACCCTGGCGGCGGTGCTGGGGGTCATGGCGGGGATCACCCTGGCGCGGGTGCCGCGGTTCCTGGGGCGCACGCTGTTTTCGGGCATGGTGCTCGCGCCGCTGGTGATGCCGGATGTGATCATCGGGCTGTCGCTGCTCCTGACCTTCATCTCGCTGTCGCTCGACCGGGGGTTCCTGACCATCGTCATCGCGCATGCCACTTTCTCGATGTGCTATGTGGCCGTGGTCGTGCAGGCGCGGCTCGCGGGGTTTGACCGCTCGGTCGAAGAAGCGGCCCAGGATCTTGGCGCCCGGCCTGCCACGGTGTTCTGGCGCGTGACCTTGCCGATGATCGCGCCGGGCGTGATCTCGGGCTGGCTGCTGTCGTTTACGCTGTCCTTTGACGATCTGGTGATCGCGAGCTTCGTCTCGGGGCCGGGCTCCACCACATTGCCGATTAAGATATTCTCCTCGGTGCGCCTCGGGGTAACGCCTGAGATCAACGCGATCGCGACGATATTGATCGGGTTGGTGGCCTTCGGGACCTTGGCCTGGTCGATCAGCCTCAAACGCGCGCTGGCTCGCGGTGGCGACTGAGGCTGGCGCGCGGCCTCAAAAGGCCCGGGCGGCTTCCTCGAACAGGATCGCGTGGTGCGCGGCCAAGCGTTGCGGGTCGTGGTCATACCCTCCGCCGATCACGCACACCAACGGCAGGCCCAAGCCGCGGATGCGCTCGATCACCAGGCGATCGCGGGCGCGGATCCCGTCGGCCGTGAGAGCGAGGCGGCCAAGCCGGTCGCCTTCCCACACATCGACACCCGCGTTGTAGTAGACCAAACGAGGCCGCGCTTCACGGATCGCTTGCTCGAGCGCGCTTCCGAGTGCCGACAGATACGCGGCATCGCTGGTGTCGTCCGGCAGCCCGATATCCAGATCCGAGCGCGCCTTGACCTTGGGATAGTTGTGCTCGGCATGGATCGAGACACAGTAGACGGTGGGCGTTTGCGCAAAGATCCGCGCGGTCCCGTCGCCTTGGTGGACATCAGCGTCGAGGATCAAAATTGGCTGGGGGCCGTCGCGCTCCAGGACCGCTCCGACCGCTACCGCCACATCGTTGAAGACGCAGAAGCCCGCGCCTCCGTCGGGTCCCGCATGGTGCGAGCCGCCCGCCGTGTTGGCGGCGATCCCATGCTCCAGCGCCATCCAGGTTGCCAACATGGTGCCTGCACAGGCAAGCCGGGAGCGGCGCGCAACACTGGCATTGCCCGGCAGGCCGATCCGGCGCTCTTCCGCCGGCGACAGGCGACCGGCGAACACGCGCTCCACATAGTCCGGAGCGTGGGCCCGGGCGATTTGCGTGGCGCTGGCCGGCCCGGGCGCCAGCAGGGCGGTGTCGTCCAGCAGGCCCCGCGCGCTGAGGGCCTGCCGCAGATAGCCGTATTTCGACATCGGAAAGCGGTGACCGGGCCGCAGCGGGATCCGGTAGTCCGGGTGATGGACGATGGGCAACATGCCCGGCCGGTCAGGTTGCGCCCCGTCTCAGCCCCGCATGGGAGCCGCCAGCCGCCAAAGCGCGGGGAACACCAGCGCCGCGAGCGCCAGCTTCAACGCCTCGGCCGGCATAAAGACCAACCAGCCCCATTCCAGAACCCAGCCCCAGCTGTAGTGCGATGCCAGCAGGTGGCCCAACCACAGCACGCCAGGCACATATACCAGCACGAGACCAATGATCATGGCGCAGGCCATCCGAGCTGGCGACCGGTCCCAGCCCCGCCGCGCCAGGGCACCCAGCGCCATGGTCGCCAGCAGGAAGCCAAGCAGATAGCCGCCCGTGGGCCCGGCCATGTAGGTCAGTCCAGACAAATCCGCTGAGGAGCTCGTGAAGACATCGAAGCCCAGTGCGCCGATCAGCAGATAGCCGAGCATGGTTGCAGCCCCGAGACGCAACCCATAGGCCGCCCCGACGGACAGCACCACAAAGGTCTGCATCGTGATCGGAACCGGCCAAAACGGCACCTTGATCTTGGCCGCCACGCCAAGCGCCGCGATGCCGAGGATCACCAGAGCCGCGCGGCGCAGCCAGAGAGAGGCACCCTCGGCGGGCCACAGCGCCTCGGTGAGCACGGAGTGCGTGGGGGTGTTTGCCATGGACGTCTCCTTGAGCCTCGGATTGGCGGTCGCTTTGCTCTTCTCTGACACGGCGATCAAGGGCCGTGCAAGGGGACACCGTCGGGCTCGCATCCAAGGGGCGCCTTCGGCAGAGTCCCAAGGGGGCTGAGCGAGTCGCATCAGCCTGCAGGAGGGCGAGCCGAGGTGCGCGAAACCGACAGGGATGCAGATCCGGGTACAGGGCGCCAGGCGCCGCCGATCGGAGCGGACGCGGCGCTCGCCCTCGAGCTGCGCGATCACTGCGTGACGCTGTGGCACCGGCCGCCTGGCGTGGTCATGCCGGGGGCCCCTTGGCAAACGACCGGGTCGGCCGATCCGCGGGATCCAAGTTTTGCCGAAGAGATGGACCTTCTGGTCGATGCGGTGGGTGTTCGAGGGCGGCCGGCCCTGCTCTTGTTGCCACCCGAACAGGTGCTCGAGCACGAACTCCCCGCTGCGATAACAACCCTCGCTGCAGCGGATGTCGCGGCATGGCTCGACGATGCGGTTGGGCTTCCCTTGGAGGAGGTGGTGCTCGCCGCGGCGTCTCGGTCGGTCGGAGGAGCATGGCCCTGCCTGATGGCGCATTACGGGACTTTTGAAGAGGCGCGGTCCTACGCCCAAGCCTGGGGTGTTCAGGCGGGACCGGTCTTGGCCTTGGTGGCGCCCACGGCCTTCGGCTCGGCCGGGGCTGTGTTTGCTCCGGTCGAGGACCTGCTGAGCGCTGCCACTGTGCCCCTCGGCCCAGCTCCCCCACTGACCATCGACGACTTAACCGCCAGACCCCCGGCCGCATCTCTGCCCACCGACGTTCCGCCGGAGGAGCCTGCGCCTGCGGCCCCAGAGCAGGCCGAACCGCCCCCGGCGCCACCGCTGGATCTTCCAGTGCCGCCACAGCTCCCACCAAATCCGGGCTCGACGACTTCTGCCGATCCGCCGCGGACCCGGCCAGCGATCGAGACTGAGCCGGCGGCAACGGGTACTGCGCGCAAAGAGGCCTCCGGTCGGCGCGTCGCGGTGGCTTTGCTAGGGGTCGCTATGGTCGTTGGGCTCTTCCTTGCTGCCCAATGGCGCCAAGGCACGAGCGAGCCGGCGATCTCGGAGGTCGAGCCACGGGCGGGTACCGCACCGGCCGTTGTTTTCGCACCTCTGCCGGATGACTATGGCACCACGGTGGATGCCTGGTCGTCGGGGCCCGGCCACGGGCCGTTGCCGACGGCGCCCGCGGCGATTCCGATGCCTGCAGCCGTCCCCTCTGGTCCGCGCCCGATTGGGCCCGTGCTCGCCCAGCCGCCGACATCGCTGCGCTTGAACGAGGCGCTGATCGACCGAGGTCTGCGCCCGCCCCAGTCCGGGCGCCCGTTTCAGGCGGTCCGTCAGGGGCCTCAGCTCCCAGAGCCTGCTCCGCCGACCGAGCCACCCAAAACCTTGGCGCGCGCGCTGGAGATCGAGCTCCCACACTCGCTGCCAGGGGCGCCACCGGAGGATGCCCTGGACGCGCCGACGACCGATCCCGTCGCAGATGATTTGGTCGCCGCGTCAGACCATCCGCTGCCGCTCGGAACCGAGACGCTGCTCGCCCCGGTATTCGGTCCCGGACCGGCGATCCGCCTGCCTCCACCTTTGCCTGAGGATGCCTTGGGCCAAGCCGTCGTTGACGCGCGCCCCGCCGGTGCCAACCCTGCTGCTGAGCCGCCGGACATCACCGACATAGCTGGGGTGCCGAGCTCTGCGGCCCCGGCGCCCGATCCGCTGCTCGCCCCGCCCATTCCCGCGTCGCAGCCGCAGGCGCTGCGGGACCCTGACACCGATTCACAGGACAGGGTCGAGGGCTCGGAGGAGGCAGTCGTCGACCCGCCCGTCGCCGACCCGCTTCCCGAGGATCCGGTCGAGGAGGCGCTTCCTCCCGGAGGGCCAAGGCCTCGTCCCGATCCCTTTGAGGTCGGCTATGTGCGCCTGGCCGAACCGGTGTCGACGGCGCCAGAGCCGCAGACCCGCCCCCGCCGGATCCCGCCCCCGCTCGTAGAGGAGACATCGCCTCGGACCACCGTTGCCGCCGCACCGCCAGAACCGGCGGTCACACGTCGCCCTCCTGCAACGCCAGGCACCGCGGTTTTGCCGAGCACCAATGCGACGGATCTGATGCTGTTGGGCGTTTTCGAGCTCGGCGGTCAAAAGAGCGGGCTGTTCCGGTTGCCGAACGGCCAAGTACGGACGGCCCAGGTTGGGGACGAGATCGTCGGCTGGCGGATCCTGAGCTTTGACGACGACCGGGTGCGCTTGGCACGAGGAGGCGTCTCCCGATCCGTCGCATTGGCCCGTCCCTGAGACAGCATGTCCTTTCGTCAGCGCCCTAGGGTTCGGCCGCAGCACCACTGCATTCGCCTGAGGCGGAGCGCCCGCCGGGTGCGCGCCGTCACGTGTCCGAGGAGCCCGCAGCCAGGGTGGCTTTCAGCCGTGCATTCTCGTGCGCAAGGGCGGTCATCCGGTCGCGCAATGGAGCGAGGTGCCCATCGAGTTCCTCAAGCGTCAGGCGGCGCGGAATGTTCTGCGGGCAGTTCCAGTCGAGCCCCTCGACCCACACCAGCATGGCCCGCTCGGGCTTGCCGCCGCCGGGGACCACCAACCGTGCGATCAGCGCCGGATCATCCGCGTACTCGACCGCGCAGGCGCGACCCAGCACCTTGAGCCGACGCTGGTTCGGATAGTCCATCAGGATCATCGCCACCCGGTCGTCGGTGCTGAGGTTGCCAAGGCTCAGATACTGCCGGTTGCCGCGCACATCGGCAAAGCCAATGGTCATGTCATCGAGCACCTTCAAGAAACCGGCCGGGCCGCCTCTGAACTGGACATAAGGCCAGCCGGTCTTTGAGACGGTCGCTTGATAAAACCCGTCACGCGCCTCGATGAAGGCCTGTTCGGCGGGACCGAAGCGGTCTGCCGGGTCGACATCATCCCCGAGGTAGCGGGCGTTGAGCTTGGTGGCGCCCAGGCGCTCTTGCTCGGCGCGGACGGCCGGGGTGAATGCGATCTCGGCGAAGGCGCGGGCCATGGTGTTCTCCTGATGCGGCCCAAGGTATGTAGGTCTCAG
>JBCCZI010000099.1:0-16989 GCA_039187815.1 Pseudomonadota bacterium | reverse complement strand
CTGGGGAGCTGGGCTGTTCGCCAAGGATGTGTGGCCGGAGACCTGCTACATCCCCTACTTCGAGTGGTGGTATCAGTACCCTCCGGTCGACAGCAGCTTCATGCCCGATTGGACGCCGGATGAGGACAGCCGGCTGCGCCAGCGGATCCGCAACACGCCGCTGCTCTTGGATTTCGAGGCGGCGGATCGCCGGATTGCGCCGACCGAGTTTCAGGCAGATCAGTTTCCTGCGCACATGCGCGCCAAGCTGACGGTGATCCATGACGGGGTGGACACGGACACCCATGCGCCCGCGCCCGAGCGGCATGCTCAGGTGGCGGGGCTGGACATCGCCGCGATGCCCGAGATTGTGACCTATGCGACCCGCGGGATGGAGCCGCAACGGGGTTTCCCGGAATTCATGCGCGCGCTGGCGCTCTTGCAGAAGCGTCGACCCAAGCTCCATGCCATCATCGTTGGTGAGGATCGCGTGGCCTACGGCAAACCGCTGCCCAAGGGAGAGAGCTGGAAGGCGCGGATGCTGGCCGAACTGGATCTGGATCTGTCGCGGATCCATTTCACCGGGCATCTGCCACGGCCAGATTACCTCGCGGTGCTGCAGGTTTCGGATGCCCATGTTTATCTGACCGTGCCCTTCGTGCTCTCGTGGTCGATGTTGGAGGCGATGAGCGCGGGCGTGCGATTGGTGGCCTCGGATGTGGCGCCCGTGCGGGAGTTTGTCAAAGACGGCGAGACGGGTCTTTTGGTGGACTTCCATAAACCGCAGCGGATCGCCAATGGGGTTGAGCGGTTGTTGGAAGACCGCGCCGAGGCGTTCCGGCTGGGTGCCGCAGCGCGGGCGCAGATCGTCGAAGGCTATCGGTTGGACCGGGTCTTTGAGGACAAGCGCCGCTGGCTGACGGAGGCGATCGGCGCCACAGGTTGAGCCTTGGGGCTCCGGCGCGCGCGGACGGGAGCCCCACCCGCCCGGGCTGGCGGCGCGCGAGCGGGCGCGTTCCGCCCCCCATCGGCTCCCGTCCGCGCGCGCCTGGGTTTGCTCTGTGTGCTCGGAGGCTGGCCGGCCAATCTGCCTCGGATTGACAGCTTTGCCGGCTGTCGGCATAACGCCAGCGTCGCCCCTTGGCACGCCGCCACGGGGCGTTTCCTGTTTGGGCCCATAGGCCCGCAAGAGCACCCAGAAAGGAGCCAACCGGTGATCTCGCCCGTTATGCCGACCTATGCGCGGGCACCGCTCGAATTCGAGCGGGGAGAGGGTAGCTGGCTCATTGCCACCGACGGACGGAAGTTCTTGGACTTCGGCGCCGGCATTGCAGTGACCGCCCTCGGCCATGCCCATCCGAAACTCGTGGCCGCGCTCGAAGCGCAGGGCCGACGGGTCTGGCATGTCTCGAACCTCTACGAGATCCCGGAGCAGCGACGATTGGCCGAGCGTTTGGTGGCCGAGACCTTCGCCGATACCTGCTTCTTCACCAATTCGGGGACCGAGGCGGGCGAGCTTGCGATCAAGATGGCCCGTAAATGGGGTCAAGCGCAGGATCCGGCGCGGACCGAGATCATCTGTTTCGAGGGCGCGTTTCACGGGCGCTCGACCGGGGCCATCGCGGCCGCGGGCGGGGCCAAGCTGACCGAGGGGTTCGGTCCGCTGATGCCGGATTTCGTGCACCTGCCTTGGGGCGATCACGAGGCGTTTCGGGCAGCGGTCGGACCGCGCACGGCCGCGGTGATGATCGAGCCGATCCAGGGGGAGGGCGGTATCCGCGTGCTTCCGCGGGATTTCTTGCGCGGCATCCGCCAGTATTGCGATGAGAACGGCTGTCTCCTAGTCCTTGATGAGGTGCAGGCCGGCATGGGCCGGACGGGTGCGCTCTTTGCCCATGAGCACGCCGAGATCACGCCCGACATCATGATGGTCGCCAAAGGGATCGGCGGTGGCTTTCCTCTGGGGGCGGTCGTCGCGACCGAAGCGGCGGCGGCTCCGATGGTCGCCGGGACCCATGGCAGCACCTATGGGGGCAATCCGCTGGCCTGCGCGGTCGGTTTCGCTGTGCTCGACGAGATCGCCCAGCCCGCTTTCCTCGAGACGGTCCGGCTCCGCGGCAGCGCGCTGCGACAAGGTTTGGCCGCCTTGCAGGACAGCCATCCCGACATCATCGAAGATGTGCGCGGCGAAGGCTTGATGATGGGCCTGAAGATCGCCGCGGGACACAGCAACGCCGCGGTGACGGCGGCGGCGCGCGATGCGGGCCTGCTGGTGGTCCCCGCGGCCGAGAACGTGGTGCGGATCCTGCCGGCTTTGACCATCTCGGAGGCGGAGCTTGCCGATGGCGTAAGCCGGCTCGACCAGGCCTGCGGGGCGTTGCGCCAGCAGGGTGCGGCATGACCACGCCGCGTCATTTCCTGGATCTCGACGAGGTGGCGCGCGAGGATTTGCGCGCCATACTCGACGATGCCGCCAAGGTGAAGGCTGCGCGCAATGGCTTGCCGAAACTCACGCCCGATGCGGAGCAGCCGCTCGCGAACCATATCGTGGCGCTGATCTTCGAGAAGCCCTCGACCCGCACCCGCATCAGCTTTGATGTTGGCATCCGTCAGATGGGCGGGCAGACGATGGTGTTGTCAGGCAACGAGCTGCAACTCGGGCACGGGGAGACGGTGGCCGATACGGCGGCGGTGCTCTCGCGGTTTGTCGATGCGGTGATGATCCGGACGTTTCAGGATACGACGCTGCGCGAGTTGGCCGAGAATGCGACGATCCCGGTGGTCAACGGGCTGACCAACCGCAGCCATCCCTGCCAGATCATGGCGGATATCCTGACCTTTGAGGAAAAGGTGGGGCCCATCAAGGGCGCGCGCATCGCCTGGTTCGGAGATGGCAACAATGTCTGCCACTCCTGGATCCAGGCGGCGGCGGCCTTTGGGTTCGAGATGCGCGTGGCCGGGCCGGAGACGCTGGAGCCCGATGCGGCGATCGTCGAGGCGGCCGAGGCCGCGGGAGCGACCGTTCGCGTCGAGCGCGACGCGGCGTGCGCGGCTCAGAGTGCCGATGCGATCGTGACGGATGCCTGGCTGTCGATGCATGATGATGTGACCTCGCGGGATCGCCGTCACAACCAGCTCAAGCCCTATCAGGTGACGGATAATGTGATGGAGACCGCGGCGGACCATGCGATCTTCCTGCATTGCCTGCCGGCGCACCGCGAAGAGGAAGTGACGGGATCGGTCTTCGACGGCCCGCGCTCTGCCGTGTTCGACGAGGCGGAGAACCGATTGCACGTCCAAAAGGGCATCCTACGCTGGTGTCTTTCGCGCTGACATGATGGTGCGCGCTGGGATAGACGGCGCAGACGCTCCCCGACGCCCTACCCACCCGGGCAGGCGGGGCACCTGGCGCTGAGGTCTCGCGCTCCATCGGCGTCGGGGAGCGTCTGTGCCGCTGCTGCGGAGAACCGCTGGCATGGGTCAGAGCCAACGGCGGGGGATCTCTTCGGCCCAGGTTTTTTCGAGAACGACCGTCTCGCCCTCGCGTGCGGTGACGCGGCGCCAGAGGTGGAAAGCCTCGGCCGAGCAAGTCATCCGGGACTGGCTGTCGATCTGTACTGCCCAGGAGCCGCGACGGAACGCGAACTTCCACTTGGCCGTGTGGCTGGCCGAGAGCGGATCGTCAGGATGGATCGAGAAGCGCTGGAGCACGTGGCTGCCCGTCTCGAGCCCATGATCCAGGTTCCGCGATAGGCCGAAATCGTCCTCGGTCTCCAGCACCACATGCCCCGCTGCATCGGTGTGCCGTCCTCCCCGGGCCGAGGGCACGCGCAACACCGTCTGCTCGAGGCGCGGAAAGGTGCGTGGCCGACCCGGAGCGGTATCGCTTGGCGTGACCGGAGTGGACCTCACGGGTACATCCAGCGCGCAGCTGTCCAGATGGAGCCTCACGCTCGCGGCCTTTGGGCTCGGCCACAGGACGGGCCAATAGGCGGTGGAGATCGCGAGCCGCAGGCGGTGTCCGGCCCGCAGTCTGTGAGCGCAGCCGTTCAAGAGCACGCTCAGGCGGTACCGGTTGCCAGGCTCGATGGGCCCGGGGTTCTCGGCGCCCGCATGGTGGCCCAGGTGGATGGGGCGATAGGTGATGCGGACCGATTGCCCGTCGGGCGCGACGTCGCAGAGGCGGAGGCAGAGCTGGGCCGAGGGCTGATCGGCGCTCACCTCCAGGACCGCCTCGGCGCGCCCGAGCAGGGTCATGGGCGCCTCGAGCGGTTCGGTGTCGAAACAGGCCGAACGGGCATCGTCGGGCGCCTGATCGGCTGCAAGCTCGCCTGAGACCCGCATGCCCGGACAGAAATAGGCTGACTGTGTCCCGGTGTGCTGGGGGCTGGCGACAGCGATGGTGCCCCTGCCTGGTGTCTCGCGCAGCCCCGCCTTGGTCAGCGCGAGCCGGTGCGATTGAACTCCGGGCAATGGCCAATCGGGCTCTGCCACCCAGGTGCCAGCGCGGGGGCCGTATCCTGTGGAGGGTGGCGCATGTTCTTGGACATGGGCGCGGAACTGGGGCAAGGGCGGCGCGTCCCTTTGCTTCAGCCAGCGGTCGAACCAGCCGAGCACCTCGCCGTGAAAATCAGCTGGCTCGATGCGGGCGATGTGCGGGTACTTGTGCTCCCAAGGGCCGATCAAGGCAGCGCGCGGGCCGCTCAGGTTTTCGGCCAGGGCGATGGGCGCGTTGACATAGGCATCGGCCCAACCGCCGATCCCCAGAACGGCCGCCTCGATGGCCGAGAAATCCTCGCAGACCGAGCCTTGGCGCCAATAGGCATCGCGTGCAGGGCGGCGCAGCCAATCGGCGGCGAGGAAGGGCAGATGCTCGATCCGCTCAAGCCAGCGCGCGCGCCAGTCGTCGCGGATGAGCGGGTCGGGTGGGCGGCTCTGATAGGCCGTCATCTGCGCGCCCCAGTTGAAATTGTCCGTCAGCAGGCAGCCGCCCATATAGTGGATGTCATCGGCGAAGCGATCGACAGTGGAGCAGCAGCTGACGACGGCCTTCAATGCTGGCGGCCGGCGAAAGGCGAGTTGCAGGCCGTTGAAGCCGCCCCAGGAAATGCCGATCATCCCGATGCGGCCGTTGCACCAGGATTGCTCGGCGATCCAGGCGAGGGCAGCCTCCCCGTCCGAGAGCTCTTGCTCCGAGTACTCGTCGACGAAGATCCCGTCGCTGTCGCCAGTGCCCGCGATGTCGATCCGCACGCAAGCATAGCCCTGGGCGGCAAAGCCGGCGTGCGTGGTCGCGTCGCGGCCCGCGGTGCCGTCGCGGCGGCGATAGGGGAGATACTCGAGGATCGCCGGTGCGGGCACGGGATCGGCCGGCAGCCACAGCTTGGCTGCCAGGCGTCGCCCATCCGGCATGGGCACCCAGACCGGGTCGAGAACACGAATGTCGGCCATGGGGTCCTCTGCAAAAGCGCACCGGCGCGGCAGGCCGGTGCAGTCTTTGGGCGGTTGGCCCGCCTACATCTTGCAATCGGCGGCGTAGGCGTCGGCGTGGTCGGTCAGCGCCGGGCCGATGATCTTGTTGGTCAGCACATCGCCCTCGCGCACCACCTCGCGCACATAGAGGGTCTGGACCGGGTGGTGGTTTGGCCCAAAGGCAAAGGCGCCGCGGGTGCTCTCGAACTCGGCGGCCCGCAGCGCGGCGCGAAACGCATCGGCCTGGCCAGGGTCGGCCATGGCCAGGGCCGAGAGCAGGAGCCGCGCAGTGTCATATCCCTGGCTTGCATAGAGCGAGGGCAGCCGCCCGTACTCGGCCTCAAAGGCCGCGACAAAGGCTTTGTTGGCCGGATTGTCGATGTCTTTGTTCCATTGCGAGGTGTTCTTGACCCCCAGCGCGGCATCGCCGACCGCCTGCAAAATGCCTTGGTCAAAGCTGAAGGCCGGGCCCACCAGCGGCAAATCCACCCCGGACTGGGCGTATTGCTTTAGGAACGCGATACCCATCCCACCCGGCAGGAAGAAAAACACGCTGTCGGCCCCGCTCGCCCGGATCTGAGCAATCTCGGCGGCATAGTCGGTCTGGCCAAGCTTGGTGTAGATCTCGCCCGCCAGCGCCCCCTCATAGAACCGCTTGTAGCCGGTCAGCGCATCCTTGCCGGCCGGGTAGTTCGGCGCGAGGATAAAGCTGTTCTCATAGGCGGCCGTGTTCGCATAGGCGCCTGCGGCCTCGTGCAGGTTGTCGTTCTGCCAGGCCACGTTGAAATAGTTCTCGTGACAGCCCTTGCCCGCCAGCGCTGACGGCCCAGCATTGGGCGAGAGATAGAACACCCCCTGGCGCACCGCCGAGGGCACAACGGCCATGGCGAGGTTCGAAAAGATGATCCCGGTCATCACTTCGACCTTCTCCGACTGGATCATCCGGTCGGCCAGCTGGACGGCCACATCGGGTTTGCGCTGATCGTCCTCGACCACCAGCTCGATCTGGCCTGGCGCCTCCTTCAGCGCCAGCTGGAAGCCGTCGCGCACATCGATGCCGAGCCCCGCCCCGCCGCCCGAAAGCGTGGTGATCATACCGACCTTCACCGGCTCGCCCGCCGCTTGACCCGTCGCCATACCCGCCACGAGCGCCAAGGCCGCGGCCACTCCGAATGCCCGTTTCATTCTCCGTCTCCCTGCTGTGCGCGGCGTTCACCGCTTTCTCGCCAACAGGTATGGCCGAGGGGCCAACGGCTGTCCACCAAGGCGGCGCGCCGCGGGCGGGCTGACATCGATCACCGGATGCCAGCAAGGGGTGCTGCTACCCCTCGGCCAGTCCCCAAGCGCACCCGCAACTGCTTCGGTGTCGGGTGCGATCCGCGGCCGGTGGGGGGCGGATCGGACGCCGCTTGGCGCGTGGCCAGCCCGGGTGGGTGGGGCCGCGGATCGCGCCCGGCCTCTGCCACCTCAGTATCCGGTCATCTCAAGGTAGCCGACGCCCCGATGGGTTCCGTCAAAGCGAACGGGCCCCTCCCAATAGGACGTGCTGAGCGCGTTCCAAGCCTGGGCATTCAGCGGCTCCGTCCGGATCGACAAGCCCCGTGCCGGGATCTCCACCTGCCAAGCGACCGGCATCTCCAATCCCGCAACGTCCACCCAGCGGATCGGTTCCATTGCGACCGTCCCCGGCGCCAACCGCTCGCTTTGGCCAGGAGCCGTGATCCAATTGCCCGTCAGGTAGTCTCCGCCGCGCTCGTCCCGCAGACGGTAGAGCATCAGCTTCTCGCCCTTCGGCAGATGCAGCGAGAACCAGTCCCATCCCGTCTGTCCCTCGGCCAGTGGCTGGCTCGACCACTCCCGGTCCATCCAAGCCCGTCCGCTCACCTGGAGCGCGCGGGTGCCGATCTCGACCTCACCGCGCACCTTAAAATAGGGCTGGCTGGTGTAATGGCTCGCCTGGCCGCGCTCGGATTTGACGCTGTAGCCGCGCTCCCCCTGCAGCACCCAAGGCCCCTCCTCGGTGAGTTCGAGGTCATACGAAAACCCATCGCCCGATGACGTCAGACGAAGCGGCGCATAAGCGGTCCCGAGGCTCTCCATCCGCCACTCGTCGATCCAGGCGCGAAAGGGCTCGGCAACGGCCCCGGCCTGACCGATGCCGCCCCGCGCGAACCGCTCGGCGGCCAGGTGGATGTCCGCGGTGGTCACCGCCGCATGGCCCATCCAGATCTGCGGTGTTGCCCATCCCGCGGCCATCTCGCCGCCAGGCCGGGTTGCAAACCGGAACAGCGTCCACTGGATCCCAAGCGCCTCGCCGGCCTCGTCTTCGAGATTGGCCGTGATGTACCACCATTCGATGCGAAAGCCAGGATGTGGTCCGTGATCGGCGGGAAACGCGATGGGCGTTTCGGGCAGCACCTCGTGATAGCCAGAGCCTGGATCGCTGGCCATCATGCCGAGCCCGTCAGAGACGTCTGCCTGCTGCGCCGCCGCTGGCACCGCAAGGACTAAGGCAAGGAACAGGGCACGGATCATCCTCAGCGCTCCTCGGCAAAGATCTTGACCAGCCGGGCCGGCGCCATGCGCGCCAGCCTGAGGGCCGGCAACGCCCCGGCAAGCAAAGCAACCCCGAGCGTCAGGGCCATCAAGGCCGCCCATTGTCCCGGAAAGATATGGAGCGGCAGCCGCCAGCCAAAGGCCTCAACATTGACGACAGCCACCAGCAACCAGGCGACCGCAAGCCCAAGCGGGATGGCCAAGACGGCCGTCAGGGTCGCCAGCGCCGCGGTCTTGGCCAGATCGAGCACCGCAAGGCGCCGCCGCGTCAGACCCATCGCCCAGAGCGGCGCGACCTGCGCCAAACGGCGATCGGCCAGGGTCGCCAGGCTCGCAAACAATGCAGCACCGGCGATCGCCAGTGTCAGAACGTTCAGCATGGCCGTGACGGCGAAGGTCCGCTCGAACACCCGATGTGAGAACACCTTGAGCGCGGCATTGTCGATCAGCGCGTCCGGCCCCGCCCCAAAGGCCGCCTCGACATCGCGCATCACCGCATCGCTGGACGCTCCTGGCGCCAGACGCAGGCCAAAGCCGTCGCTGGCCGTGCCAGGCCACCGCCCGGTCAACCGCTCGCGATCCACACCCACCTCGCCCTTGGGATTGCCATAATCGGCATAGATCGCGACGGTCTCGAGCGTCCACGCCCCCTCTGGCGCGGGCAGATCGAGCGGATCGCCGAGCGCAAGGCCGAGCCGCCGGGCCAATTGTTCGGACACGATGGCCCCCTCCCCGGCGGCAATGCGATCCCAGGCATCGTCCTTGGCCGCCAGGAAGGGCCACTCGGTGCGATAGCTGCTGCCCGCAGGCCGGCCGACCACCGCCACCGAGACACCGCCCAGGATCGCCTGGGTGCGCACGGTCTCGAGCGTCTCGGCCACATCGTCGCGATCCTCGGCCCAGTCGCGGAACCGCGCGGTCTGCTCCGGCGCGGGATCGACATAAACATCCGCAAAGAGCCGCTGGTCGAGCCAGGTCGTGAACGTCGCGCGGAAGCTCTCGACCATGGTGCCGACCCCGATATTTGTCGACAGCGCCAGCAAGAGCGCCATAAGCGCCAGCCCGAGGCCTGAGATCTGCTGGCGCGCATCGGCGATCACCCACTCGACCACAGGGCCACGGGCGACCCGTTGGGCGGCGGACAGGGCCCCGGCCAATACCGGCGGCAGCAAGAGGGTCGCGCCGATCATTAGGCTCGCCATGGAGACAAACCCTGCCGTCAGGCCGCCACCCAAGACGATGGCAAGCCCGGCCAACACCAAGGCCAGGAAGCCGAAGCCTGCTTGCAGCCTCAGACTGCGCTGTTGGGCGCCGTGCCACGCCTCGGGTCGGGCCGATGCCAGGACCGGCATCCCCCAGGCCAGGGCCAAGGTGTGGCCAGCCGCCACCAGCGCGCCACCGAGGCTCATGCAAAGCCCAGCCAGCCACCACTCCGGGCGAAGCGTCAGCGCCCCCGGAACCTCGGCGCCGTAAAGGCCGGCCAAGGTCGCCGCCACATCGGGCAAGAGCGCTGCCGCGATCCCATAGCCGGCGATCAACCCCAAGGCACCGGCGAAGAGGGCCACCAGCACCAACTCCCCCAGCAGCACAACGGTCAGGGAGCGCGCCGACATCCCGCAGGCGCGCAGGGTGCGCAAGGTGCCCAGGCGCTGCTCGAAGGCCAGGCCCACGGCCGCATGGGTGATGAACAGGCCGACGCAGAACGACAGCACGCCAAAGGCGGTGAGGTTGAGGTGAAAGCTCTTGGTCAGCCGCTCAAGATCGCTCTCGTCATCGGCTTCGACCAGGCGCAACGCCTCTCCGGCCACCTCGGCCCAGCCCGTGTCTGGGCGCGGTGCCTCTGGATCGATCAGGAGCGCATCGAGGCTCGTGCGCCCGAGCAAGGCCTCGGCGGCTCCGATATCGACCACAAGGACCCCCGGCGCCAGCGCGCGCGCAACAGCCGTTTCGGGCAAGGGACCGCGGTCGCTTGAGGCCCGCTCGCCGACGCGCAGACCCAGATCCTCTATGGTCTCGGGCGCTGCGAGCATCGACCATGGTGGCGCGCTGAAGGCGCCGATCCCGGGCCCGCCGTCGAACGCACCGGTCAGCCGGCCGTTGGGCAGCGTGAGCGGATCGACGCCGATCAGCCGGGCGCTCCGCCCGCCCACGGTCACGCGGCCCTCGATGACAGGGCTGACAGCCCAGCCGGCGCGGCGCAGCGCCACATAAATCTCCAGCGTCAGCCGCCCCTCGGCGATGGGCTCGAGCCGGTCCAAGCGGTCTCCGTCCAGGATCGCCGCTGCCTCGGCATAGCTGCTGCGGGCCTCGCCATTCAGCGCCTGAATGCCCGACCATAGCGCGGTCGCCAGCATGAGCCCGACCACCACCGCGGCCGCCTGCAGCGGCTTGGCCCGCCAATGGGAGGCCAGGGCGGCGAACGCAGCTCTCATGCCAATCGCCCGGCATCGAGCGTGAGGCAGCGGTCCAGACGCTGAGCCAAGCGCGCCGAATGGGTGACGACCAGGAAGCCGCATCCCGCCTCGGCGATCAGTTCCTGGGCCAACGCGATCACGGCATCGCCGGTGGCCTGATCGAGATTGCCCGTCGGCTCATCGGCCAGCACATAGGCCGGGCGTGCGGCCAGGGCCCGACCGATCGCCACGCGCTGTTGCTGGCCTCCCGACAGCTGCTCGGGATAGCGGTCGCGCAGATCGTCGAGTCCGAGGCGCTTGGCCAATGCGTCAGTCCAGTCTAGATCATGCCGGCCTGCAAGACGGGCCTGCAGCGCGAGATTGCCCCCTACGTTGAGGCTCGGCACCAGGGTGAACTGCTGAAAGACGATGCCGATCCGGTCGCGCCGAACCGCCGCTCGTGCCGCATCGCCCGCGCCGGTTACCGCAACGCCGTCGACCTCCACTGAGCCAGCGTCGCAGGGCTCGAGCCCAGCAGCGATGTGAAGGAGCGTGCTCTTGCCCGACCCGGATTCTCCCATCAGCGCGAGGCTCTGGCCCCGCTCGAGCGACAGGCTAACACCGTTTAGGACCGGAACGGGGCCTTGAGGCGTCCGGAAGCTCTTCTCAACACCGTTGATCTCAAGCACGCGCATTCCCCGACCGGCCTCTCTCCGAGCGGGAATATGGCGCAGCCTGGGCCGGCGTCAGCCCCGGAGGCGAAAGCGTCGCGGCTGGTGCGCGTTGCGGGGTCTAGAGCCCCGCTGCTGCGACCAGCGCCTTCAGATCCGCCTCGGGGCGCGCGCCAATATGGCCGATCACCTCACCGGCGGCGATGCAGCCCATATGGGCACACTGCTCAGCCGAGCGGCCCGTGACCTGCCCGGCCAGGAAGCCGGCGGCAAAGAGATCGCCCGCACCCGTCGTGTCCAACACCTTTATGGCCGTGGCGGGAACCGCGACCCGATCTGAGCCAGTCGCAACGATCGCCCCGTCGGCCGAGAGCGTCACGGCCGCCATGTCCACATCGCCGGAGACCATCTGCAGCGCCTGCTCGAGATCCGTGGTCTCATAGAGCGCGAGCAGCTCATCGCGATTGGCAAAGAGCAGATCCACGTGGTTGCTGACCAGCCGGCGCATATCGGCCCGGTGGCGCTCGACGCAAAAGCTGTCCGAGACGGTGAAGGCCACGCGTCCACCGCCGTCACGGCACCGGCCGATCGCCTTGGCATAGGCGGCCTTTGCCTCGTCGGTGTCGAAGAGATACCCCTCAAGATAGAGCCAGTCCGCGGACCCCGCGAGCGTGGCATCCACATCCTCCGGCGTCAGCGTCACAGAAACACCGAGAAACGTGTTCATCGAGCGCTCGCCATCCGGCGTGATCAGCACGAGGCACCGCCCCGTCTCGCTCTCGGCCGGATCCCCAAGCGGCCCGCCAAAGCGCACGCCAAGTGCGCGCAGATCATGGGTGAAGATCTGTCCCAGCTGATCGTCCGAGACCTTGCCGATATAGCCGGCCTCGACCCCCAGCACGGCCACCCCGGCGATCGTATTGGCGCCCGAGCCGCCCGAAAGCTCACGCGCCGGCGGCATCGCACCATACAGGCTGCCCGCCCGCGGCGCATCGATCAGCGTCATGGCCCCCTTGGTCACCTTCTGCTCCGCAAGGAACGGATCTCCGACTTCGGCCAGCACATCGACCAGCGCATTGCCGATGCCAACCACTCCCAAACGTTCCGCCATGTCCGCTCCCCTGGTCGCTTTCGATGCGGGCTCTTGGCACAGAACCCGGCCGAGGCAAAGCCATGCCGCCGGTCGACCGCAATGGCGCACGCGATGGTTGATAAAGCGTTGCTTGGCTGTGACCGCGATCACAGTTCCGCCCCGGCCAATGCGATAGTCGTTGCGGTGAGAGATCCAGTCACCGGGACAGAAGATCGATCTCTCATCAGTATCACGTGTGAATTGTATCCGCCCCGTTTAGACCATCCATTGGGAGACCCCTCTATGCCCAAAGAGAAGACAAAACCCGATCCGAAGGAAGTGAAAAAGGCTCAGACCTCGGCGAAAAAGGCCGACGGCGCCGCTTCGAAGGCTACGGCCATTGGCAAAAAAGCCGAATCGAAGATTAAGAAACTAGAAGGCGCGCTGGACAAAATCATCGCCAAGCTGAAAAAGGACTAGGCCATGAACATTGCTCAATACAGAGCCCTTTTGGTTGGCGTTCGCAGCGATTTCAACGAGATTATCGATGAGCTCGCCGATATCAACAAAGCGATTCAGAAAGAGATCTTCAGCGCCCAGCAGGACGTCAAGAAGCTGAAGGCGCTGGAGAAGCGCATCGGTCAGCTCAAGCGCGACGCGGCCACGCTTCGTCGCGATGCTCAGTTCATCACCACCCAGGTCCGGGTGTTGCAGATGGCGGGCGGGGCCGCCCTGCCGAACGAGGTGATCGCAATGATCGCCGGCTATGCAAACGATGTGGACGCCTCGCTGAACGGCACGCTCGCCGCTGTGCAGCTGTGGTTCAACACCTGCGAGGAGAGCCTCAAAACCGCCGTCGCCTTCTCGACCTTCTGAGCGCTAGGCGGTCTTGTCCGCCCAGCCGCACAGATCCGAGATCACGCAAGCCCGGCAATCGGGCTTGCGCGCCTTGCAGGTATAGCGCCCATGCAGGATCAGCCAGTGGTGCGCGTGCAGGGCATAATCGGCCGGCACGTGGTCTTCGATCGCACGCTCCACCGCGACAACATCCTTGCCAGGCGCAAACCCGATGCGGTTGCAGACCCGGAAGATGTGCGTGTCCACCGCCTGGGCCGGATGCTTCCACCACATGTTCAGCACGACATTCGCCGTCTTCCGCCCCACGCCCGGCAGCGCGGACAGGGCGGCGCGCGAGCACGGAACTTCGCCGCCATGCTCCTCGACCAGGATGCGGCTCAGCTTCATCACATTCTTGGCCTTGTTGCGAAAGAGACCGATGGTGCGGATGTGCTCGATCAAGGCCTCCTCACCCAGATCCAGCATCTGCTGCGGTGTCGAGACCCGGGCGAACAGCGCTCGCGTTGCCCGGTTCACCCCTTTGTCGGTCGCCTGTGCCGACAGCGCCACCGCCACCAGCAATGTGTAGGCATTGGTGTGCTCGAGCTCGCCCTCAGGCTCTGCACGCTGGTGCTGGAACCGCCGGAACATCTCGCGGGTATCGATGTAGCTGAGCTGCGGTGACATGCGCGCCAGCTTGCACAGGGCTGTGGCCAAGGCAAGCATGCGGGGCGGCGCAGGAAACGGGTGGGGCCGCCCGGATCTCAGCGCTAGGATAGGGTCCAACGCAAGAGGAGAGACCCATGACCGCTTTTCTCGATCCTGGCGCGGATGCCGCGACGGAAGAGACTGACGCCTTCACCTATGAGCTGATCGCGGCCGCACTGGCCTATCTCGAGGAGCATCGGGGCCGCCAGCCCGGGCTCGAGGAGGTCGCCGCGGTCATCGGCCTCAGCCCCGCGCATTTTCAACGCCTGTTCAGCCGCTGGGTCGGCGTAAGCCCCAAGCGCTATCTTCAGTATCTGACGCTCGACCACGCCCGGCAGTTGCTGGCCGAGCGCTTCACGGTGCTCGACACAGCGCTCGAGACGGGCCTGTCGGGTCCCTCGCGGCTCCACGATCTCTTTGTTCGTTGGGAGGCCATGACGCCCGGTGACTACGCGCGCGGCGGCGGAGGTTTGCGGGTCGCGCGGGGCTGGTTCGACAGCCCCTTCGGCGAGGTGTTGGCCATGGGCACAGAGCGCGGCCTCTGCGGTCTCGCCTTCGCCGCCAACACCGGGCGCGAGGGCGCCGAGGCGGATCTGCGCAGCCGCTGGCCCGAGGCTGAGATCTATGACGATCGCGCCCTTCTGGCGCCTTGGGTCGACGGTGCCTTTGGCCGTGGCGGAGGGGCAGAAATCCGCCTCGCCCCCATGGGCGGGCCGTTCCAGATCAAGGTGTGGGAGGCGCTCATGGCGATCCCGTCCGGCCATGTCACGACCTATTCCGAGATCGCCCGGGCCATCGGACATCCCAAGGCCATGCGCGCTGTCGGGTCCGCCGTGGGGCGCAACCCGATCTCCTTCCTCATCCCGTGCCACCGGGCCATGCGCCGCGACGGCGGGCTTGGCGGCTATCATTGGGGGCTGCCGGTCAAGCGCGCCATTTTGGCCTGGGAGGCGGCCCGACGCGACGCCGCCTGAGCGTTTTGCACAGGCATGGCGAGATCCGGGCTCTGGGCTGCGCGACGGGCGGTCTCGGCGTGCCATCCGCCAGGGTGGACGGGGCCCGGGTCTCGCCGCGCCGGGGATGTGCTGGGAGCCGTCAGGCGAAGACCCAGTCGTCAACATCGCGAACCAGCGTGGCTGTGTCGGGCGAGCCCACCATGTTCTCGGTGCTCTCGGCGAAGGCGATCAGCATGTCCTCACGGGTCACCTCGGGGCGTCCAAGCTGGCCGGTCCAGAAATCGATGCCGGCCTGCTCCCCCTCACGGTCCAGCACGTTGCGATAGAGCTCTTCCACCAGCGCCAGATCGCTCAGTGTATCGACCGCCCCAAAGGCCTCGGTGAACTCATTCGAGGTCAGGAATGCACCCGCAATATCGCGCACGGCCGCCCCGCCTTCCAGCACGTCGATCCAAAAGTTCAGGCCCGGCAGATCGATGTTGCCGTCTCGGTTCAGCCCGGCCTCATAGAGATAGGCGATCAGCTGCGCCTCCGAGGCGGTCGCCTCCTCGCCGTCAGGCGCGATGTTCACATCGACAAAGATCCGCTCGACATCCATGCCGCCATTTCCGTCGCTGATGGTCACATCAAAGCTGTCGCGCCCGGCAAAGGTCGGGTCCGAGCGGAACAGCACCTGCCCATCGACGACAAAGGCCACACCTGCGCCGGGTTGCACAGCAACATCGGTAACGGTCAGAGCATCGCTATCTGCGTCGAAATCATTGCCAAGCGGATCGATCAGCGCAGCCTCGAACTGTGTCGTCACCAACAGATCATCGATGCCGACAGGCGTGGTGTTGCTGCCCTCGACCACCCCCGATTGCGAGTCGACGGCCACTTGGTAAGGCCCGCTGGCATTTGGGTCGAGAAAGTTGATCGCCACATAATACGTGCCCGTCTCGTCCGGGCGAAACTGCGAGATCGTATCGAAAAAGATCGTCGTCGGCGGATCGCCGTCGATCACCTCGAACTCGTCGATCCCGAGATCCCCGGCATCGACGAACTCCAGCAGATAGCCCTCGTCATCGAAGATCGAGACCACCACAGGCTCGGTCCCACCCGTGCCGACGACCGTGTAGATCGTGTCGCGTTCGAGGACCAGTTCGACGAAATCGATCTCGTCGGTGATGGCATCGAGCCGGCCATTTTCGAGGCTGCTTTCCTCTGGATCGTCAATGACGACCGCACGGGTCTGGCCATCATCGGTCGCGATCCGATTGGCAAAATCGGCAGCGTTGGCATCTGTCCAAACCGGGTTACGGGGCATCGCAGTCTCCAGGAAGCAGTTTAGAGGAAGTCCCAGGATCCGGGCGCGATCTCAACCAGATCCTCGACAACGGGCGAGCCGGCCACGTTCTCCGGGCTGGCAGCGAAAGCGATCAGCAGATCGGTCCGGTCGAAATCCGCGCGACCGAGTTGGGCTGTCCAGAAATCCGTGCCAGCGCCCTCTCCGGCGCGGTCCAGCACGTTCTGGTAGAGCTGCTCGACCAGGGCCCGGTCCGACAAGGTCTCGGGTGCGCCGAAGGCGTTGGCGAACTCATCCGAGGCGAGGAACGCCTCCGAGAGATTACGCCGCGAGAGCCCGTCCTCCCGCGCATCGATCCAAAAGTTGAGTCCCGCCGTGTCGATCTCGCCATCGCGGTCAAGCCCGGCTTCGTAGAGATAGGCGACCTCCCGGGCGGCGGCCTCGGAAAGGCCGACACCGATCTCCCCCTCGCTGAGGAAGAACCGCGTCGTCTGCCCGATCTGGCGGCCATCGAACAGTTCAGGAACGAAGAGCTCGGTGTTAAAGGTGCTCTCAAAATCCTCATCGAGGCTGAGCGGCGCTACGGGCAGATCCGGCCCCGTGAAAGTGCCAAGATCCAGGGTGGCAACCCCAACCCGAACGCCGAAGCCATTGCCTGTGGCCGTGAAAGCCAGCGTGTCCAAGATCAGGAACCCCTGTCCCATAAAGTCGAGATTGTTGCCGAGCCGGATCTCATGCTCGGTCACATCAAGGGCAACGCCATCGATCACAAAGACAGCCGCCGGATCCGAGAGGACGACGGTCCGCTCACCGGTGCTTTGGTCAACCGGGCCGATCTCACCGCTGGGAAAGGGCATATGGCCATAGAAGTTAAACGGCGCATCTGCGCCCACATCAAGCGTTCCCGTGAAGCTCAGGGTTTGCATGGTATTCTGTCCATTGGCGGTCGGGCCGTGATCCCAAGTGGCGATACAGCCGGGACGGTTAAATCCTCGGAAACCGAGGCCTTCTGAGTTAAGTAACCACCCAATCGCATCGACCGGGCGGGCGGGCGGGCGGG
>JBCCZI010000098.1:0-17085 GCA_039187815.1 Pseudomonadota bacterium | reverse complement strand
TTTGCCATTTTGCTGAGGCGCTTGCGGGCCTGACCGAGGCCGATCAAGAGACAACACGCCCTCCGGTATCGCCAGGGTCGCGCTTGATACCAATGCGGTGACCAAAGGGCGCTGCAGGATCGAATCGACGCGGATCGTCTCGGAGGCGGGGCATGGCTTTGCTCTCGCCGGCCGTTTGTCCCCACGAGCTGGCGTGAGCCCCGATCATGCTGGTTCCTTTGGGTGAGGCGTCGGGACACTCGGGGCTTGCAAAAGAAGCTGCAGGCCCGTCACGCACGCTGCGCGAGCTTAGCGAAACCCGGGCCCGTGTCAGCGCCGCAGAGTTCGCGATTGCTCCGAGACCACGGGTCGTCGAGAGTTGCCCCCTCGGAGACCAAGCACAAGGATCAACCATGCGCCTCCTCGACCCGCAGGACTGGAGCTTTCCCGTCCCCATCGCCTATGGCCCCGGCCGATTGCGCGACCTGCCGGCGATCTGCCGAATGGCCGGGACCGAGCGCCCGCTCTTGGTCACTGATCGTGGCAGCCGAGAGCTGCCCTTTGTCCGGCAAAGCCTCGATGCGCTGACCGGTGCGGGGCTGTCAGGCGCGGTCTTTGCCGAGATCTCTCCGAACCCGCGCGACACCGAGATCGAGGCCGGCCGCAAGGCCTTTGCTCAAGGGGGCCATGACGGTGTGATCGGCATCGGCGGCGGCAGCGGGATGGACGGCGCCAAGGCCATAGCCCTCACCGCCAAAAGCGGCGTCGGGTTGTGGGAGTTCGAGTTCGAACGGCCCGCACCCACCATCGGACCGGAGGCTTTCCCGCCCTTGATCACGATCCCGACCACCGCCGGCACTGGGGCCGAGACCGAGAGCACGGCCATGATCACCGACATGGCCCAGGGCATGAAGTTCTGTGTCTGGCACGCGGCGCTGAAACCCGCCTGCGCGCTGCTCGACCCCGCGCTCACCTTGGGTCTGCCGCCGAGCCTCACTGCCTGGACCGGGATCGATGCGCTGACCCATGCGATCGAGGCCTATTGCGTGCCGGGCTTTCACCCGCTCTGCGACGGGGCAGCACTGGAGGGCCTGCGGCTGATCCACGCCTGCTTGCCCAAGACCATGGCGGCCCCCGGCGATGTCGAGGCTCGGGCCGGTATGTTGGTCGGCTCGTGCCTGGCGGGGATCGCCTTTGTAAAAGGGCTCGGCATCGTCCACGCGGTCAGCCATATGGTCGGGGCCGAATACGAGACGCATCACGGGCTGACCAACGCGGTCTTGTTGCCGGCGGCGCTGCGGTTCAACGAGCCTGCCATGGGCGACCGGGTGCGGCCGATGACCGAGGCGATGGGCCTCGCCCACCACGATGCCGATGCGCTCTATGGCGCGGTGTGCACGCATCTGGATGCGCTCGAGATCCCGGGCTCGTTGGGCGCCATCGGCGTGCCCGAGGACTGCGCCCCGCGGATCGCGACCAAAGCCATGCGCGACAGCGCAGCGGCGACGAACGCCAAGATCGCCACGGCCGAAGAGATGGAGCGCTTCGTGTACGACGCGATCCTTGAGGCGCGCTAAGGTGGGGAACGGAGCGCCTCAGACCCCCAGATAGGTCTCGGTGATCGAGGGCGTGAGCTCGACCACTGGGCCCTGCCAAGCAGTGCGCCCCCGTTCGAGGATGGTGGCGCGATCGCTCACGTGCCGGAGATCCTTGACGGATTTGTCGATCACGAGAATGGCAAGGCCACTCTCGGCCGCGAGCGAGCCGATGGCGCCCCAGATCTCCTGGCGGATCAAGGGGGCGAGACCCTCAGTCGCCTCGTCCAGGATCAACAGGCGCGGATTGGTCATCAACGCACGACCGATGGCCAGCATCTGCTGCTCGCCCCCCGACAAGGTACGCGCGCCCTGCTCCAGCCGCTCTCCCAATCGCGGGAAGAGCGCCGTGACCCGCTCGAGCAACCATGGCCCCCGGCGCGCCGCTGCGATCAGGTTCTCGCGCACCGTGAGGCCGGCGAAACAGCGGCGGCCCTCTGGGACCAGCCCGATGCCGAGCCGGGCGGCCTTGTGGCTCGGCAACGCGAGCAGATCCCGGCCGGCGAAGGTCAGCCGCCCCGCCGCCGGCAGCATGCGGCAGATGACCTTGACCGTGGTGCTCTTGCCCATACCGTTGCGGCCCATCAGGGCCATCACCTCGCCCTCCGCGATCTCGAGATCGACGCCGTAGAGCGCCTGGCTCTCGTCATAGGAGGCCGTGACGCCGGAGAGGGCCAGCAGGCTCATGCGTCCTGGCCCAGATAGGCCTCGCGCACGACCCGGTCGGCGCGGATCTCCTCGACCGTGCCGCTGGCGATGACTGCACCGTAAACCAGGACGCTGATGCGGTCCGCCAAGGCAAAGACCACGTCCATGTCGTGCTCGACCAGCAGGATGGGCGCCTGGGCCCGCAACGCATCAAGAAGCCCAGTCAAGCGATGGGAGCCCTCGGCACCGAGACCCGCCATCGGCTCGTCCATCACCAGCGCCTTGGGGCGAAGCGTCAGCGCCACCGCGATCTCGAGCTGGCGGCGTTGGCCATGGCTGAGTTCGGCCGTGCGCATGCGGGCCTGATCAGCGAGCCCAACCCGCTCGAGCGCCGCCTCGGCGGTCTGGCGCAGATCGGCATCCGCCAGGGCCGCACCCCAGAACCGCCAGGGACGCCCACGCGCGCCAAGCGCCCCCAAAACCGCGTTCTGCAGCACCGTGTCCTCCATGGCGAGCGCCGAGATCTGAAAGGTGCGCCCAAGCCCGGCCCGTGCCCGGACCCGCGCCGGCGCCCGG
Organism: Pseudomonadota bacterium; assembly: GCA_039187815.1. GTDB lineage: Bacteria > Pseudomonadota > Alphaproteobacteria > Rhodobacterales > Rhodobacteraceae > Thermohalobaculum. The sequence goes on along the minus strand of JBCCZI010000098.1, from coordinate 14,287 downwards.
GTCACATCGCGGCCAAGCAGGTGCACTGAGCCCGCATCGGGCGCCAAACTGCCGCTGATCATCGCGATCAGCGTGGACTTGCCCGCCCCGTTCGGGCCGATGATCGCATGGATCTCGCCGGGACGCAGATCGAGCGAGATCGCCTCACTCGCGCGCAAGCGGCCGAAGCTCTTGGTGAGCCCCCGGGTCTCGAGCACAGGATGGGCGGGTTCAGCCATGCACCGCCGCCCGTCCCGAGAGCAGGCCGATGATCCCGCCCCGCCCGAACAGCACAATGCCCAGCAACAGCGCGCCCAGATAGATGTGCCAGAACTCGCTGAGCCCGCCCAGCCAGTGCTCGAGCGCCACATAGCTCAGTGCGCCGACCACCGGGCCATAAAGGCGCCCCACACCGCCCAAGATCACGAAGATCATGATCTCGCCGCTAGTCTGCCAGCTGAACATCGCCGGGCTGACAAAACGGTTCAGATCGGCAAACAGCGCGCCGGCCAGCCCCGTGACCGCGCCGGACAGCACAAAGGCCACCAGCCGCAGGCGCGTCGGATCGAGGCCCACGGTCTCGGCCCGAACCGGTGCCTGCCGCGCCGCGTTCAGCGCCAGACCAAAAGGCGAGCGCGCAAGCCGCCCGGTCGCGAGCAACACCAGACACAGAATGCCAAAACACAGTCCATAGAACTGGATCGGATCGAGCGTGTTCAGCCCCGGAAAGCCATTGCGCACATAGATCGAGAGCCCATCCTCGCCGCCGTAAGGCGCCCAGGAGATCGAGAAGTAAAAGAACATCTGCCCGAACGCCAAGGTGATCATGATGAAATAGACCCCGGTCGTGCGCAGCGAGAGCGCGCCGATCACCAAAGCTGCCAGCGAGGAGACCGCGACCGCTACTAACCAGATCACCGGCATGAACGTGGTGCCCTCGACCAGCAGGGGCCACTCGGCCAGCGGTTCGTAAATCTGGGCATGATGCGCAAGGATCCCCATTGCATAGCCGCCGAGACCAAAGAACACGGCATGCCCGAGGCTCACCAGCCCACCGAGCCCGAGCGCAATGTTGAGCCCGATGGCGGCGATGGCAAAGATCGCGGCCCGCGTCATCAGGGTGATGGTGAAGGGCTCGCCCATCGCCTCGGCCGAAAGGGGAACGAGGGCAAAGACCGCGAGGGCGGCCGCATTCACATAGCGCTCGGCGATCACGCGCGCGCTCCGTAAAGACCGGTCGGCCGCCAGATCAGCACCGCCCCCATCAGCACATAGATCAGCATGGATGCCACCGAAGCCCCGACCGAGGTGGCGGTGGAGGGATCGGTGGCGAGCTTTAGGATCTCGGGCAGAAAGATGCTGCCGAGCCGATCCGTCAGCCCCACCAAGATGCTTCCGATCAACGCGCCCTTGATCGACCCGATCCCACCGATGACGATGACGACAAAGGCCAGGATCAGCACTGGCTCTCCCATCCCGACCTGCACCGATTGGATGGCCCCGACCAACGCGCCCGCAAGGCCCGCCAAGGCCGCCCCGAGCGCAAAGACCAGCGTGTAGAGCCGCGAGATGTCGACGCCGAGGGCCGCGATCATCTCCCGGTCGTTCTCCCCCGCACGGATCTGCACCCCAATGCGCGTGCGTGAGATCAACAGCGCGAGCCCAGCGGCGATGGCCAGGCCGATGACGATCAGCACCAGCCGGTAGAGCGGATAAGCGAAGCCCCCGGGCAGCGTGACCGGCCCAGACAATGCCTGCGGAATGTCGAGATAGAGCGGAAACGAGCCGAACACCAACCGCGTCCCCTCGGAAAAGATCAGGATCAGCGCGAAGGTCGCCAGCACCTGGTCAAGGTGATCCTTGTCATAGAGCCGGCGGATCACGACGACCTCGATCAAGGCACCGGCCATGGCGCCCGCCGCCAGCGCCGCGCCAAGCGCCAGCAGAAAGGACCCCGTCAGCGCCGCAACACCGGCCGCCGCAAACGCGCCGACCATATAGAGCGACCCATGCGCCAAGTTGATCAGCCCCATCACGCCAAAGATCAGGGTCAGCCCCGCGGCCATCAGGAACAGCATGATGCCGAACTGAACGCCATTCAGCACCTGTTCGACCAAAAGAAGAAAGGACATGACCCCCGACCCATGCGCCGCTCGGGCCCGTGCCCGGCATGCCGGTTGATTGCGAGCACAAGGAACTCCTGCCCGTCAATGCCGAGCCTGTGCATTGCGCCTGTTCTGGCCGCGCACGGCAAGGATACGGAGACACCGGCGCGCTATCTGAGCTATGGGAGACGAAAACCGATCGGATGATCTGCCATGCCCCTCGACAGTGACGACATCTCAGCGATCCGACGAAGCTGGTCTCTGGCGGCTCAGAGCGGCCCAATGGTGGCCGAGCTGTTCTATGGCCGGCTGTTCCGCATCGCGCCCGCAACGCGCGCTCTTTTTCCCGAGACTATGGGCGAGCAGCACCGCAAGCTGATCGTCACCTTGGGCTTCATCGTCGAGCACCTCGAAGATCACGCCGCGCTGCTGCCAGCGGCCGAGGCCTTGGCGCATCGCCATGTCGAGTACGGCGTGACGGCGGATCAGTACGCGCCGGTCGGGGAGGCTTTGATCTGGGCGCTGCGCCAGCTTTTGGGCCCGCGGTTTGCCGAGACGGATGCACACGCCTGGGCCACGGCGTACGGCGTGCTGTCGGGCGCTATGATCGACAGCGCCTATGGCTCGGATGCGGCCGAGCGCTGAGCCTGGGCCGCCACGGCTGACCTGTGGCTGGGATCTTTACCAGTCCTGCGTCAGAAGACGGGATGGATGTGGACCGCCAGCGACCAGACATGGCAGATGACGAGACCCTGCGCGAGGCGTTGATCGAGCTGGCGGCCCTGCGCAGCCGCGAGGCCGCGTCGCTCCGCGTCTCGAATGCGATCATCGACGGGCTGGCAGCGATCACGGCCGCCGAAGGGCCAGGGGCCCTGAACGATCTGCTCGGATCAATCCGCACCAGCCTGGCCTGCGAGCATGTGGCCTTTGTCAGCAGCGGACCGGGTGGCACGGCGCGGATCAGTCATGCGACATGGGCACCAGTCTCGGATGCCCAATTTCCCGCAGCGTTGTTGCGGGCACGCAAAACCCTCCGCGTTGTGGACACGGCCAAGCTGCCATGGTGGACCGAGACGCCCGAGCCTCTCCGCGCCATGCGGTCCGCCCTCAGCACCCCGATCGCACTGCCCGGGATAGACGACAGTGCGGTGCTCTGCTGCGCCAACACGGTCGAGCATTTCGGGCCCGAAGACAAACCCTTGCTTGTCCGGCTGGCCGCCTTGGCCGCCCAAGCGCTGCGCTCGCTCTCGATCAGCCAGCGCAACCGGCTTTTGGCGGGCGTGATCGACGGCGCCTCCGCCAGCGTGGTGATCGCCGATGCCCGCTCCGAAGGCACGCCGCTGATCTATGTGAACGCGGCGTTCGAAGAGCTGAGCGGCTATGCGGCGGCGGATGTGTTGGGGCGGAACTGCCGCTTCCTGTCCGCCGAGCCCAGCGACAGTCCCGAACGGTCCCGCCTGCGCGAGGCGGTGCGCGCGCGCAAAGTGGGCACCTTCTCGCTCCGGAACCGCCGCCGGGATGGCTCGATCTTTTGGAACCGGCTGTCGCTCTATCCGATCGGTGGACCGGACGGCAGCACCGACTATCTCGTGGCGACCCAGGTCGACATCACCGCCGAGCGCCTGGCCGACGAGGCGCGCGCCGAGGCCGAGTTCCGCATGAGTGCTGCGCTCTCCGCCACCTCCGAGGGGTTCTTGCTGCTGAACCCCGCCGGGCGCATTGTCTTTGCCAATGCCCGCTTTCGCGAGTTCTTCGAGGCAAAGGACGCGGATTGGGGCGCAGGCGTCAGCTTTGAGGCGGCCTGGAGCGCCCATCTGCGTGCCCAAGGCACCGATCCGGAGGCTGCCAAACAGGCCGCACGCGCCCGCCGTGATGCGATCATGCACGGTGGCGAGAACCGCGAGGAGCGCTTACCCGACGGGCGGATCCTGCTGCTGAATGACCGCGCGCTCAGCGATGGCGGCGCGGTCTCGATCGCCACCGACATCACCAGCCTCAAGGCCACCGAGCAGATGCTGGCGCAGCGCGCCGCAGCAATCGATGCAACCGAGGACGGGATCGCGGTGACCGACGAGGTCGGACGCTTCGTCTACATGAACGTCGCCCATCTACGGATGTTCGGCTATCGCGATCAGATCGAGGTGCTGGGCCGGCCGTGGAGCATCCTCTACGCCCCCGCCCAGGCCGCCTTTATCGAGCGCGTCGGCATGCCCGCCTTGGCCGAGACCGGCACCTGGCGCTCGGAGCTGGTCGGGCGCACCCGCGACGGGGCCGAGGTGGACCAGGAGGTCTCGCTCACCAAATTGCCGGGGATCGGGATCGTTTGTGTGACCCGCAACATCGCCGAGCGGCGCAAGGGCGAGCGCGAACGCGCCGCGCTGCGCGAACGGCTCCACGCCGCCCAGCGCCAGGAAGCCATCGGACAACTCGCCTCCGGGGTCGCCCATGATTTCAACAATCTGATGTCTGTGGTCTCGGCCTCGGCGGCGCTGATCGAGGGGGATCTTCCTGACGCACACCCCGCGCGCACCCATGTGGAGCGGGTGCTGGCGGCGGTCGGGCAGGCCAGCACCCTCGTGCGCCAACTGCTCGAGAGCGGCAAAGGCGCCGGCGAGCACCGCCCCTTCGATCTGGTGCGCGCGGCGCGCGAGGCCCATGACCTGCTGCGCGCCGGCGTGCCGCCCCGGATTGAGGTTGCCGCCACCTTTCCGACCGAGCCCTTGCCCGTGGTCGCGGATCCGGCCGATCTGCTCCAAGTGGTCCTGAACCTCGGGATCAATGCGCGGGATGCCATGGATCAGGGCGGCGGCATGATCGACATTCGGCTTGAGCGTGCGGGCCAGATCGAGGGGCAGGATGCGTTGATCTTTGGCGCCCTCGAGCCCGGGCGAGAACATGCCGCTCTGACGGTCCGGGACACGGGGCCCGGCATGACAGTCGCGGTGCGGGAGAAGATCCTGGCGCCCTACTACACCACCAAGGGGGACGCGGGGACAGGCCTCGGGCTTGCCATTGTCTCTGGGGTCGTGCGCAAGATCGGCGGCGCCCTGGCGCTTTGGTCCGAGGTCGGCGAGGGCAGCCGTTTCACGGTCTATTGGCCCTTGGTTGCCGACACGCCAGAGCCCCAAAAGGGTAAACCGGGCCTCCCGCACCAGGCTGCGGCCTCGCTCGAGGCGATCCGCGGCGCGACCATCATCGTCTGCGATGACTATGTGGAGGTTGCCAACACCATCTCGGGTCTGCTCGAGGCGCATGGCGCCGAGGTGGCCGTCTGCACCGACCCCCGTGATGCCCGCGATGCGGTGGAGGAAGACCCCGATGCCTGGTCGCTGTTGATCACCGATTTCGACATGCCGCATCTGGATGGCGAAGGGCTCGCCCGGGCCGCCCGGGCCGCAGCCCCTGCCCTGCCGATCCTGCTCTGCACGGCCCTGCATCTGAACCGGGAGCCCGGCGGCCTGTTCGATGCCAGCATCGCCAAGCCGGTGGAGCCGGAGCCGTTCCTGGCCGCCGTGGCCTTGCTCCTGCGCAGCGAGTAGTTCAGCCGCCAGCCACGCCCGCAGAACCGTCGGTGCCCAGAAACCGGTCGATCGTAGCCCAAGCGGCAGCCCGGGGCGCGGGCGCATCGATCAACGCCTCATGCAGCGCATCTGGCAGGCAAACGCCCTCAATGCCGAGACACTTGGAGATCTCGGCGAGCGCAGGCTGCGCGATCACGCGCTCCTGCTCACCCCAGAGAACCAGGCCCGGGCCGTCGAGACGGCCCATCTTGGACATCGCGCCCATAGCCTCATCCGCCGCGGACAACCATCCGAGGGTTGGGGTCGCCAGCGCAAAGGCCGGATCGGCTCGGGCGGCGGCAACCATCCAATCCCAGACAGCCCGATCCCTGGTCAGCATGTTGTCCTCGAAGGCCGCGGCGAGCGGATAGGCGCGAGAGGCCCTTGGCACCGGCATCCACCGATCGAGCGCCCCAAGCCGCCGTGCCCCCGCACTCATCAAACGGACTAGCCGCGCCGCAAACCCTCCAATGGCAATCGCCACCATGGGGGCCGACAGCACAAGTGGCGCGGGCACCAACAAGCCCTCTCGGCGGGCCAACAGCGCGATCGCCCCGCCCATCGAATGGCCCAGCACCAAATCGGGCCGCCGCTCGGTCTGGCCAAGCAGCGCCTCGAGATCGCAGAGATAGTCAGAAAAACGGCTCACATGAGCCTTCTCGATGCGCGGCAACAGCCGGTCCGACAAGCCCTGTCCGCGCCAGTCGACCGAGATCACCCGGTAGCCCCGCCCTGTGAGCCCTGCCGCCGTGATCGCCGCCTTCTCGAGAAATTCAGTCCGCCCGGTCAGCAACAGCGCGAGGCCGCGCTCGCGCCCCACCGCCGGCCACTGACCAGCACGCAATGTCACACCATCGGGCGTGGTCAACCACCAGGTCTCGAGCCCGACCGCCGCTCCTGGCGCCAGAGGCAAAGCGGCGCCCGGCCCAGGGGACCAAGGCATGGCGATCCGCCGCCTCAGCCCACCAAGGCCGAGAGCTGCATGGCCTGGCTCATATCCCCCTCGACATCCACGCGACCGGTCATAAAGGCGCTGGCCGGCGAGAGGCTGCCATCGAACATCTCGCGGAAGGTGTCGAGATCGGCCTTGACGGTCACATCCGCCTCGCCGTCTTCGGTGCTGACCGCGCCGTCGCGAATCATGATTACGCCCTCATCCTCGATCACGAAGCGATAGCTGCCTTGCACATCGCTGCCTTGGACTCGCTCCCGGACGCTCTCAACGGCCTTGTCAAACGCTTCGCTCATCGCTCGATCTCCTCGTCATGGTGTATCGGTCCGCTCACGCCTGCCTGATTGCAGCGCAGTTGGCAACGGCCCTGTCCAGCCCATATACTCTTCCCATGGTGATCCGCGCCCTCATCGCCGCGCTTGCGGTGTCCGCCTGCCAAACCGCCGCCCAGGCCCAGGTCATCCTGCCCGAGCCGGAGGCGCCGGTTGAAATCCCACCCGTGCCCGAGGAGCTGCCCACGCCTGAGGCTCTTGACCTCGATGCCGAAGCCCAATCGCTCGACGCGCTCTTTGCCGCCCTCGCGACCGCAGGTGACAAGGAGTGGCAACCCCTCCAACAGCAGATAATGGCCCATTGGTCGCGCTCGAGATCGCCCTCGATGACCTTGCTGCTGGGCCGCGCGACGCGGGCAATGGAGGCCGAAGACTATGAGGAAGCGCTGCAGTTTCTGAACGATCTGGTTCGCCTGGAGCCAGGGTTCTCCGAGGCGTGGAACCGCCGGGCGACGGTGCACTTCTTGCGCAAGGACTACGGCCGCTCGGTCGCGGACATTCAGCGCACCCTGGCGCTTGAGCCACGCCATTTCGGCGCGCTTGCGGGGCTCGGCTTCATACTGGACCGGCTCGACCGGGATGAGGATGCGTATCGCGTGTTCCAACGGGCGCTGGAGATCCACCCCCATCTCGAGGGCGCGCGCGAGGCAGTCGAGCGGTTGGCCCCCGACGTCGAGGGCCGCCCGCTCTAGGCACCGCCTGCGCCGCTCACTTGCCCTTAAGGAACTTTTCGATTTTCGACCAGTCCTTGTCGAGCCGGCGCTCGTGCAGATCGTTGCGGTCCTTCAGCCCCTGGAGGCGCATATCCAGGATCAGCTTGTCGATGGCCGCGCGGTCCAAGGTCTCGGCCTTGGAGATCTCCTTGATCAGGGTCTTCATGCGCGCCTTGAAATCTCGGAAATGCGCCATCTCGTGCTTGCGCGCGAGATCGACGGTCTTTTGCCAGCCCTTCTTCAGTTTGGGCTCCGCCTTGGCCGCGCCCTTCCATTCGGGCAAGGTGATGGTCGGATCGCAGCCGATCTTCACCGCCTCAATCTTATCCTCGCTGGGCGCGACCTCCATATGGGGATAGCCTCGGAAGACACCGGCATTGCCATGCTTCTTCAACGCTGCGAACAGCTCCTCGCCGGTGCTGCCCTTGACCTCAAAGGATTTCTCGACCGGCGCGTTCAACTTCACCATTGTCTTGACCATATCCGCCTCCAGATAGTGCAAAACTCCGCTAACTTACCCCAGCGGCAAGCGGCGCGGAAGACCGAAGCCCGGCCCTTGCATCCACGGGGGCTCCCTGTCTAAAGGGGCGGTGAGAGGGGCGAGAGGAGGCGGCCGCGGTGAAGCTTGCAGCACCCTTGCCCGGGCCGGATGCGACCGTCACGGCGATCCTGGGGCCCACAAACACCGGCAAGACGCATTTCGCGATCGAGCGCATGCTGGGCCGTGCAGACGGTGTCATCGGCTTGCCGCTGCGCCTGCTGGCGCGTGAGGTCTATGACAAGATCGTCGGTCTGCGCGGTCCTTCGGCCGTGGCCCTGGTGACGGGTGAGGAGAAGATCGCCCCGCCCAAGGCGCGCTATGTGGTCTGCACCGTCGAGGCGATGCCGCTTGGCCGCCAATTCGACTTTGTCGCGATCGACGAGGTGCAGATGTGCGCCGATCCCGAGCGTGGTCATGTCTTCACCGACCGGCTGCTGCGCGCACGCGGGCGCTTCGAGACGCTGTTCTTGGGCTCCGACGCGGCGCGCCCCCGCATCGCAGCCCTGGTGCCCAAGGTACAGTTCGTCGAGCGCCCGCGCTATTCCACGCTGTCCTGGGCGGGCTCTAAGAAGATCAGCCGGCTCAAGCCCCGCTCGGCCGTCGTCGCCTTCTCGATCGACCAAGTCTATGCCATCGCCGAGCTGATCCGACGCCAGCGGGGCGGGGCCGCCGTGGTGATGGGCGCGCTGAGCCCCCGCACGCGGAATGCGCAGGTCGCGCTCTATCAGCAGGGGGATGTGGACTATCTGGTGGCGACCGATGCGATCGGCATGGGGCTGAACCTCGATGTGGACCACATCGCCTTTGCCGGGCTCTCGAAATACGACGGGCGCCGCGTGCGCGCCCTCGAGCCCAATGAGCTGGCCCAGATCGCCGGGCGCGCCGGGCGCTACAAGCGCGACGGCACCTTTGGGGTGACCGGTGAGGCACCGCCGCTCGACGACGAGGTGGTCTCGGCCATCGAAGGCCACCGGTTCAAGCCGATCGCCAAGCTGCTCTGGCGCAGCCCCGATCTCGATTTCGGCTCGGTCGAACGCCTGCATCGCAGCCTCGAGGTCTCGCCTGCCTCGCCCGATCTGATGCGCGCGCGCGAGGCCGAGGACCAAGTCGCGCTGCGCGCCGTCACCGAGGACGCCGAGATTCGCGCACTGGCCGTGCGCCCCGACCGCGTGCGCCTATTGTGGGAGGTCTGCCAGATCCCTGACTTCCGCAAGGTGGCCGGACAGGACCACGCACAGCTTATCGCACGCATTTACCGGTTCCTGCTGGGGCCAACGGGCGTTATACCCTCCGACTGGATTGCGGATCAGGTAAAGCGCATCGACCGGACCGGCGGAGATATCGACACCCTCGCCAAGCGACTCGCCTATATCCGCACCTGGACCTTCGTCGCCAACCGGGCCACCTGGCTGGAGGACGCGGGCGACTGGCAGGCCACGACCCGCGCGGTCGAGGATCGGCTGTCGGATGCGCTGCACGAGCGTCTGACGCAGCGCTTCGTCGACCGGCGCACGAGTGTGCTCATGCGCCGGCTGAAGCAGAAGGAGCGGCTAGTGGCCGAGGTGAACGAAAACGGCGAGGTGACAGTCGAAGGCGAATTCGTCGGTCGGCTCGACGGCTTCCGCTTTACGCTGGACGAAACCGCGACGCCGGATGAGATCAAGACCCTGCGGGCGGCCTCGCTCGGAGCCTTGGGCGCCGAGCTCGCGCGGCGGGCGGACCGGCTCTATCTGGCGCCCGACCAAGCCTTCGAGATGACCGAGCAGGGCGGGCTGATCTGGGACAACTGCGTGGTCGGCCAGCTCACCAAGGGCGACAGCGTTCTGGTGCCCAAGGTCCGGGCTTTTGTCGATGACCATGCGGATCCGGCGGTCGCCGAGAAGATCGAGCGCCGCTTGGGCCATTGGATCGAGCGCCGCATCGCCGCGCTGTTCGAGCCGTTGGTGAAGCTGCGCGACGACGAGACGGTCACGGGCCTCGCGCGCGGCGTCGGCTTCCAGCTGGTCGAAGCCATGGGCGTCATCCCGCGCCGCCAGATCGCCGACGACGTCAAAGCGCTCGGCCAGGACGAGCGGGCGCATCTCCGCCGCCACGGCGTGCGTTTTGGCCAGCACACCATTTTCATGGGCGCGCTGTTGAAACCCGCGCCGACGGCGTTGCGCCTGTTGCTGTGGGGGCTGTGGGAGGCCCATGAGGAGCTGCCGATCCCCCAGCCCCCGGGCCATGTCACTGTGCCCCGCGCCGAAGGCCATGCTCGCGGATACTGGGAGCGCGCGGGCTACAAGCTCTGCGGCAACCGCGCCGTGCGCATCGATATGCTCGAGCGGCTGGCCGACATGATCCGCCCCTTGGATGCCCGCGCGGGTTTCGAGGCGACGGCGGATATGCTCTCGATCACCGGCTGCACGCTGGATCAGCTGGCAGAAATCATGCAAGGCTTAGGGTTCCAGGCCGAGAAGGGCGAGCGCGACAAAGCCCCGCGTCCGCCCAAACCCCAGGCCGAGGCGCCATCGGACGAGACGGCGCCCCCCCTGGCTGCTGAGACCACGACGGACGAGACGCAGATCTCGGCTACGCCCGAGGCAACCGATCCGCCGGCCGAAGCGCCGCCCGCGGTCCAGCCCGCGCCTGAGGCGGAGGAGGCCGCCTCACCAGAGCCGAACGCACCAGAGGCGCGTGCTTCCGAGGCCGATCCGCCTGCCGAGCCCGTTGCCGAGACCTCTGCACCGCCTTTGGAGCCTGAGACCAGCGCAGAGACCAGTGCCGGGACGGTAGACGCAGATCTGGTCACCGAGACCACGCCCGATCCGGCTGCGGAGACCGCAGCGGTAGAGCGCGAGCCGTTCTACGTGTTCACCCTGCGACCGCGCCGACCGCAGGCCCGTGGGGGCCCGCGTCGACGCACGCCCGCAGACGCTCCAGATACGACTAAGCCTTCAGAAGCGGATGCCGGACGCGGCACGAAACCGGGCAAAAAGGGCAAACGTCGGGGCAAGGGCGGCCAACGACAAGAGGACCATGCGCGCTCCGGGACGCCGCCTTCGCCTCGCGACGACAAACCCGGCGCGAAACCGGGCGGCGGGAGCCATGGGGGCCAAAGGCCGCGCAAGGATGATCGCCCGGTCGATCCCGACAGCCCCTTCGCAATTCTCCAGCAGCTGAAGAACCGCTGAGGACCGGGCGTGAGCCAGTCCGACCCCACCGATCGCATCCGCGTCGACAAATGGCTGTGGCGTGCGCGTTTCTTCAAATCGCGCTCGCTGGCGGCCGAGATCGCCGCGGCCGGGCGGTTGCGGATCAATTCCGAGCGCTGCGCCAAACCAGCACAGGCCGTGCGCCCGGGCGACGTGCTGACCTTTCCGCAAGCAGGCCTGATCCGCGTCGTGCGGATCGAAGCGATCGGCCTGCGCCGAGGCCCGGCCACTGAAGCACAAGCGCTGTACACCGATCTCGAGCCGGCTGACCCCGCCCCGCCGTCCGAGCCGGGTCCGCCGAGCGAAACCGATCGGCCCCGCGGAAGCGGCCGGCCTACCAAACGGGATCGCCGCGAGTTGGAAAGGCTGCGACCGTTCGATCCCTGACGGGCCCTTGAACGCAACCGATACCAAACCTATTCAATCAGATAAGCAACCGGGCAGCCGCCGCCGCGCCCGCGATCGCCCCACGAGGAGCCCCCATGACCTATGTCGTCACCGACAACTGCATCAAGTGCAAGTACACGGATTGCGTTGAGGTCTGCCCTGTCGATTGTTTCTACGAGGGGGAGAACATGCTCGTGATCCACCCCGATGAGTGTATCGACTGCGGCGTCTGCGAGCCGGAATGCCCGGCCGATGCGATCCGCCCCGACACCGAGAACGGCACAGAGGCCTGGGTGCCCTTTAACCTGAAGTACTCCGAGCTTTGGCCCAACATCACCCAAAAGAAGGATGAGATGCAGGACGCCGCAAAGTTCGACGGGGAAGAAGACAAGCTCGAAAAGTACTTCTCGGAGGCGCCAGGCGACGGCGATTGAGCTGTTCCAGCAGAGGTCGCTTGGACGAATCGCTCAAGTGGCTGCTCGGCGACCGCATAAGCGAAGACCGCTGAGAATCCGTTATGGCATCACGCTTTACAAACCCTTTCGACAAACAGTGGCCATGCGGCGCGGAATGTGTTACTTTTGCGTCGCAATCACGCAGATAGGGACAACCGGCCCCGTTGGGGCAGGGTGTCTTCTTTGCGAATACCGAGTGTACCCGAACCGTCACGTCGTGGGGGCCCTGGGATCTTCGCGCTGTTGTAGTACAGCAGAAGCCGGACTGGAGAGACTATGTCGAAAAAAACCAGCACGAATGCGCATCAGTTCAGACCGAATGATTATGTGGTCTACCCTGCGCATGGCGTCGGTCGAATCGTGTCGATCGAGGAGCAGGAAGTGGCCGGGATCCGGCTCGAGCTGTTCGTGATCTCGTTCGAAAAGGACAAGATGACCCTGCGCGTTCCGACTGCGAAGGCCACTGCAACGGGCATGCGCTCGCTGGCAACCCTGGATATCGTAGAGCGCGCGCTCGCCACGCTGAAAGGCCGTGCAAAGGTCAAGCGCGCGATGTGGTCGCGCCGCGCCCAGGAATATGAGCAAAAGATCAACTCGGGTGATCTGATCTCGATCGCCGAGGTCGTGCGCGATCTGCACCGCGCCGATGATCAGCCGGAACAGTCCTATTCCGAGCGCCAGCTTTATGAGGCGGCGCTTGAGCGGCTGACCCGTGAGGTTGCTGCTGTCCAGCGGATGGACGAAGGCGAGGCGACCGCCCAGGTCGGCGCCGTGCTGACCGCCAAAGCGGCCTGAACCCCGAGTTCACTGAAACCCGATTGGAAAGGCCCGCCTCGGCGGGCCTTTCGCGTTTGACCAGCGTCGAGCCGCGCCCGATACTTCCAAAAACAGCAGGGGGAGAGCGGCATGCGGCCGGAGAATTTCTTTCAAATCGACGGTGAGGACGGGATCGCGCGGGAGCTGGCACCCGGCCTGACCGCCCGCGTCTTTGCCGGAGACCAAGAGACCGTCTCGATCCTGCGCCTCGTTCCTGGAGCCCAAGGGTCGCGCTACGCCCATCCCCAGGAACACTGGGGCTCTTGCATCGAAGGCTCGGCGACCCGCCACCAGGGCTCGGACAGGATGGCGGTGGCCAAGGGGGATTTCTAGCGCACACTAAGCGATGTGCCCCACACCATCGAAGCCGGACCGGAGGGCTGCGGGGTGATCAACATCTTCGCCCCGCCACGGCGCGAGTACGAGACGCAGGGCAGCGGGTTTGGCGGGGCCGAGACATGACGCTCCTTCGCCACACCACGCCTGTGCCACCGCTGCCGAGCCCGATCGCGGATTGGGCCGAGATCCCACCCGCCATCGCCTCCGACTGTCTGAACCGGGGACAGGCGATGGCCGGGGCGATTGCGCCCATGGCCCTAGGGCTGCGGGCTGTCGGTCGGGCGGGCATGGTGCGCTGCAAGATCGGCGACAACAGCCCGCTGCATGCCGCGCTGTCGCTGGTCGAGGCGGGCGATCTGCTGGTGGTTGATGCCGGCGGCCATCCGAACACCGCGGTCTTCGGCGGCTTGCTGGCTCGGGTCGCCCTGGCGCGCGGGGTCGCCGGGGTTGTTGTCGACGGCGCGGTGCGCGACCGGGACGAGCTTGCAGAGCTCAATCAGCGTCTGGGCGCGCGGGGTTGTGCCCGAGGGGCTGCATAAGGGCTTTGGCGGCACCATCGGCGGGCCGATCGCCTGTGGCGGCGTGCCGGTCGCACCGGGGGATTTGGTGCTGGGCGACGGCGACGGCGTCTGTGTTGTCCCCCGCGGCCTGATCAGCGAGACGCTGGTGGCGGCCAAGGCGCTGCTCGCCAAGGAGGTGCGGGCGTTGGAGGAGATCGGGGCGACGGGCTCAATGAGCGGCCTCTACGGCGTGCCCGAAATGACCGAGATCCCCTAGAGGGGGATCTCCTTGCTGGGGCTTTTGGCCGGTGGCGGTGGCGTGGTGTTGGCAATCGTCCGGGGCGAAGGGGTCGAGGGCTTTGCCGATGGCGTCCCAGAGGGCTTCGCGTGTCCGGGCCGCGAGCTTGCGCAGCA
>JBCCZI010000097.1:0-17198 GCA_039187815.1 Pseudomonadota bacterium | reverse complement strand
GGATTTACTGACCAGGTGTTTGATCCTGATGGTAATTTACGCCGAGCGCTGTTGTCGCTGCGCACACCCGAGGGGGAACTGCGCTATAGCCTTGCCCTTAAGATGACCCTGGACTATTTAGAAGCTGTCGGCATTCGACCCGATGAATCCCCCAAAGAGGCCCATGTAGTACAGTTGGGCCAGGCCGTACTGCGTCCGTTTCGTCGTAATGACGGTGGCTATGTGCGGGCGGACGATGGCGGCTATCAGATTTTAATTAACTATTGGGGGAACCAAAGTAAATTTCAAACCTATTCCCTGCAACAGGTCTTGACTGATAGCATTCCCCGGGGAACCATGCGCGATCGCATTGTACTCATTGGCCCCACGGCCGAAAGCGTGCGAGACCTGGTGGGCACCCCCTTTAGTAACTCCTGGTTTGGGTTACCCCGTGAAGAAATGTCAGCGGTGACGGTCCATGCCAATATTATTAGCCAACTCTTGGCCGCAGCCCTGGATAAACGCCCCCTGTTAAATACCTGGGTCGCTGGCTATGAACACCTGTGGAGATTAGGTTGGGCCCTGGCTGCCGGTACAGTGGTTTGGTGGTTTAAGTCACTGCCACGTATTCTCCTGGTAGGTGCCATGGGGATAGTATTGTTGTTTATTCTTAGCTATGTCAGCTTTTTAGTCGGATGGTGGTTGCCTTTATTACCCGCTGGGCTATGTTGGATTCTGGCCATAGGGGCGTTTACGTTGATTACTAACTATCGCCTCAAGCGTATCCAACTGCGACAAACGGTCCATCAGCTAATGGATATTACTCGGGAAGATCCAGCGGTGGGTCAAATTGCCCTAGAGTCGAATGGCGTTGCGTGTTTGGGCGGTGTTTGTCGCCCTCGCCTTTCTGCTGGCGCTGGTTGCCGCTTTACCCTTTGCCCTCGGCACGCCGGGCACCGGCGCCTGCATGGGAGGTGACGAGTCCGCGCTTCGCCGAGTCCGACTTTGCGATCTTGCGCATCTTGGCGTGGAAGGCTGAGCGCAAGACACGGGAGCTTGGAGGAAAACCACGGGCCAGCAGGCCTTTTGAAAGAACTGTTCGACATAGCTTGGCGGGGCTTGGCGGGCTTGGGCAATCGCTCCAGATCGCTCCAGGCGGCTTGGTTGACCTTGGAGACTGTCGAATGGACGACGAGCATCAGAACGGCTGGATCATGCTGGCATCGATCAGCGTCATGAGCGTGGTGGCCATGGCACTGATTTACGTACCGGAGCTTCGGCCCGAACAAGCGGTACTCGACTGCGATGCCCGAGGGGGTGTCTGGTCGCCGGAAACCCGGCATTGCGAAACATCGGACAGTCCGCTGGCGGGGACATCACCCTAGCCCAGCGGTTCAGCGACCAAGGGGGGAGACGACGGTGAAACTGATCGTGATGGGCCAGCAGGCCTTTGGGAAGGATTGCCTGGCCAAGATCTTGGAGGCCGGCGTCGATGACGTGGTCGCGGTCTACTGCGAGCCGGATCACGAGGGCAAACCCGTCGACCCAATTAAGGCTTTTGCAATCGAGCAGGGCCTGCCGGTGCATCAACCGGCGAGTTTCGACGATGCGGCAGCCCTGGAGACCCTGCGCGATCTGGGTGCCGATCTGATGGTGATGGCCTTCGTCAATGTCTTCGTGCCCGAAGCGGCGCGGGAGGCACCTAAGCACGGCTCCATTTGCTTTCATCCGAGCCTTCTGCCGCTCCACCGCGGGCCCTCGGCGGTCAACTGGCCGATCATTATGGGGGCGACGCGCTCTGGCTTTTCGTGGTTCTACCCCAGCGATGGCCTCGACGAAGGTGACAGTCTGCTGCAATGGGAGTGCGAGATCGGGCCCGATGACACGGTCATCGACCTCTATTTCAAGAAGATCTACCCGGCCGGTGTCGACAGCGTGCTTGAGGTCTGCGACCTCTTCCGCGGAGCGAACCCGTCCCGGATTGTGCCGGACGAGGCGCTGGCGACCTATGAGCGACGCTGCAACAAAAACCATGCCCGCATCGACTGGCACAAGCCAGTCAAGCACGTCTACGACCTGATCCGCGGAACCAATCCCGCCCCCGGCGCCTGGACGCTGGTGAATGGCGAGGAGCTGAGCGTCTTCGATTGCGCCCGCGTCCCCGGCGACGGCGTCTCTGGGAAAGTCGTTTCTGTCTCAGAGGAGGGCGTGACGGTGCAATGCGTCGGCGGGCGCATCCTCCTAAAACGGGTGCGTCCAGCGGGCGGAGCGAAAATGCCCTCAACCGAATGGGCAGAGCAGGCGGCGATCGCCGCGGGGACAAAGCTGGGGGCATGACGCCCACCGGGACAATGGGAGAGCGACATGTCCGATATCGAGATCGCCCGCAAGGCGACCAAAAAGCCGATCCAGGAGATCGGCGCCAAGCTGGGGATCCCCGGCCAGCACCTGCTGCCCTATGGCCATGACAAGGCCAAGGTTTCGGCCGAGTTCATCAAGTCGCTGGAGGGCAAGGCCGACGGCAACCTGATCCTGGTGACGGCGATCAACCCAACCCCGGCGGGCGAGGGCAAGACCACAACCACGGTGGGCCTCGGCGACGGGCTGAACGCCATCGGCAAAAAGGCGGCGATCTGCATTCGTGAGGCCTCGCTTGGCCCGAACTTTGGGATGAAGGGCGGGGCGGCCGGCGGCGGCTATGCCCAGGTGGTGCCGATGGAGGAGATGAACCTCCACTTCACCGGCGATTTCCACGCGATCACCTCGGCGCACAACCTGCTGAGCGCGATGATCGACAATCACATCTATTGGGGCAATGACCTCGGCATCGACCAGCGCCGCATTGCGTGGCGCCGGGTGCTCGACATGAATGACCGGGCGCTGCGCCAGATCACCTCGTCGCTGGGTGGTGTGTCGAACGGCTTCCCGGCCGAGGCGGGCTTTGACATCACGGTCGCCTCGGAGGTGATGGCGATCCTCTGCCTCGCCAACGATCTCGAAGACCTGCAAAAGCGCCTCGGCGACATGATCGTGGCCTATCGGCGCGACCGCTCGGCCGTCTACTGCCGCGACATCAAGGCGGACGGCGCCATGGCCGTGCTGTTGAAGGATGCAGTGCAGCCGAACCTGGTGCAGACGCTCGAGAACAACCCGGCCTTCGTGCATGGCGGCCCGTTCGCCAATATCGCCCATGGCTGCAACTCGGTGGTCGCGACCAAGACGGCGCTGAAGCTGGCCGACTATGTGGTGACCGAGGCGGGCTTTGGCGCGGATCTCGGCGCCGAGAAGTTCATGAACATCAAATGCCGCAAGGCCGGCCTGGCACCCAAAGTCGTCGTCATCGTCGCCACCGTGCGCGCCATGAAGATGAATGGCGGTGTGGCCAAGGCCGATCTCGGCGCCGAGAATGTCGAGGCCGTCAAAGCGGGCTGCGCCAATCTCGGCCGACATATCGAGAACATGAAGAAGTACGGCGTGCCGGCGGTGGTGGGCATCAACCACTTTGTGACCGACACCGATGCCGAGGTGGCTGCGATCAAGGAATACTGTGCCGCGCTCGGCGCCGAGGCAATCCTGAACAAGCACTGGGCGCTTGGCGGCGAGGGCATCAAGGAGATGGCCCAGAAGGTCGTCGATGTGATCGAGGGCGGCTCGGCGGCCTACAAGCCGCTCTACCCTTCGGAGATGGGCTTGTTTGAGAAGATCGAGACCATCGCCAAAGAAATCTACCGTGCCGACAGCGTCGTGGCGGACAAGAAGATTCGCGACCAGCTCAAGACCTGGGAGAACGCCGGCTACGGCGATCTGCCGGTCTGCATGGCCAAGACCCAGTACAGCTTCACCACCGATCCAAATTGGAGGGGCGCGCCCACCGGCTTCGATCTGCCGGTCCGCGAAGTGCGGCTCTCGGCGGGCGCCGGGTTCGTGGTGGCCATCTGCGGTGAGATCATGACCATGCCAGGCCTGCCGCGCGTGCCCTCGGCCGAGTCGATCAAACTGAATGCCGAGGGACAGGTCGAAGGTCTTTTCTGAGCATTTGTCCCAAATTGGGGAAGCTGGGACAGGGCTTCCCCAATTGACTTCCGAGCGAGGAGCCCGGACCTAGATCTCGGGTGTCTGAGTGAGGAGTATCGTGAATGTTCAGGATGTTATCTATATCCGCAGGCCTTTTTGTGTTTCCTAGCGCAAGCGGCCACACTGATCACGCTGGCCGATTTTGAGGATCCGCTGGTCGAAGACTTCGAGGGCGTGATGCTCGGAGCCATCTCCGAGAGCAGCGCGGTGTTCTCTGATCTGGGCATCACCGGCGTGACGGCCAGGCCGGACGCAGCCGAGCCTTATGACGACCGCGCGACCTAGACGCGGGCCTTGGGGGCAACGGAAACCGATATGCTGAACATTGTCGATCCGGGAACATCGGGTGTGACGGTAAACCGGATCGGCTTCACCTTCAGCGGATCGGCTTTGGCAACCATGACAGCCAAGGCAGCATGACGGTCGATTTCCAATCCGGAATCACCGTGGTCGACACGATCGATGTCACGATCCAGCAGGGCGGCCAGTTGACCAGCCTCTTTCTCGAAGCCATGGCGCCCTTTGATGGGATCGATCTCAGCATCGACAACGGCTTTGTGATCGACAATCTGACCGTGGAGGCCGCGGACGTGCCCTTGCCCGCGACGCTGCCACTGTTCATTCTGGGTCTTGTCGCGTTGGGCTTGGCACGACGCAGACGCGGGTGATCTCTGGCATTGAGCCGAGCCGTCGAGCCGAAGGGGCTGACCATGACCGTTGCAAAAATCCTGGTGCCCGTGCGCGGCGATGGCCTGGGCGAAGGGGTGCTGGCCCACGCTGTGGCCATCGCACGCATCTTCTCGGCGCATATCGAGACGGTGCACTGCCGCGCCAAGACCGAAGACATGATGCCCTTTGGCGTCGTGGTTCCGGCCTTTTTGAAGGAGCAGATCGCTTCCTCGATCACCCGCTTGGCGGACAATGAGGAGGAGCATCTGCGGCGGTTGCTCGACCGCTATTCCAGCGATGCCGATCTTGACATGGTCGAGGCCGGAACCCTCCCACCCGTTGGCCGCGCCAGCCTGACTTGGCGCGAGGAGCAAGGCCGCCAGGCAGACATCGTCTCGGTGATCGGGCGCCTTGCCGATCTGATTTGCGTCGCGCAACCGGACCGTGAGACCAGCCTCGGCTACAACACACTCTATGCGGCGCTCGTGCAGGCGGGACGTCCGGTGATGGTCTGTCCAAAAGGTGGGCCCGAGGGCAATCCGCTCGCCCATATCGCGATTGCGTGGAATGGCTCGCTCGAGGCGACCCGGGCGATCGCGCTCGGAACCGACCTGATCCACGGCGCCAGCGCGGTAACCATCCTGACCGGAGGTGCGACCGAGCCTGGTCTCTCAGCCGAGGATCTTGCCCACTACCTCGCCGTGCGTGGCAAGGATGCGACCGTGCGCAGTTTTCGGGCCTCGGGCGACATCGGTGACGCGATCCTGCACGAATGCGCCGATATGGGTGCGAGCGCGTTGCTGATGGGCGCCTATCATCAAAGCCGAGGGCGCGAGCAACTGTTTGGCGGCGTGAGCCAGCATGTGGTCGAGCACACCCGGTTGCCGGTCATTATGGTCCATTGATTGGGGCGGGGCGGCAGAAACTGCCGCCCGGATGCGCTTCAGATCAGGCCGCCGCGCTTTCGGAGACGGCTTTGTCCTCGGGATAGGTCGGATAGAGCCCGTGGTTCATCGCCAGCTGTTGGACGAGGCCCAGCACCACGTCTAGCGTCGGCGTCGGATGGCCGGTGATCCGCCCCATCTCTTGAACGGCCGTCACCAGAGCGTCGATCTCCATGGCCTTGCCGGCCTCGAAGTCCTGCAGCATGGAGGTGCGGTGTTTGCCGACCTTGGCAGCGCCGTTGATGCGGCGCTCCACATCGACGCGGAAGCTCGAGCCGAGGCTCTCAGCGATCTCCTGCGCCTCGAGCATCATCGCCTTGGCGGTCGCGCGCGAGGTCGGATCGGCGGCCACCACATCCAGCGTGCCCCGCGTCAGCGCCGAGATCGGGTTGAAGCAGAGGTTGCCCCACAGCTTCAGCCACAGCTCGGAGCGGATGTCGTCAAGCACCGGCGCACGGAACCCGCCGGCCTCCAGCGCCTCAGAGATTTGCTTGATCCGCGGGGTGACGGTGCCATCCGGCTCACCCAGTGCAAACTTGTCGCCATAGACATGCTTGATCACCCCAGGCTCGGCGATCTCGGCCGCGGGATAGACCGAGCAACCGATCGCCCGTTCGGGGCCGATCAGCTCCCACTGCCGATCGCCGCGATCAACGGCGTCCAGACGCTTGTCGGCATGGGCCCCCCCGATGCCGTGGAAGTACCACCATGGCACGCCGTTCTGACAGCAGACCACGGTCGTGTCAGGGCCGAGCAGCGGCACCATGTCGGCCGCCGAGGCCCAGGCCTGGTGCGCCTTCAGGCAGTTGAAGATCGCGTCGACAGGTCCGATATCGGCGGGGTTGTTGGCCGCCGTGATTGAAACGGTGATCTCCTCGCCGTCCTTCAGCAAGGTGAGACCCTTGGACTGGATCGCCTCGAGATGGGCGCCGCGCGCGATCACCGACACCTCGATGCCCGGCACCTTGGCCAGTCCAACCGCCAGATAGCCACCGATCGCGCCCGCTCCGAAAATGCAAACTTTCATGGCAGTCTCTCCTCTGGGGACGGTTGGATCCGAATCCGACATGCGCCGGATCTACGCAATTTAATTGCGCAATAAAAGTGCTGAGTGTGGGCGGGCCGTCATCAGCCCGCCCCACCGCCTCACTCGGCGGCCTGCGCCAGCTGCGCTCCGGCCGCTGTGCGCCAGTACTCGGTCGCTGCGCCGACACCCGAGCCGGGCTCGACCATGATGTCGCTGTCGCGCATGGCCATTTCGGCGCCCGCCAGCGCCTGGGAGACCATCACCTCGTTCAGCCAGCCGAGATGGCCGATGCGGAAGACCCGGCCCATGACCTTGGCCAAGCCGGCCCCCAGCGAGAGGTTGTAGCGCTCATAGGCCCGCGCGATGACCGGCCGGGCGTCTTTGTCGTCCGGTACCACGATGGCCGAGACGGTGTCCGAGTACCACTTGGGCCCAGCTGCGCAGAGCCGCAGGCCCCAGGCGTCGACGGCATGGCGCACGCCCTCGGCCAAGTGGTGGTGGCGACGGAAGATGGCCTCCAGACCCTCTTCCTCGATCATGTCGAGGCTTTCGCGCAGGCCGCGCAGCAGCGTGGTGGCGGGCGTGTAGGGGAAGTAACCATCCGCGTTCAGCCGGATCATGTCCTCCCACGAGAAGAAGGTGCGCGGCAGCTTGGCCGTCTTGTGCGCCTCGAGCGCCTTCTGCGATACGCAGATGATCGCGAGCCCCGTCGGTAGCATGAAGCCCTTTTGGCTGCCGGAGACGCAGACATCCACACCCCACTCCTCCATGCGCATGTCGATCGAGGCGACCGACGACACACCGTCGACCATCAGCAGCGCCGGGTGGCCGGCGGCATTCATGGCCGCGCGCACCGCGCCGATATCCGAGGTGACGCCCGTGGCGGTCTCGTTCTGGCAGGCAAACACCGCTTTGATCTCGTGGGCCTGATCGGCGCGGAGAACGCGCTCATACTCCTCGGCCGGCACGCCCTTGCCCCACTCGACCTCGACGCAGTGCACGTCGAGCCCAAAGCGCTCGCACATATCGACCCAGAGGTGGGAGAACTGCCCAAAGCGGCTGATCAACACCTTGTCGCCGGGGCTGAGCGTGTTGGCGATCGCGCTCTCCCAGCCGCCGGTGCCCGAGCCCGGGAAGATGAACACCTGACCGGTCTCGGATTTGAAGACCCTGCGGGTGTCCTCGAGCAGGGGCTTGACGAACGACCCAAAATCCGGCGCGCGCATATCCTCGAGCGGGATCTCCATGGCCTGGCGGATACGGAAGGGCATGTTGGTCGGGCCGGGGATAAACAGGGCATTGTAGCCGGTCTTCATGGACGGTTCCTCTCGGTTTTCACAGTGTTGCGCGGCATCTCTCCGAATACGCACCGGCTAGTGAACCGGACCTCACCCAGCCATTAAAAAAATGCTTAGGGAGGGTTGGGGCGGCTAACGGGCAACACCGCATTGGCGTACAGGCCCGCGAAACAGGCGATTTGCGGCATTGCGCCATTTGGGAGCGGCAGCCACAGGCTGGAAAAATTCCACTCTGCGGAAGCGCGGTTGCCCCTGCTTCGCTCAGGGCGCGAGCAAAATCTTGCCCCTGTGGCATGCCGCCTCGATCAACCTATGCGCTTCGGCCGCCTCGGCCAGCGGCAAGACCCGGTCGGTGACGGTGCGAATCGTCCCCTGGCCGAACAGAGGCCAGATCTCGGCCTCGAGCGCCCGCGCCACGGCGGCTTTGAAGCCGTCTGGCCGCGAGCGAAGGGTCGAGCCCGTATAATGCAGCCGCTTCAGCATTACGGGCATCAGGTTGACCTCCACGCGGCTGCCGGCGTTGAAGGCCAACTGCACGATGCGCGCGTCATGGCGCGCAGCCTTGAAGTTTTGTGCGATCAGCGGGCCTCCGATGATGTCGAGGATCAGGTCCGCTCCACCGGCCTCGCGCGTGATGGCGACAAAGTCCTCCTCGCGATAGTCGATCGCCCGCTCTGCCCCGAGCGCGCGGCAGAACTCTAGGCCTGCCTCGGCTTCGGTGGCAAAGACGCGCATGCCCCGCGCCCGCGCCATCTGAATGGCGGTCGAGCCGATGCCGCCGGCACCTCCGTGTACCAGGACCAAACCGTCTTCCGGCACCGCATGGCCATGGAACAAATTGGACCAGACGGTGAAGTGGGTCTCGCAAAGGCCGGCGGCATCGGTGTCGGAAACCCCCTTGGGGATTGGCAGGCAGTGCGCCGCATCGATGGCCACGTATTCGGCGTATCCGCCGCCATTGGTCAGTGCGCACAGCCGGTCGCCCAAGGCCCAGCCGGTCACCGCGTCGCCCGTGCCGACCACCTCGCCAGATACTTCTAAGCCCAACAGGTTCGATGCGCCCTTGGGCGGCGGATACTCGCCGCGGCGCTGCACCAGATCTGGGCCGTTGACGCCCGCTGCGATCACCCTCACCAGAATCTCGTGCGCCCGTGGGGTCGGGAGCGGTCGCCGGGCCGGCGCCAGGACGTCTGCTGCCCCTCCCGCGCCATGCTCGATCACCGTCATCTCTTGGGGCAGCGCCGCCATCTTGCTCTCCCTCGGCTTGTGGTGGCCCTCGTCTAGCGAGCTGGGGCCGGAACGGCAACGGAGAGACAGTGCCGTCCCCCGATCAGGCCAATGCGTGGCATTCAGGCCAGTCCTGATCGCGTCGCCGTGGGCTCAGCCGATGCAAGCCCAGTCATGGTACTGACGGGAACCGAGCGGTTCAGCGCCACGCATGTTGCTTGATTGAGATCCGGGTGCTTAATCGACGGGCGCGAGACAGCTATCGACCAGACGCCGAAACGCGCGCGCGCGGTGTGAGATCGCATGCTTTTCCGTTGGATCCATCTCGCCAAACGTTTGACTGCGCCCTTCGGGTAGGAACATCGGGTCATAACCAAAGCCGCGGGTGCCGCGCGGGGGCCAGACCAACTGCCCCTCGATCGCGCCGCGAAACGTTGTGCTCTCGCCATTGGGCCAAACCAGGGCCAGTACGCAGACAAAGGCGGCGCGGCGGGGTTGGGGGACTTCTTGCTGATCTAGGATTTCCTGCACCTTTGCCATGGCATGTCCGAAGTCGCGACCCTCCGGCGTTTGGGCCCAACGAGCGGAGTAGATGCCCGGCGCCCCGCCAAGCGCCTCGACCGCTAGGCCGCTGTCATCGGCCAAGGCCACGAGGTCGGACGCCTCTGCCGCCGCCCGCGCTTTCAGCAACGCGTTGCCCTCAAAGCTGTCCTCGGTTTCGTCCGGTTCTGGCAGGCCAAAATCGACAGCAGAGACCGCCTCAAGGCCATAAGGTCCCACGAGATCGGCGATCTCGCGCAGTTTGCCGGCATTGTGGCTGGCCACCAGAAGATGGCCAGGATCGAGCCTGCGGCTCATGCGCTGGCCCCGGCAATCGCGGCCTGCTGCGCCGCTGCGAGTTCGGTCGCGCCCTTCTTGGCCAGGCCGAGCATGTTGGTCAGTTCGGCCTCGGAGAACACAGCACCCTCAGCCGAGGCCTGCACCTCCACGAGGCCGCCGGTCCCGGTCAGCACGAAATTGGCGTCGGTTCCGGCCTCGCTGTCCTCAGCATAATCCAGATCGAGCACCACCTGGCCGTTGTAGACCCCGCAAGACACCGCCGCGATGGGCGTGGTGATGGGGTTCTCCTGCACCTCGCCCTTGGCACGCAGGGCCTCGCCCGCCAGCCATAGCGCGACCCAGCCGCCTGTGATCGAGGCGGTCCGTGTCCCGCCATCGGCCTGCAGAACATCACAATCGACAACAACCTGGCGCTCCCCCATGATCACGCGATCGGTGCCGGCGCGCAGCGCACGGCCGATCAGGCGCTGGATTTCTTGGGTGCGCCCCGTTTGCCCGTTCTTCGCTTCGCGACGGTTGCGGCTGGTGGTGGCCCGCGGGAGCATCCCATACTCGGCCGTGACCCAACCGAGCCCTGTGTTGCGCAGGAAAGGCGGCGCGCGATCATCGACACTGGCCGTGCACAGCACATGGGTGTCGCCGGCGCGGATCAGCACCGAGCCTTCGGCATGGCGGGTGTAGTTGGTTTCGATGGCGATCTGGCGCAGCTGATCTGCGGCGCGGCCGGATGGACGCATGATGCTCTCCCCCTCGGGCGTGTCGCCCGTCATCGGCGTTGGCCTTTCGGATACCGGTCTGTGAGGGGAACGTCCACTGGGGTTTTTCCCGCGGGCGGTGCTGCCGCTTTGGCAGCCACGGATTGACGCGGGCTGTTGGCGTGCCTACCTCTGCCGCTCGGGGGACGATGGAGCACGAAACCCTCAAACCATGGCCGAACCGACGCCGACGCTTGCAGATTTGAACGACCGGAGCCGCGCAATCTTTGGGCGGTTGGTTGAGACCTATTTGGCCTCGGGCGAGCCGGTCGGCTCTCGCACCTTGTCGAAGACGCTGGAATCCGGGCTCTCCGCCGCCTCGGTGCGCAATGTGATGCAAGATCTCGAACAGCTGGGCCTGCTCGACAGCCCGCACACCAGCGCGGGGCGGGTTCCGACCCAGCTCGGGCTCAGATTGTTCGTCGACGGTGTGCTCGAGATCGGCGATGTCTCGACCGAGGAGCGCGCGCAGATCGAGCGCAGCATCACCGAGCCCGAGAGCGATCTGTCGGGCATGCTCGACCAGGCTGGCTCAATGCTGTCCGGCCTCTCGCATTGCGCAGCGCTGGTGTTTGCGCCCAATTCCGAGAGCGCGATCCGCCATGTCGACTTTATCCGCCTCGCCGACAATCAGGGCTTGGCGGTTGTGGTCATGGAGGATGGGACGGTTGAGAATCGCTTGTTCGACGTGCCGGCTGGGCTCACCCACTCGGCCATGGAGTCGGCTGCGAACTTCCTGAACGCGCATCTGCGGGGGGTAACCTTGGCGGATGCCCGTTCGCGCATTCAGCGCCAGATTGCCGAGCGCCGGGCCGAACTCGACGCGCTGGCCGCCTCCTTGGTCGAGCGCGGCATCGGTTTGTGGGAGGATGGCACCGGCGCGGTGCATGAGCGGCTGATGGTCCGCGGTCGTTCTCACCTTCTGTCCGAGGGTCAAACCGAAGAAGACCTGGAGCGCATGCGCCTGCTCTTCGACGATCTCGAACAAAAACGCGACCTTGCGCAGTTGATCGAGATGGTTCAGGAGGGCGACGGCGTGCGCGTCTTCATCGGGTCCGAGAACAAGCTGTTCTCGTTGTCGGGCTCGGCATTGGTGATCGCGCCGTATACGGATGGCTGCCGCCGAGTGATCGGCGCGATTGGGGTTATTGGTCCCACCCGGCTGAATTATGGCCGCATCGTACCGATTGTTGACTACACCGCCCGCATGGTCGGGCGCATGGTGCAGGACGGAACGGGCGCGGCAACGCACAGGAAGGGCACATGATGGCGAAGCAGCCAGACTCGACACCCGAAACCGAGGCGGAGAACCCGACGCCCGAGCAAGAGGCGACCGCGGAAGTCGCGGGTGAACTGGCTCCGGAGGGCCCCTCGGTCGAGGATCTGATGCCAGGTCTAGCCGATGCCGTGGCAGCCGAGGATGCGGCCGCGCTAACGGCCCAGATCGACGCCTTGGAGGTCGAGCGGGCCGAGCTAAAGGATCGCCTGATCCGAGCGCTGGCTGAGACCGAAAATGTCCGCAAGCGCGCCGAACGCGACCGCCGGGATGCCGAGACCTATGGCGGCACCAAGCTCGCGCGCGATCTTCTTAGCGTGCATGACAATCTCGACCGGGCACTAAAGGCAGCGGATAACGGGTTGCGTGAGGCGCATGGCCCCTTCCTCGAGGGGGTGGAACTCACCAGTCGCGAGCTCCTGAACGCCTTTGCCAAGCACAAAATCGCGCCCGTCCAACCAGCCACCGGAGAGAAGTTCGATCCCAACCGCCATCAGGCGATGTTCGAAGCCCCGATCCCTGGTGCTACCCCCGGCACAATCATCGAGGTGATGCAATCGGGCTTTACCATCGCGGACCGCTTGTTGCGGCCGGCCTTGGTCGGCATCGCCAAGGCGCCGCCCAAACCCGCCGAACCCAAGGACGATGCAGCACCGGACGCCGACGACGCCGCCACCGATACAAACACTTGACCGGGACAAAATCCGGGATAGCCGAGGAGGACGTCATGACCCCGCACGGAACCGTCCATTGGTCTGAGCTAATGACCCGCGACACTGCCGCCGCCATTGCGTTTTTTGAGGAGGTTGCAGGCTGGCGGGTCGAGCCGATGCCGATGCCCGATGGCACCACCTATCATCTGGCTCATGCAGGTGAGGTGCCTGTCGCGGGGATCTTCGACGGCTCTGACCCAATGTTCGACGGATTGCCTCCGCATTGGATGACCTACATCGCGGTCGACGACGTGGACGCCGCCTGTGAGCGGGCCAAAGGCAAGGGCGGCGAGGTCAGGCGCGTGTTCGACGTGTCCGGTGTCGGGCGAATCGCAATCATTGTCGATCCGACGGGCGGTGTCGTCGGCCTCATGACCCCCGCTGATCAGCCGGGCTGAGACCATCCGACCTCAGAGCCCGACCTGAGAGCCCGACCTCAGAGGTTGTCGAGAAGCCACTCGTAGACATAGCGGTAGTCGTTGCGCGTTCCGAAATGGATCGTGTAGCGCATGGTGCCCTCGTCGAGCGCCATCTGGCGCTCCTCGCCATACTGGCAGATGACGGCGCTGACCTTGCTTGAGATCGCTTCTTTCGCCAGGTCTCCATCATTCGAGCGGCAGAGATTGCGCATCGCCTCCAGCGGGTGCTCGCAATAGAGCGGGATTGAGTACTTGGTCTTGAAGACCTCGTCGGGGAAGGTGTCCCAATCAAAGCCGGCTTCGATCTCGGTGCCACAGGTCTTGTTGACCGATGAGATCTTCTCGGCCTGCTGCTCTTCGGCTTTGATGTGCTTTTGCCGTGCTCGCAGCGATTGGGCCTCGGCGAAAACCGATGGGACGAGGATTGCGGTGGCGACGAGGAGGGCAAGCGGTCTGCGCATGGGACGGACTCCGAAATCGGCGGCAAGTTGCGACAGGCAAGTGATAGCACAGGCCTCTGTCGCGGCGGTAGCGCCAACGCTGCATGCGCCCCCTGCTTAGGGGCGGACCGGTGCGAAGATGCCGTCGGGCAGGCGGATCAAGATCACGCCGTCGGGCGCTGTCGCCACCCATCCCGGGTCCGGCCGCTTTGGCATGGTTGCCAGTTGGATCTGATGTTGGTTGCAGACGGGGTCTGCGCCTGGGCACTGGACGGCAGCAATGCCTGTCAGTTGGCGGAGCCGGAGCGCAAGTTGCCCGTATTCGCGGAGGCCCTCGCCGCCGTCGATCTGCGACGGCGACCCGCCGATCGCGAGCAGCCGCGGCTCGCTGGCGTCGTTTGTCGCGGCCGCAGAGGTGATCTGCGCTTGGATCTCGGTTGCCAGGGCCCGCGTGCTGGCCCGCAAAGGCTCGAGTGGGGCGTGGATGGCGTGCCATTGGCTGCCTCCGGCGGCCAGGGCCGCCAGGACCAACAGGATGAAAACGGATCCCAGCGCTCCCTTTCCCGCCGCCCGAGCTGCGGTCGCCAGCGCCCCAAGCAACAGCACCCAGGGCACCAACAGGCCTCGGCTGGGCGGCGCTTCTCCGGACAGCAGCGCCTGTCCGAAGAGCACCAACAGGGCGATCACCAAGGCCCCGAGCAGCCGGTCACCTTCGCGCGAGTTGATCAGGAACAATGTGATGAAGGCCGCCACGGCTCCGCCGAGGGCTGCGACAACCAGAGGCACGGGCACATCGCGCAGCATCGTGCTGAGCCAGGTGCCGATCATGCTCAGCCGCTCTTCATCCTCGGCGAGGGGGACGGCGATCGGGCTCGTCATGCCGAACACCCCGTGCTGCCAGTCGTTCAAGGCGAAAACGCAGACGGCGCCCAATGTTCCACCGATCAGAAACAGACCCAAGGAGCGGAGCAGGATGCCGTCGTCATGGCCAAAGCGCGGCCCGGTCAGCCCCAAAACGTGCGTGGCTAGCGGCAGCGGGGCCAAGGATGCGTCCGTCATCATCATTAGCGCCACGGCGAAGGGCAGCAGCGCCGACGCGATCATGACCGGCAGCACCAGCACCAAGAGCGCATGCACCGCGATCAACCAGACGGTTGGGATCGCATCCGGTAGGGCAAAGGCCAGATCCGCCGCTGGGGGCGCCAGCATAAGGGCCGCCGCGAGAACCATGGCCCGCGTTATCTTCGCGTCCTCCCGAAAGACGGCCTGGGCTAGGCTGGCGCAGTAGAGGCCCCAGCCCACATAAAACAAGCCGATCAGTGTCTCGAGCGAAAGCTGGCCGGACTGTTTGCTCCAGGCCCAAGAGATCCAGTGGCCGGTCTCTCGGGTCGCCGCAAAGGCGGCCTCGGTATCGCCCGTCAAAGCAGTCGCGGCACGCACCGACAGGAGCGGATCCAGGAACAGGCCCGGTGCAATGGCTGCCAGCAGGGGCAGCGGAGCCACGGCCAACAGAAACAACCGCCGCAAATGCAGGCCGCTTCGCCGCACAGGCGGGCTCGCAGGAGCAGCCGAGGACGCCACCTCAGTCATCCGTGAACCGGCGCAGCGCGGCCAGAGTCGTCGCGCTTATGTGGTGCTCGATCCCCTCCGCATCGGTTTCGGCGGTTTCGGGATCGACGCCCAGTTTCAGCAAGAAATCGCACACGACTTTATGCCGTTCACGGCTATGCACGGCCAGTCGCCGTCCAGCTTCGGTCAAGAAAATTGACCGGTAGCGTTCGCGCGAGACTAGGCCCTCCTCGATCAGGCGGTTCAGCGTCGCGTTGACGGTGGCCGAGGTCACCCCCAGCCGGCGAGCCAGATCCACCGAGCGGGCCTCCCCCGTCACATCGATCAGATCGGCGATCAGCTCGACATAGTCCTCGGCGACCTCGCGCTGGTGCGCCTCGCGCACGCGCTCAAAACCGCGCGCCTGGCGCGTTGCTTCCCGCAGGGTCAGAGCGCTCTCGGAACCTTCGGCGTCCCGCGGGTCGTCCTCACGGCCCATGGTTTCGGCTCCTGTCCATTGCAGGCCTCTGGCAGGATGGCTCGACATCGTCCACACCGAACTCCCAGGCTGTCGTATGGACATGTTGTGCAGCATGACGGCCTCAAATCCCGATCTGTCTGTTTCCCTTGCCGATCAACATTGTCAAAGCTGTGGCAAGACTGTCGCAGTTCAGGGGCGTTTCGCAGACGGCGATGCCACCAAAGCGCCTGAATACAACCGAAGGGGGAACAGATGGCGGATCTGGTGTTGACGGGCGGGCGGGTGATCGATCCGGCTGAGGGCATCGACCGGGTGGCCGATGTGGCCTTTGCCGAGGGGCGGGTCGCCGCCATCGGGACCGGCCTGTCCGGGGCCGAGACCATGGATTGCACCGGGCTGATCGTCACACCGGGGCTGATCGATCTGCATACCCATGTCTATTGGGGCGGCACGTCCCTGGGTGTCGATCCGCTTGCCTATGCGCGGCAATCTGCCGTGGCGACGCTGGTCGATACCGGCAGCGCGGGCCCAGGGAACTATGCAGGCTTCGAGGCGCATGTGATCCGGCCCTCTCCGGTGCGGATCCTGGCCTATCTCCACGTCTCGTTCGCTGGGATCTGGGGGTTTGGCCGCGAGGTCCATGTGGGCGAGAGCGAAGACATTCGCTTGATGGCACCGCGCGAGGCTGCGGCCGTCGCCCGCGCGCATCCCGAGACCGTCATTGGCATCAAGATCCGTCTCGGCCGGCATGCATCCGGGGACCAAGGCATGGCACCGTTTCAACACGCCTTGGAGGTGGCCGAGGCAACCGGCCTGCCCATCATGGCGCATATCGACGAGCCGCCGCCTTCCTATGCCGAGCTTTGCGCGGCGCTGCGTCCCGGTGATGTGCTGACCCACTGCTTTCGTCCATTCCCCAACAGCCCGCTGGCAGGGGACGAGGTGCGTCCGGCGGTGTTGGCAGCGCGGCAGCGCGGCGTATTGTTCGATATCGGCCATGGGATGGGGTCCTTTGCCTGGGAGACGGCGAGAGGCATGCTGGCGGCCGGCTTCCGGCCCGATGTGATCAGCTCGGATGTGCACGCGCTTTGCATCGACGGGCCCGCCTTTGATCTGCTGACGACGTTCAGCAAGTTCCTTCATCTGGGTATGGCGTTGCCGGCGGTGATCGAGGCGGCGACGGCCGCGCCAGCGCGGGCGGTGCGGCGGCCGGATCTGGCGCGGCTGGTGCCCGGCGCCCCTGGCGATGCGTCGGTCTTGGCGCTGGAGGAGGGGGACTTCGAGCTCACCGACACCGTTGGGGCCACCGAGCGGGCCGAGCAACGCTTGGTTGCACGCGGGCTTGTGCTCGGCGGGCAACGGCTCGTCTAGAGCGTTTCCCGGCCGGAGTGAATCGGAAGGGATTCCCCTGACGCTCCAAGCGTGGTTCGGTTTCCCGACGTAGATGTTGGGGCTGGGTATAGGCAAACCACGTTCCATGGATCTTCGCGCGCGGGCCTTGGCCGCCG
>JBCCZI010000096.1:0-17258 GCA_039187815.1 Pseudomonadota bacterium | reverse complement strand
TGGCCGGGGCTGAACAAGATCACGGCCGTGCGCCGGGCCGAGGCGGCGGGCGCTCCCCGGCTCTCGATCCTCTGCGGCAATGGCGGGCTGTTCCTGCCGCTCGAGATGGGGCGCGGGGCCGATGGCGCCATGACGGGGTTTGCCTATCCCGAGATGCTGGTCGACGTGGTGCGCCGCCATCAGGCGGGCGATGTGGACGGGGCCGAGGATCTCTTCGACGCCTATCTGCCGGTCGTGCGCTATGAGCAGCAGATCGGCGCCGGCCTCGCCGCACGCAAAGAGATCCTGCGCCGGCGCGGGGCGATCGGTTCGGCCCGCTGCCGCGCGCCCGGGCCGAAATGCAGCCCCGAAGAGCTGGCCGAGATCGAGCGCTTGATGAGCCGGCTCGAGCGGCGGCTCGGTGTGCTGGGGGAGGCTGCCTGATGGATCTGGGGCTCACAGGGAAATCCGCCCTTGTCCTCGCCTCGTCCCAGGGCCTGGGGCTCGGCATTGCCGAGGCAATCGCGGCCGAAGGGGCATCGGTGATGCTGGTCGGCCGGTCGGCGGACAAGCTCTCCGCCGCGGCCGAGGCGATCACGGGGCGGGGGGCCGGGCGCGCGGTGGCGCAGGTCGGCGATCTCGCCGAACCGGCCTTTGTCGAGATGGTCGCGGGGGCGGCTGAGGCGGCATTTGGCCAAGTGGACATCCTGGTCAACAATTCAGGCGGCCCGCCGGCGGGACCGATTGCCGAGGCCGACCCGGCCGAACTCGCGCGCCAGTTCGAGATGATCGTTGTACGGTTCGCCTCGATGGCACAGCGGCTCCTTCCGGGCATGCGCGCCCGAGGCTGGGGGCGGATCCTGACGGTTGCCTCCTCGGGCACGATCCAGCCGATCCCCAATCTGGGCTTGTCCAACGCGGTTCGCGGTTCGCTGGTGGGCTGGTCCAAAACGCTGGCGACCGAGGTGGCGGCCGATGGGGTCACTGTCAACATGCTGCTGCCGGGGCGCATTCATACGGACCGGGTCGACCAACTCGATGCCGGTGCGGCCAAGCGGACGGGCAAGGATATCGACGCCGTGCGGGCAGCGGCTCGGGCGGCCATTCCTGCGGGGCGCTACGGGACACCGGCCGAGTTCGGTGCGGTGGCAGCATTCCTCGTCTCTGACAAGGCCAGCTATGTCACCGGCAGCCAGGTCCGTTGTGACGGCGGGGCCGTGCGCTCGGTCTGAGCAGCGCGCGCGCCCGATCCCTGCGCGCACGGCCACAGGTTCACTTGGGCGTGATGCCACGGCTTGATAGACTTAGAATTATCTGGAGACTCGTGATAATTTCTACGTGCTTGAGGCACATGCCCGAGCAAGTTGATGTGGGGCTTGTGGGCTCTGCGATCGGGTAAAGACCGGCGGCTGAGGAGGCGGCCATGACGCAAGACAGGCAAGCTGTGGCGGCGCTGGCCGGGATCGTGCTGGTGTCGAATGGCGCCGAGGCCGATGGGGTACACTCAGCGGCGGCTCCTGCAGCGCCGCCCGCACCCAGGCCCGCCCCGGCGACCGAGCTTCGACGCGCCATGGATGGCTTCGATGTGGTCCGCCCGGGCAATGCGGGGCGCGATGACTTCGACGGCTCCTCCAACCCGATCCACTTCATCGGCGATGCGTTCAACAACAACGCGTCCGGGACGCGCTTTGCCGACTCGCTCGAGGGCTTTGACGGAAACGACACGCTGCTCGGAGGCGATGGGGCCGACAGCCTTTTTGGCTCGGACGGCAATGACCGGCTCGAGGGTCAGAACGGCGCTGATCTGATCGCGGCCGGCAATGGCGCGGATCTGGTGCTCACGGGCAATGGGGACGACCAAGCCTTTGGTGGTGTCGGCAATGACACGATCCGCGGCGTCGGTGGGGTCGACCTGATCGATGGCGGGCCGGGGGATGACGAACTCGAGCTCGGCAACGGCAATGACACGGGTCGGGGCGGCGCCGGCAACGACATGATCTGGGGCCAAGCCGGTGCTGACAGCATCGAAGGTGGGGCCGGCGACGACACGCTCTTTGGCCAGAACCAGTTCGACACCCTGCGCGGTGGCAATGGCGCCGACAGCCTCTATGGCGGCAATGGCAACGATCTGCTGTTCGGCGGCGATGGCAATGATCGTCTGTTCGGGCAAGCCGGCAACGACACCTTGAACGGCGGCGGCGGCCAGGATCGTGGCCGCTTGCCGGGGCCGCAGTCGGCCTGGACGATCTCGGGCACGCTGGCCGAGGCCACCGCCTCGCGCAATGGCACCGCCGAGGTGGATCTGCTGCGCTCGATTGAGATCCTGGTCTTTGATGATGGCGAGGTCGACCGCCGCGGCACGGCACCCCCGCCACCCCCGCCTCCGCCGACCGGA
The DNA here is from genome assembly GCA_039187815.1 of Pseudomonadota bacterium. Lineage (GTDB taxonomy): Bacteria > Pseudomonadota > Alphaproteobacteria > Rhodobacterales > Rhodobacteraceae > Thermohalobaculum. The sequence continues at coordinate 14,884 of JBCCZI010000096.1, read as the reverse complement.
GGCGTGGCGCGCACAGGCACCATGGCCGCCGACACGCTGAGCGGAGGCGCTGGGAATGACACCCTGCGCGGGCTGGCGGGCAATGACAGCCTGGTAGGTCTCGACGGCAATGACACGATCGAGGGCAATGTCGGCCTCGATCGGCTCGAGGGCGGGTTCGGCAACGACACCCTTGTGGGCGGCGATGGGCGGGACACGCTGTTCGGCAACGCTGGCGCCGATGTCTTGCGCGGCGGCGGGGGTCTCGACAGCCTGCTGGGCGGCAACGGCAATGACAGTCTCAATGGCGGCGCAGCAAGCGATACGCTGCTTGGCGGCCCCGGTCTTGACACGCTTTCAGGCGATGATGGGCCTGACCGGCTCGAAGGCGGAGACGCGAACGACACGCTGAACGGGAATGGCGGCAACGACACCCTGCTTGGCGGCGTCGGCAATGATGTCCTGAATGGCGGCAACAACAATGACGAGCTGCGCGGCGATGGCGGCAGCGACACGCTCAACGGCGGAGGCGGCGTCGACACCGCAGTCTACAGCAATCCCTCGACGGCCTTCACGATCTCGGGCAATGCCACCAGCGCGACGGTTGCAGGCGGGGTCGGCACCGATGTCCTCGCCGGGGTCGAGTTGCTGCGCTTCACTGACCGGACCATCGATCTGCGCAGTGCCACCCCGCCACCGCCGCCGACGGCGGTCGAAGGGACCATTTTGCTGGACGGCGATGCCGAGGGCTTCCTGCTCGACACCATCGAGACCGGATCGGATACGGATGTCTTCGAGGTCACCCTCAGCGGACAGCCGGTCGTGGTGAATGTGTTCGCGCTCGATTCGGGCCTTGGCACCTTGTCGGATCCCAATGTCTCGATCGTGCCGGCCACCGGTGGCGCGGCGCGGTCCGATGATGACGGCGGCGCGGGGCGCGATGCACGACTTGTGTTCGACCCGGCCTCGGGCGGCCTGTTCCGGATCGAGGTGGGCAGCTTTGGCACCTTCACCGGCACCTATGTGGTGCAGGTGGTCGAAGTGGGCGGGGCGGTGCAGTCCGCCACGCCCGGCATCGGGAGGCAGATCACCGGGGACGGGGCGTTCAACACGATCCTCGGCAGCACCGGCAGTGACACGCTCTCGGGGCTGGCAGGCAATGACAGCCTGGCCGGATCTCTCGGGGCGGATACGCTCGAAGGCGGGCTCGGCCGAGATGTGCTCGATGGCGGCGACGGCAACGACTTCCTCAGCTCCGACCCCTTCGGTCCGACCGAAGGTTCGGACGACACGCTTTTTGGGGGCGCGGGGGCCGATTTTCTTCAGGCCGGCTATGGCTTCGACATCCTCGATGGCGGACCGGGCAATGACCAGCTGTTCGGCGACCAGGACGACGACATCCTATTTGGCGGCGACGGCAACGACGATCTTGAGGGCGAGGAAGGCTTTGACCGTCTCACGGGCGGACTTGGCGCGGACATCTTCCAATTCGATACGGCCGAGACCAACCTTACCCTGATCGAGACCGATGTGATTACCGACTTTGGGCTGGGGGCGGACCGCATCGGCGTCGCAGGTCTGCTCTTTCCCACGACCGACTACGACAGCAACCGAGCCTTCTTCCTGGCCGGACAGATTTTGCCAGCCAGCGTGGTCGGCTCGAGCTTTGGCAACACGACGCAGATCGTCATCGACGCCTTCAATGACGGGTTCTTCGGGTTCGGCGACCAAATCGTGATCCTCGAGAATTACACGCTCCCCGTGGGCGCCGACATCGTCGAGTTCGGCTTCCTGATCCCTTAGGTGTCGGGCCAGCGCGACAATACGCTCGAGACGGCCATTGGAGCGCAGATCCGGGCAATCCGCCAGGGCATCGGCGTGACACTGGCCGATCTGGCCGGAGGCGCCGGGATCTCGACCGGCATGCTCTCAAAGATCGAGAACGGGCAGACCTCACCCTCGCTGGCTACGCTCCAGGCCCTGGCCGGCGCGCTCAATGTCCCGATCGCCACCTTTTTCTCCAGCTTCGACGAGAAGCGGGAGGCGACCTTTGTGCGCGCGGGCGAGGGGCTGGCGATCGAGCGCCGCGGCTCGGCCAAGGGCCATCTCTACCGCTTGCTCGGGCACTCGCTGCGGGGCTCGGTCCAGGTCGAGCCTTATCTGATCCGGCTCGACGAGACTTCCGATGCCTATCCGATCTTTCGCCATGCGGGCGTCGAGTTCCTGTACATGCTTGAGGGCGAGGTGACCTATGCGCATGGTGATCAGACCTATGTGCTGACCCCGGGGGACAGCCTGTTCTTCGACCCCGAGGCGCTGCATGGGCCGCTTGAGCTGCGCCAGTTGCCGGCGATCTATCTCTCGGTCATCGTGACGCCCAAAGGCACCTGACCGGACCGGCTCTGCAACTTCACCCAAGGGAAAAATATTTTCTTGACGTGCCGGCCGCCAAGCGCGATGCAGGCCCGTGCCCAAACCCAACGGGAGAGCGCCATGTGCGGCATCGTCGGCCTGTTCCTGAAATCGCCCGATTTGCGGCCCGAGCTCGGCCGCCTGACCGCGCTGATGCTGCACGAGATGCGCGACCGCGGGCCCGACTCGGCCGGCTTTGCCATCTATGATGCGCCCGAGGGCGCGGTGAAGCTCTCCTGCCTCTCCAAGACCGGCGAGACCGATTGGCGGGCGCTGGAGACGGATCTGGCGGCGCATCTCGGCGCGGAGGTGGGCGTGCAGGTCATCGAGGATCACGCGATCATCCGCACGGCTGGCGACGGTGCGTCGGCGCGTCGGCGGATCATCGAGACCGCACCCGATGTGACCGTGCTCTCGGTCGGCCACGCCATCGAGCTGTTCAAAGGCATCGGCGATCCGGACGGGGTCTCGAGCCGCTTCCGGCTCTCGGAATTCCAGGGGACCCACGCGATCGCACACACTCGCATGGCAACCGAGTCGGCCGTGACCACCGCGGGCTCGCACCCGTTCTCGACCGGTGAGGACACCTGTCTCGTGCACAACGGCTCACTCTCGAACCACAACCGATTGCGCGAGCGTCTCGAGGCGCGCGGCGAGCGTTTCCAGACCGAGAACGACAGCGAGGTGGCGGCGGGCTATCTGGCCTGGCGCATGCGCGAGGGCGACAGCCTCGGCCAGGCGGTCGAGGGGGCGATCCGCGATCTCGACGGCTTCTACACCTTCGCCATCGGCACGCGCGAGGGCTTTGCCGTGCTGCGCGACCCCATCGCCTGCAAGCCGGCAGTGATCGCCGAGACCGATGACTGGGTCGCCATGTCCTCGGAGTTCCGCGCCATCGCCCAGCTGCCGGGCGTCGCCAATGCCGAGATCTGGGAGCCCGAGCCTGCCCGCACCTATTCCTGGAGCCATGCGGTATGAGCGACGCCTCGGCCCCCGAATTGCCAGTCCCCGACATGCCCAAGCGCGGCACCGGCCGCTGTCTCTGCGGTGCTGTCACCTTTGCCTGGAGTGCGCGCCCGCTCTGGGCCGGGCACTGCCACTGCGAGACCTGCCGGCGCACCTGCTCGGCGCCTGTGACCAGCTTCTTCGGCGTGGCCAACGGCGCCTGGGAGTGGACTGGTGCCAAACCGCTCGTCTTCAGTTCGAGCCCCGGGCGCCGGCGCTATTTCTGCGGCACCTGTGGCAGCCCCATGGCCTATGAGGGCGACCACTTCCCGGATGAGATCCATTTCTACGCGGCCGCCATGGACAATCCCGAGGACTTTGACCCGCGGAACAGCTTTCACCGGCGTGAGCGGCTGTCCTGGCTGCATATGGAGGACCCGGCATGACCGCCAACACTGTCCTGGACATGGAGAGCCACAGCGTGCGCGCGGTCAACGCGGCGCTTCAGCAGGCCGAGGCAGGGGCCTTCTCGGTGCTCCACCCCGGCGGCGCCCATGCGCTGGCCTGCGGCCTGGACGCGCCGGTCGAAGTGCTGATCCAGGGCCATGCAGGCTATTATTGCGCCGGCATGAACAAGACAGCCTCGGTGACCGTCGAGGGCAATGCCGGCACCGGCTGTGCCGAAAACATCATGTCGGGCACTGTGCGCGTGCGCGGCGATGCCAGTCAGTCGTTGGGCGCCACGGGCCATGGCGGGCTGGTGGTCTGCGAGGGCCATGCCTCGGCCCGCTGCGGCATCTCGATGAAGGGCGTCGACATCGTCGTTGGCGGCAATGTGGGGCATATGTCCGCCTTCATGGCCCAGGCCGGGCGCCTGGTGGTGCTGGGCGATGCGGGTGCGGATCTGGGCGACTCGATCTATGAGGCCGAGATCTTTGTCGCCGGCACCGTCGCCAGCCTGGGCGCCGATTGCGAGGAGAAGCCGGTCGAGGAGGCACACCGCGACCAGCTTGCTGTTCTGCTGGCCCGAGCGGGCCTCGAGGCCGACCCCGCCCGGTTCCGCCGCTACGGTTCGGCCCGAAACCTCTATCACTTCTCGATCGACAATCTGGAGGCCTATTGATGGCCGACTACAGCGACGCGCCGCGCACCGTGCCGCGCAAGGCGGCCAGCTTCGATGACCACACGATCTCCGAGATCCACCGGGCGGCGGCCACGGGCATCTATGACATCCGCGGCGGAGGCGCCAAGCGGCGGGTGCCCTGCTTCGACGATCTGGTGTTCCTAGGCGCCTCGATGTCGCGCTATCCGCTCGAGGGCTATCGCGAGGCCTGCGGAACCGATGTGATCCTGGGCGATCGCTTTGCCTCGAGGCCGCTGCATCTGAAGATCCCAGTCACCATTGCGGGCATGTCCTATGGCTCGCTGGGCGCGCCGGCCAAGGAGGCGCTGGGTCGCGGGGCCTCGGCCATGGGCACCTCGACCACCACGGGTGATGGCGGCATGACCGAGGAGGAACGCGGGCATTCCTCGCTGTTGGTCTACCAGTACCTCCCCTCGCGCTATGGCATGAACCCGGACGATCTGCGCCGGGCCGATGCCATCGAGGTGGTGGTGGGCCAGGGCGCGAAGCCCGGCGGCGGAGGCATGCTGCTCGGCCAAAAGATCAGCCCTCGGGTGGCCTCCATGCGCACCCTGCCCGAGGGGATCGACCAGCGCTCGGCCTGCCGGCACCCGGACTGGACCGGGCCCGATGATCTCGAGATCAAGATCCAAGAGCTGCGCGAGATCACCGGCTGGCGCACGCCGATCTATGTCAAGGTCGGCGCTGCCCGGCCCTATTACGACACCGCACTCGCGGTGAAATCCGGTGCCGATGTGGTCGTGGTCGATGGCATGCAAGGCGGCACGGCGGCCACCCAGGACGTGTTTATCGAGCATGTGGGCATCCCGACCCTGCCCGCCGTGCGCGAGGCGGTGCGCGCGCTCACCGAGCTCGGCATGCACCGCAAGGTCCAGCTGATCGTCTCGGGCGGCATCCGCTCGGGCGCCGATGTGGCCAAGGCGATGGCCATGGGTGCCGATGCGGTGAGCATCGGGACCGCCGCCCTGATCGCGATCGGTGACCAGGACCGGGCTTTGGAGGCGGAGTACCAGGCGCTTGGCACCACGGCTGGCGCCTATGACGACTGGCACGAGGGGCGCGACCCGGCGGGCATCACGACCACTGACCCCGAGCTGACGAAGCGCCTCGACCCGGTGAAGGCCGGGCGGCGGCTGGCCAACTATCTCTCCGTGTTGACGCTCGAGGCGCAAACGCTGGCGCGCGCCAATGGCAAGAGCCATCTGCGCAATTTGGAGCCCGAGGATCTCGCCGCACTCACCGTCGAGGCCGCCGCTATGGCCCAAGTCCCCCTCGCCGGCACCACCTGGATCCCGGGCAGGATGTGATGCGCGCTTGCACCGCCCCATCCGCTGCGGCCAGACTGCGCGATCGGTCTGATCGAGGGAGACGGCCATGCTGGACCTGACGACATTGGTGCTGTTTGCAACCGCGCTGGCCGTGGCGGCGGGCTCTCCGGGTCCATCGATTGCGGCGCTGACGGCGCGGGTGCTGACGGGCGGACTGCGCTCGGTGCTGCCGTTTCTGGCGGCGATGTGGATCGGTGAGGGCGTCTGGCTGACCTGCGCGGTGCTCGGACTCTCGGCGCTTGCGGCGCAGGCGGCGGGGGTCTTTCTGGTGCTCAAATGGCTCGGCATCGCCTATCTGCTCTGGCTTGCTTGGCAGATGTGGCACGCGGACCACGGCGAAAAGGCCGAGCTGCCGAAGGGGCGCTCTGCTTGGGGCATGTTCGGCGCGGGGCTCGCCGTCACCCTCGGCAATCCCAAGATCATGGTGTTCTATGTGGCGCTGTTGCCGAGCCTGGTGGATCTGGCATCGGTCTCGGCATTTGGCTGGGCCGAGTTGATGGCGGTGATGCTGGCGGTGCTGATCGCCGTCGACCTCGCCTGGGCCTTTGCGGCGGATCGGGCGCGGCGCCTGCTCCGCTCGGCGCGGGCGATGAAGATCACCAACCGCCTCTCGGCCACGGCGATGGGGGGAGCGGCGGCTGCCATGGCCGCGCGATAGCAGCAGAGGAGGGGGACGATGGCGACGGACCTGGTGAAAGAGGCGAAAGAGCGCGGGATCGAGTACTTTCTGATCTCGTTCGTCGATCTTTTCGGCGTGATGCGGGCCAAGCTGGTGCCGGCGCGCGCGATTGGCGACATGGCCAAGGAGGGCGCGGGCTTTGCCGGTTTTGCCGCCTGGCTCGACATGACGCCGGCGCATTCGGACATGTTTGCCGTGCCCGATCCCGACAGTCTGATCCAGTTGCCCTGGAAGCCGAACGTCGCTTGGCTGGCGGCGGATCTCTATATCGATGGCGAAGAAGTCGCCCACGCCCCGCGCAACACGCTGAAGCGGGTACTGAAGGTGGGCGAGGCCAAGGGCTGGCGCCTGCGCCACGGGGTCGAATGCGAGTACTTCCTGATCTCGGAGGATGGCACCGCCCTGGCGGATGAGGCCGACACCCAGGCCAAGCCCTGCTACGACGTCCAGGCCCTGATGCGCCGCTATGACGTGATCTCAGAGATCTGCGATGCGATGATCGCACTCGGCTGGGGCCCCTATCAGAACGACCACGAGGACGCCAACGGCCAGTTCGAGATGAACTGGGATTATGCCGACGCGCTGGTCACCGCCGACCGCCACGCGTTCTTCAAGTACATGGTCAAATCGGTGGCTGAGAAGCACGGGCTGCGCGCGACCTTCATGCCGAAACCGTTCCCGCATCTGACCGGCAATGGCTGCCATGCGCATGTGAGCCTGTGGAACAAATCCGGCAAGAAGAACCTGTTCGAGGACAAGAAGGGCGAGCTCGGCATCTCGACGCTGGGATACAATTTCCTCGGCGGGATCATGGGGCATGCCAAGGCGCTGTGTGCGATCGGCAACCCGACGGTGAACTCGTACAAGCGGTTGAACGCGCCACGCACGACCTCTGGCGCCACCTGGTCGCCGAACACCATCACCTATGGCGGCAACAACCGCACGCATATGGTGCGCATCCCCGATGCGGGGCGGTTGGAGCTGCGTCTGGCGGACGGGGCGGCCAACCCTTATCTGCTGCCGGCCGCCCTGATGGCAGCGGGGATGGACGGGATCGAGACCAAGGCGGAGCCTGGCACTCGTCTCGACATCGACATGTATGCCGAACCCGAAAAGGCCGGCGCGGTCGAGCGCTTGCCGCTCAACCTGCTCGATGCGCTCCGTGCGCTCGAGGCGGACACGACCCTTGCCGCCGGCCTCGGCGAGGAGACGGTGGCCGCCTTCACCAAGCTCAAACACGCTGAATGGTCGGACTTCACCCGGTCGCTCACGCCGTGGGAGCGTGAAAATACGCTGGACTGCTGAACCTTTTTTCTCAGCATTGGCACCCAGGATGAGCGCGGGCGCATTTGGCCCTCGCCCATTCCGCCTGTTCTGGCCGAGCAGGCGACGGATTTTGAAACTGGAACATGGAGACGGACCAATGGCGACCCCGGATTATGCAGCCGAACTCAAAGACCTCGACGGCCGTCGCAGCCGCAACCTGAAGAAGTGGGACCAGAACGAGCAGTCCATCGGGCGGGCGCGCGAGGCGGCGACCAAGTTTGCCGCGAAGCTCGAGACCGATCTGATCATGACCAAGGGCTTCCACGAGCATGCGGATGACCTCTACGCCAAATGGCGCCCCCTGGCGGACGAGATCATCAAGCTTCAGGCCGAGATCAAGACCGCCAAAGGCGACAAGGCCAAGGTGGCCGAGCTCGAGAAGAAGATCGCGCCCCTGCACAAAAAGGCCGCCACCGTGCGGGCGCAGATCCAGAAGAACATCGACCGAGCCGTCGACACGCTGAAGCAGATCGCTGGGCGTGTGGACAAGATGCTGTCTTTGGCCAAGGGCTGACGGTCCTGGGCGCAGGCTCGGGACGCAGCGTGCTGTCCCGGGCCTTGCGGCGCCCGCGACCGCACCGCATGTGCGGCATGCGAGCCCAAGGACCGTGCCATGCGCCTCGCCCAGATCGCCCAGAGACAGATTTTGTAGGCCCAGGCTGAAGGGCAGCTCGAGGACCTGGCGGGTGCTGGCAAGCCCTTGCCCAGCACCGCCGGCGACACCGCGGCCGAGGACGGGTTCCGCATGGTGGCCGATGCGGGCGTCATCCCCCGTGAGATCGAGCTGCGCAAACCCGTCGACGCACAGTCCGCCGCGCTGGCCACCGCCGATCCCGAGGGGTGGCGGGTGGCGATGGCCTGGCTGGCCGATCTCGACTTGCGCCTCGCCAGCCAGACCGAGGCGTGGCGCTGCGTCTTCTGACCGCGCTGTGATCGCCGGGCTGTCGGACCCGCTCTCTAAGTCCTTGTGCTTGGCGCCCAGTTGGTGCTGAATACTCATAGCCGCGGGTCAATGAGCCTGCGGGGCACAAGAATGAACTGGGAGGTTCAACCGATGCGGAAATCCGTCCTGACCGCGCTTGCGGCAGGGGCCATTGCTTTTGCAGGCCCTGCCATCGCGGCCGAGTGCGAGACGATCACGCTGGGCTCGGCGATCTCGCTCACGGGGAAGTACTCGACCAACGGGCTGCACGCCAAGAACGGCTATGAGTTCGCGATCTCGAAAATCAAGGAGAACGGTGGCGTCAAGATGGGCGACACCTGCTATAACTTCGAGGTCATCTACTACGACGACGAGAGCACGCCCGCGCGCGGTGCGCAGCTGGCCGAGCGCCTGATCGCTCAGGACGGCGTGCAGTACATGCTCGGCCCGTACAGCTCGGGTCTGACCAAGGCGATCGCGCCGGTCACAGAGAAGTACCAGATCCCGATGGTCGAGGCCGAGGGCGCCTCGCGCTCGCTGTTCAACAAGGGCTACAAATACCTCTTCGCGGTGCTCTCGACCTCCGAGCAGTATCTGGCGACGACGGTGGGTCTCGCCGCCGAGGTGGCCGAGAAAGAGGGCAAGGACCCGTCCGCAGTGCGCATCGCCATCGCCGTCGAGAACGACCCCTTCTCGCTCGACATCCGCCAGGGCGTGCTGGACGACGCGGCCAAGTTCGACATGAAGATCGTGATCGACGACAAGCTGCCGCGCGATCTGTCGGACATGTCGGCGACGCTGACCAAGGTGCGGGCGCTGAAGCCCGATGTGCTGATCGTCTCGGGTCACTCCAAGGGGGCGGCCACGGCCGTGCGTCAGATCGAGGAGCAAAACGTCTCGGTTCCGATGATCGCTGTGACGCATTGTGAGGCGGCGGATGTCACCGGCAAGTTCGGCGATGCGGCGAACGGCATCCTCTGCTCGACCCAATGGGCCGAGACGCTGACCTATGAGGATCCGATCTTTGGCACCGCGGCGAACTATGAGCAGGAGTTCAAATCGGCCTATCCCGAATATGCCGAGAAGCTGGTGCCCTATCAGACCGCCCAGGCCTCGGCTGCGGTCTATGTCTTCAAGGACGCCTTCGAGCGGGCCAACAGCCTCGACAAAGACGCCGTGCGGGACGCGATCTCTGACACCGATCTAATGACCTTCTACGGTGGCATCCGCTTTGCGCCCGAGGGCAACAACATCGCCAAGCCGATGGTGCTGCGCCAGATCCAGAGCGGTAAGTACAACGTCGTCGCCCCGTCGAAGTTCGCGAGCCACGCGCTCGAGTGGCCGCGCCCCTGAGGCGCCAAGGGCCTGACAATGCGGCCGGGCGGGGCAACCCGCCCGGCCCGTTCATTGCCCGACCCGGCTGATATCCATGGACACCATCCTCGCCAATATCGACATCCTGCGCGTTGCCCCTGTGTTCAATGTGCAGCTCATCCTGGACGGACTCTTGATCGGCGGCGTGTTCGCCCTGGCCGCCTATGGTCTCGCCCTGGTTTGGGGCGTGATGAACGTGAAGAACCTCGCCCAGGGTGATTTCGTTATGATGGGCGGCTACATCACCTGGGTGATGGCCGAGAGCGGCATCCACCCCTTTTTCGGTATTCCCGTGGCATTCATCGCGCTCTGGGGCTTTGGCTGGATGCTCTACAAGCTGGTGATCGCGCGGGTGATCGGGCGGGATCTGTTCACCTCGCTGCTGGCCACCTTTGGCATCGCCATCGTGATCGAGCAGGTGCTGAACATCCTCTACACCTCGGACACCCAGACGGCGGATGCGGGCTTTGAGTCCCTGCTGCTGTTCGACGGGCTCGTGACCGTGCCGCAGGTCAAGCTGATCGGCTTTGCGCTGGCGGCGCTGCTGGCCCTGGGGGTGATCCTGTTCATGAAGAACAGCCGGACCGGCCAGGCGATCCGCGCAACCAGCCAGGATCCGCGTGCGGCCCGAGTGATGGGGATCGACACCGAAAAGATCTATGCCTTCACCTTCTCGCTGAATGCGGCGATCTGCGGTGCGGCGGGCGCGCTGGTGGCGATGATCTGGGTGATCCAGCCGTTCTTCGGCATCACCTATTCGATCCGGTCTTTTGTCATCGTAGTTGCGGCAGGCCTCGGCAACCTGCCCGGCGTGATCGCAGCGGGCCTCGGCATGGGGGTCGTCGAGCAATTCGGCGGGTTTGTGCTGGGGGCAGAGTTCCAGCAGGCTATCGTGGTCGGCATGCTGCTCTTGGTGCTGATCATCCGACAGACCCTCCAGGCACGCAAACGGCAGGTGGTGCAATGACGGTGGTAAAGGCGCTTGCCTATCTCATCGCGATTGCCATCGGCATCGGGCTGCCCTTTGTCTTCCCAAACTACACGACCCAGTTCAGTGTGATGTGGGTGATGATCCTGCTCGCGCTGACCTGGGACGCCCAGGGCGGGCAGATGGGGTACAACTCGCTCGGCAACATCTTCTTTTTTGGCGCAGGCATGTATATCTCGGCCGCGGTGCAGATCGGCCTGGTCTATGATGTGGGCGAGTACACCGCGGCCCATGGCGGCGGCATCTATGACTTCACCAGCGCGCAGTATTTCACGGGCCTGGCGCTCGGGTTTCTGACGGCGGGCGTGCTGTCGGCAATCTCGGCGGCGGTGCTGGGCTGGGTGCTGATCGGGCTGCGGGGGCCGTATTTCGCCATCGGGACGCTGGGGGTCGCCATCGCGGCCGGAGAGCTGGTGGGCGCCTGGGATTGGCTGGGTGCGGGCTCGGGCATCTCGATGCCGACCTTCCCGGGCGCGCCGGATGCAGCCAAGTTCGGTTTCTACTATATGAACTTCGTGCTGGCGGCGGTGCTGTTCGGCTTCCTGGCCTGGCTCTACTCGACGCGCTTCGGGCTCGCGATCAATGCGATCCGGGACGACGAAGAGAAGGCCGAGGGCATGGGGCTCCACACCAAGACCTATAAGCGCGCCTGCTGGTCGGTCTCGGCCTTCTTCCTCGGGATTTCGGGGGCCATTTTCGGCAACATGATCGGCTTTATCGAGCCGCTGGAGGTCGCCTTCCAGACCATCAATTTCGGCATCTTCATGGTGCTGATGGTCTTGCTGGGCGGCAAAGGCACGCTGCTCGGGCCCGTTGTCGGCGCGATCCTGTTCCATGCGATCAAAGAGGTCACCTGGACCCATATGCTCGGCACCCAATGGGTGGCGCTCGGGCTCTTGATCGTGATCATCGTCGTGTTCTTCCAGCAGGGCATCATCGGCTGGCTGCGCGACAAACGGCCCGAATGGTTCGGCATCCGCGTCGACCGGCGTGAGGGAGCGACCTCATGAGCGCGATCATCGAGGTCGAGGGCGTCTCCAAGTCCTATGGCGGCGTCAAGGCCAACACCGACATCTCGATCAAGGTCGAGGTGGGCAAGATCACGGGCCTGATCGGGCCGAACGGATCAGGCAAGACGACGCTCTTCAACTCGATCGTCGGCTTTCACCCCATCGACAAGGGCTCGATCCGGTTCGAGGGCCAGGAGATCAGCCGGCTGCGGGTGCAGGAGATCGCGCGGCTCGGCCTGCTCCGCACCTTCCAGCAGACGCGCATCTATTCGGAGATGAACTGTGTCGACAACATGCTCATCTCGGTCCCGCACCGGAAGATGGGCTTTTTGGACATGTTCGGGCGGCACACCAAGCCAGAGCTGGAGCGCGCCGAGCATCTGCTGGAATTCGTCGGGCTTTACGAGAAGCGCTTGCTGCGGGCGGGCGATCTCTCCTTTGGCCAGCAAAAGCTGCTGGAGTTTGCCATGGCGCTGATGAACGAGCCGACCGTGCTGTTGCTCGACGAGCCGACGGCGGGCATCAACCCCACCCTGATCAACGGGCTGATCGACCGGCTGAACCGGGCCAACTCCGAGATGGGCATCACGCTGTTAATCATCGAGCACAACATGCGCGTGATCATGAACATGGCGCATCACATCTACTGTCTCGCCCATGGCGAACTGTTGGCCGAAGGCGCGCCCGAGCAGATCCAGAACGACCAGCGCGTCATCGACGCCTATCTGGGAGCGCATTGATGAGCGGCACCGACACCAATGCAGGCGAGGACGGCAGCCGCGCCGGCGGCTATCACCAGGGCTCGGTCGACACGGTGCTCTCGGTCGAGGCGGTCACCGCCCAGGCCGCCGCCATCGCCCAGACCGTGACGGTCGAGGAGCTCGACGCCCTGGCGGGCAACGATCCGTATCTGACCATCGAGACCCTGAACGCCGGCTATGGCCGCATGGAGATCCTGCACGGCATCAACCTGCGCGTGGCGCGGCGCCAGTCGCTCTGCCTGATCGGGCCGAACGGCGCCGGCAAATCCACCATCCTGCATGCCATTTTCGGCTTCAACGACATCTTCTCGGGCGCCATACGCGTCGGTGATGGGGCCGAGAAAAAAGACATCACCCGGCTCTCGCCCAATCAGAAGCTGCGCGAGGCAGGCATCGCCTACATCCTCCAGGACAAATCGGTCTTCCCCGGCATGACCGTCGAGGAGAACCTCTGGATGGGCGGCTTCCTGATGGAGGACCCCAAGGACGCCAAGCGCGCCGCCGAGCGGGTCTTCGAAAAATACCCCCGCCTCGCCGCGCGCCGTCGCCACCAGGCCAAGGTGCTCTCGGGCGGCGAGCGGCGGCTGCTCGAGATCTCCCGCGCGCTGGTCATGAACCCCGAGGTGCTGCTGGTCGACGAGCCCTCCATCGGGCTCGAGCCACGCTTCATCGACATGGTCTTCGACATCCTGCGCGATCTGCAAGAGACCGAGGGCAAGACCATCGTCATGGTCGAGCAGAACGCCAAAAAGGGGCTGGAGTTCGCCGATATCGGCTATGTGCTGGTCTCGGGCGAGATCGCGGTGGCCGGCAAGGGCGACGACCTGCTCGAGAACCCGGATGTGGGCAGGCTCTTCCTCGGCGGCTGAGGACGGCCCCGGACACAAGGAGACAGGGCATGGACGACGATCTCTTCGAGCGCGGGCTCGCGCAGCGCAAGAGCACGCTGGGGGCCGAGTATGTCGAGAAGAACCTGGCGGCCGCCGATGACTTCACCCGACCGTTTCAGGAGGCGATGACCGCTTGGTGCTGGGGCTTTGGCTGGGGCGACGAGGCGATCGAGCCCAAGACCCGCTCGATGATGAACCTCGCCATGATTGGCGCGCTGGGGCGCATGCATGAATGGGAGATCCACTGCCGCGGCGCGCTGAACAACGGCGTGACCAAAGAGGAGATCCGCGCGATCATCCATGTGGTCGGCATCTATTGCGGGGTGCCGATGGCGCTCGAATGCTTCCGCGTCGCCCGCCGGGTGCTCGAGGAACAGGGCGAGCTCTAGGCCTCACTCCTGCCGCGGCACCGTCCCCCAAATCTTGCGCTGCCGCTCTCCATCATAGGCAAAGTGCCCCTTGGCGCACACCCATTCCGCCCGCAGCCGCTCGCGATCGCTTTCGTCGAGCCTGCGGTCGTTTTCAATGCGCATGGTCAGAAGCGCGTCGAGGTTGTCAGGCGGCTCGGTCCAGCAGCTATGGGTGTGCAAGTCCGCCCAAAGACGGGTGTTCTCATGGCCGATGGTCCCGTCCAGCTGCGCCTGGGTCAGGTTACGACAGGTAAGATCTGCAGACTGCAGGGGCGCACCATGAAACACTGCGCCCCTGCAGTCTGCGTCTTGCATGCTAGCGTCCCCGAGGTCGGCCTTGTGCAACTTCGCGTCCCAGAGTTTCGCCTCCTGCATCCTCGCGCCCCCGAGGTTCGCCCCCTGCATACTGGCTTTCTAGAGGTACGCGCCCCGCATGCCCGCCCTCCAGAGGTTCGCCCCCTGCATACTAGCTTCCCAGAGGTCTGCCCCACCCATACTCGCGTTCCTTAGGTCAGCCCCCTGCATCCTCGCGCCCCTGAGGTTCGCCCCCTGCATCCTCGTGAACCTGAGGTTCGCCCCCTGCATGCTCGCGCCCCAGAGGTTCGCCCCCTGCATCCTCGCGCGCCAGAGGTCCGCCCCCTGCATGCTCGCGAACCCGAGGTTCGCCCCCTGCATGTGGGAGCGGCTGAGGTTGGGGCGGTGGAGGGTGGCCTGGA
>JBCCZI010000095.1:0-17378 GCA_039187815.1 Pseudomonadota bacterium | reverse complement strand
CGGTGACGGCGGCGACGGTGACGGCGGCGACGGTGACGGCGGCGACGGTGACGGCGGCGACGGTGACGGCGGCGACGGTGACGGCGGCGACGGTGACGGCGGCGACGGTGACGGCGGCGATGCCGGACCTCAGGCTGCTCTTTCGCTGGCACTCACGCCTTCGGCTGAGTTCGTGCTTGAGGGCGATATCGCGCTCAGCGCCGTCATGGATGGAGACACCCTGCCCGCGCGCGGCGCCACCCTGTTCGGCGTTGTCTCGGAGCCCTTGGTCTACGACGCTGTCACGGCCAGTGTTCAGCCCTCGGGCCGGACTGCTGTCGTCGACATTGGCATCACCACCGGGCAGTTCGCGGTGCGCCTCTTCCCGGAGGACTTGCCGGAAGGCGGACAGGTTACCCTTGCCCTGTCGGCCAGCTCATCATCGGATGACACAATCGATCCGATTGAGGCCTCGTACAGCTTCTACGTGGCACCGGCGATGGACGGGCTCGAGCTTGCGCTCGGCCGTATCAGTTTCGGGGCGACTGCCGAGTCCTATCAGCGGGTCCAGGAGATCGGCTTCGACGCCTATGTCATCGAGCAGCTCGACCCGGATAGCATCGACGACAGCGCGTTCGAGAGCTCGAACCCCGAGGATGTGCTGAACCCGAATGCTTCGGGCAACTCGATCCTCGGCAACTACATGGCCTACAACGTCAACTACGCGGCCATGAGCGAGAAACAGCTTTTGGAGGTAATGACCTATTTCTGGTCGAACCACTTCCACGCGATCCCGAAGGATAATTCGGCGATCACGTCGGAGCTGACCGAGTGGCAGGGCTATCGGAGCCTGGCGATGACCAGCTTCCTGGAACTCCTGCGCTTCTCGGCCGAGAACCCGAACATGATGGCGTATCTCGAAAACGAGAACAGCACCTATAACAACCTCAATCAGAACTACGCTCGTGAGTTGCTCGAGCTGCACACGGTTGGCGTGAATGGCGGCTATGGCGATGACGACATCGACCCGGTCGCACGTGTGTTCACCGGTTGGGGGCGTGATAGGATCGATGGAACGAACCCGCAGGAGGACATCTTTGTCTTCGAGGCGCAGCAGTTCCGCGACAACGGCTCGCTTCGGCGCCAGCTGCATGATCCAGACGACAAGTACATCCCGTTCATTGACGTCACGATCATAGGACGTGCGGACCAGGAAGGGTTCAACGAAGGCCTAGAATTGCTCGAGATCCTCTCCCGGCTGCCGCAGACGCGCGATTTCGTGTGCGGGAAGTTGGCCACCTATCTGGTCAGCGACATGCCGGATCAGAAGTACATCACGGCCTGCGATCAGGCGTGGGCAGACACCGACGGCAGCGTACAAGCCTTCGTCGCTGCGATCGTGCAGCACCCCGACTACCTGACCGATGTGACGATCCGCCGGAACAAAGTGAAGACGCCCTATGAGTTTGCAGTGTCTTATCTGCGGAACTTCGCGTCGGGCTATGCGGTGACCGGGGACAGCAACTTCCGCGGCTTCCTGCAGCACTTCCACGACGGCGTGAGCTCGCGGGCCGGGATGAACTTCAACTTCTTCCCGGTGCCGACTGGCTTCTCCGAAGTGTCGGCAAGCTGGGTTGGCACGGGAACGCTGATCGAGGAACAGCGGAACATCATCCGCCCGGTCCGCGACAGCCAGACCCGGGACAACATTGCATTCGATATGTTGTCGGTGGTGACGGATGCCGGTTTGGAGACGGCCGAAGAAGTGGCGGCCTATCTCCTCGGTATCGCAGCAATCGAGAATTACTCAGGAGCGGAGTTCGAAAGCCTCGTTGCTGAGTTGAAGGGATCAGACGGCGTGTTTTCTCCCTTCGAAGACGAAGACGATGCGCGAACCGCCATGCGGCGTGCGCTTGGCCTCTTGGTCAGCATGCCCAGCTTCAAGCTGCAGTGACGCCTACGGGCGTCACCTTCGCCAGGTTTCGAGGATTGCAGAGATGAAAACACGCAGAGACTTCCTTCAGGCCGCATCGTTGGCCGCTACGGCCGCCTATATCGGCACCCCGGGTATGGCGCAGTTCTCGTTTGCGCAGTTGGCGGGCGAGACGCGGCTGTTCATCAAGGCCTTTATGCGCGGCGGGGCGGACGGCCTTCACCTGTTCCCGCCTTACGGCGATCCGTTCTACTATCTGTACCGCCCCGACATTGCGCTCGAAGGGCCGAACCAGGGAGAGAGCCAGGCCGCGTTGGATATGGGCTCGGACTACCGCGCCATGAACCCCAATCTCTGGCCGTTGATGGAGATCTGGGAGGACAATCGTCTTCTCGTCAGCCCGGCCACCCATTATGATCGGAACAACCGTTCGCATTTCGACAGCCAGCGTTGGATCGGCACGGGCACCAACAACAACCTGATCGACGGCTATCTGAACCGGTATATGCAGGTCCAGCCGGTGGATGATGAGCATCCGATCCGGGGCGCAACCTTGGGTCAGAGCAACCGCAGCCGCGAGATGTCTGGTGCAATCGGCACCCCCTCGATCAACCGGCAGAGCGATTTCAACATCCGCAACAACGACTTCTGTTCGGGCAGCGGCTGCGCCGAGAACCGGCTCCTCGAGTTGATGAGCGAAAACGCCCTGCACCCGACGAACCTGAGCGAGGCGGAGGGCACGCTGAAGGAGAGCCAGCTTCTGATGGTGGAAACCATCGAGGAAGTGCAAGGCCTTGCCTCCTACATGCCAAATGCGGCGGCGCGTGAGTTGGCCGACGACTACTCGGGTCAGGGCGCTGGTCGTGGTCTGAAGCTGATCGCCCAGTTGGTGAAGGGCAATATTCCGCTGGAGGTCGCGGCGATCAACGTGGATGGAAGCTGGGATTCCCACTCTGACCAGATTTCCATGGATGATAGCGCGCCGTTCACCGATCAGAACTATCGCTACAACAGCCGCATGCATGTGGGCGCGCGCGATCTGGCGATGTTCTATCGCGACATGCAGGATTACATGGATCGAATCGTCGTTTTGGTCTGCACCGAGTTCGGACGGACGGTGAAGCAGAACGGCTCGGTCGGCACCGATCACGGTCATGCGGGCGCTTGGTATGCGTTTGGCGGAGGGATCCAGGGCGGCTTTGCCCCCGATGTCGCGACGATCTCCGAAGAAACGCTCGACCGCGGTAACTTCCTGCCCATGCAAGTCAACTATAAGGACATCGTTGGCGAAATCATGGTGAAGCATCTCGGCCTGGACGAGGATCTGGTCTCGACTGTGTTCCCAGAGCACAGCTTCACCGATTATGAGTTCATATCCGCAGGTGCATGACAGCTAGAGACCCTTCTGGTTCGAGCCCACTCGAGCGGTTCGCTCGGCAGGTTCACCCAAGACGAACCTTGATGCACTTCGCCAATCTGGTGGAGACCGGAGCCCGCAGTATCAACGCGGCCCCGCCGTCCTTATGTGCCCCCGAAACCGTGCGCATCGTTATCACCGAGGCGGGGGGCGCATATCTGGAGACGACCGATCAGGGCGAGCGCGTGCAGGCGCCGTTCGCCCCGGATGCAGACGCCGCGACGCGTTTGCGCAGATCGGGCGTGGAGCGTGTGGACCTGATCCTCGAGGAGGGGGCCTGTCTGGACATGGCCTTTGTGCTGCCCGAAGCGACGCTGGCCGATATGCGGGCCATGATCGAAACCGAGGTTGCTTTCCAATCGCCGGTGTCGCTCAGCGAGGCGCTTTGGTGCTGGACCGCGGAGCGCCGCCGCAGTGGCGATGAGCCGGAATGGCATATCGAGGTTGCGCTCACGCTCGCCTCGCGGTTGGTGCCGCTGCTCGACGCCCTTCGCGACGCCGGCGTCGCGATCGCCCTGGTGCGCCGCCGGCGCCCGGACGGGGAGTGGGCGGCCCGCCCGGACTGGCTGCGCGGCGATCAACCGGGCAAGAGCCGGCTCGAGAGGCTCGGGCAACAGGCGCAGACACTCCCGGCGCTGGTTTTGGTTCCCATCGCCGCTTCGGCGCTGTTTGCGTTGGTGTGCGTTCAACAGGGACTGTCGGTTCTCGTCTCGCAAGGGGCGATCGCGGACGACGCTCGGGCCGCGCGGACAACGGTGGCCCAAGCGCTCGAGCAAAGCTCGCGTCGCCGGGCGCTCGAGGACGAAGGCCGGCTCTCTTCTCTGCGGCTTGCAACGATCCCAAGCGTAGCAGCCGCGCTGCCCGATGACACCTGGCTCGACTCGCTCTCGATAGACGGCACCGAGTTCGAGCTTTCCGGGTTCGGCCCATCGGCTGCCCGCACAACCGAGGACCTCGCAAAGGTCCAGGGTCTGAACGCCCTTCGCTTCGCCGCACCGATCGCGCGCAACAGCCGCCAGAAGACCGAGCGTTTCCGGATCGCCGGTTATCTGGACGACCTTCCCAGGGCATCGGACCAATGAGCGAGTTCCGCTTTGAGAATGCGAACCATCCGCCGATCGCCCTGGCGGGCTTTGCCTGTGTTTTGGTCCTCGCACTGATGATCGGAGGATTTCGGATCGCCTCTGAGATCCGAACCATGAAGCTTGAGCTCGAAGACCAGCAGGCGTTGATCGATCGGGCCAGCCAGCAAAGCGCAGCGGACCTGCCCATTGCCGTCTATAAGACCACGACTGCCGAGGAGGCCCGCGCACGACTTCAAAGCGATGTGCAGGCCTTGGCGGATGCCCATGATTTCGAGGTCGAGACGATCAACCCGGAGGATATGATCGTGGTCGACGGCTTGGTTCGGATCGCGGTTGTGGTCAAGGGCTCGATTGCGCAGACCGCCCTCGCCCCCTTCCTGATCGCCTTGCAGGAAAGCGAGCCTGCCATCTTGCTCGATGCAGTCTCGCTCCGCCGGCCCCGTGGCCGTCCGAGCGCGGAGGCTGCACCGCGCCTTCCCGTCAGACTTGGGCTTGCAGCCTATGCGCGTCCCTGACGATATCGAAGCGCGGCTCGCGCGCTGGGGTGTCCCCGCCGTCGGAGCGTTGACGGTAGCTCTTGCGGTCGGCGGCATGATCTATGCGCTCACCACACCGTCGCTGCAGAGCGGCGGACGGGTTCAGCATGTGAGCCTCGCGGTCGAGACGCAATCCAACGCCGCGAAAGTCGCCGCCCTGGCCGAAGCCGCGGAGCATCTGGCCAAACGCCCGCTGTTCGTTGCCAGTCGGCGGCCCTGGCAGGCCCCAGAGGCGCCAAAGCCGCAACCGGCACCAATTCGTGAGCCCAACCTTCTCGGCATCGTGGGGTATGGTGATGAATATCTGGCGTTGGTATCGGATGGTGGCTCGGATCCCGCGCGGCGCGTGGGGCCAGGACATCGGGTCGGCGTCTGGACGGTGACGGATATCGGGCCGGACCGGGTGGAGTTTGTGGGGGAGGGCGGGCGCAAGCTCGTCCTGCGTCTTGATCGCAGCGAGTGAGTGAGTCCCAGCGTGCATCAGCACGCGACCTTGGCGAGCGTTCTCGGATGGCAGGAAGAGCTGACCGATCGCCTCAACGGATAGAGCCGACGGAGACAGTGGGATGACAAATGAGATCGGTGGGTTTGCCGTAAGACGCGGCACCGAAGTCCAGGATGCGATGGTGGGAACCGCAGAGCGGGCTGTGTTGTTTGGGCTCGAGGGCCCAGACCGGATGCGCAACACCAGCGCCGACGGAGAGACCTACCTGGTCGGGGGGACGGGAAACGACGTTTATCAGGTGTCGCCGAACAGCTTCACGGTGATCCATGAGACAGGCGGCGATGTGAACGATGAATACATCGACAGCATTGTCGTGGGCGCGGGCGATCCGGTAGTTGCCACGGTCGATGGCCGCCACCTGCTGTTTAACTACCCGCTCACGGGCTCGGCTGTCTTCATCATCGATTGGGAGGAGCCGGAGAACCGTATCGAGATCTTCCGCCTCTATGACGGTGTTGGTCTGGTCGGGATCACTTTTGAGGAACTGCGCGATCAGGTCGACGAGCTGCCCGGTTTTATTGGCGATGTGAGCTTCGAATCGCTCGGCCTGATCGAGAACCTCGAGGACGGCATCGAGCTGCTGATCGAGGCGGTGGACACGGGCACTCTCCCCGGTGGTCTGACGCTTGAAGAGGCGCAGTCGGTGGCTCTGCTCTACGAAGCCGGGCTCGGCCGAGCCGCTGATGCGCCCGGCTTGAACTTCTGGATCGACCAGCGCGAGGGCACGCTCACCGATCGCGACCTTGCCCTGGCCTTTGTCGAATCGCCCGAGTTCGAGCAAGAAGTCGGGGACCCGGACACGATCAGCGAGGAAGATCTGGTTGAGGCGCTCTATGTCAACGTGCTCGAGCGCCAGGGCGATGCCGCCGGCGTCGCCTTCTGGACTGGTTTCGCGCAACAGGCCAATGTCGAAGCGGCGGATCTGCTTCTCGCCTTCTCGGCCTCGGATGAGAATGTGAACGCGGCGGACAATCTGGACCAGCTCACCGAGATCACCCCGGGCTTCTGGGACTTCGCCTGATGGCTGCGATTCGGGCGCGCGGATCCTAGGCCGCGCGTCCTAGAACAGCCACATCCGTGATCCCTTGGCCCTAACGGGCAACCGCCGAACTTTGCGTGGCGCCATGAGGTATGCTCTTGCTGTGGGCTCAAGGAAATGGTGGGTCGTACTGGGATTGAACCAGTGACCTTCGCGATGTCAACGCGACGCTCTCCCGCTGAGCTAACGACCCGTTTCCTGCGTCGCTGCGACCAGGGGCACAGCGTAGCCAACCACGCACCCGCCAAATGGTCACGGCGCATCAGTCGGATGTGAGGCTATACGGCGTTGCGCCACCCGGTGCAAGAGCGATAACTAGGGAGTGGGATGAGACGCCTGAGGGATCGGCCAGTGATGCCATCACGGGACTGCGGCGCATGATGTCTGCGATGCACTTTCGGCTCGACGAGCCCGAGAGGCTTGGCAGCGGTGCGGTGTTCAGCTCTCCCCACAGCGGACGCGTCTATCCTCAGGAGATGGTCGACCGGTCGCATCTGGACCTGCGCGCTTTGCGGGCCTCGGAAGATGCCTTTGTCGAGCGCTTGTTCGCCCGCGTACCGGACTGCGGTGCTCCTTTGCTGCACGCCTTGGCGCCGCGGGCCTGGCTGGACCTCAACCGAGCGGCCACCGATCTTGATCCTGAGTTGATCGAGGGGGTGCAGTCCTCTGGCCCCAACCAGCGGGTTGCCGCCGGGCTGGGCGTCGTGCCGCGCGTGGTCTCCGAAGGCCAGGAGATCTACCGCGGCAAGATCGGGCGGATCGAAGCCGATGCGCGGATCGACGCGATCCATCGCCCCTATCACGAAACGCTGGAGCATCTCATCGAGCGGGCGCGTGGCCATTTTGGCGTCGCGGTGCTCTTCGATTGCCACTCGATGCCGAGCGAGGCCCTCCGCGCGGCGCCCAGAGTGCGCGGGCGGGCACCCGATATCGTGCTTGGCGACCGGTTCGGGGCCTCGGCCGGGCGGGCGATCGTCGCTCAGACCCAGGAAGCGTTTGAGCGCGCCGGTTTTCGGGTGGCGCGCAATGCGCCGTTCGCTGGCGGCTATATCACGCAGCGTTATGGCCAGCCGCAGCGCAGTGTTCATGCGGTGCAGATCGAGATCGATCGGGGCTTGTATCTGGATCAGCGGCGCGTCGAGCCGGGTCCGCGGTTCCGGCACGTGGTCGAACTGATCGGATCGGTGATCCCCGATCTTGTCGCCATCGGCGGATCCTTGGACAGCGTCGCAGCGGAGTGACGCAGCGCCACCTACGCAAAAAAGTGGCCGGGTTGCCCCGGCCTAGTCTAAGGGAGGAAACGCCCAGGAAGGGCTGCAGCACGGATGCTGCAATAACGAAGGTATGTGTGCGGCGCAGCAAAGGCAAGCGCTGCCACTGAGAATCTCCTGAGTTCCAGCCGAAAACTTATGCACATAGGCCCGTTTCATTGCAGCCATGCAACAGGCGCATGGCTCATGCTCAAAAGCTGAGCAGACATCCATCACTTCAACGCGCGTCCGCGAAAGATTGTTTCGGGGCCAAAGCGATTGCGAATCTCGTCCTCGACCCGCTCGGTCCGCGCCCGGGCGGCAGAACCGTCATCGAACAGGCGGCCAGGCTGTGGCTCCACCCCGCCGGTCGACAGGTGCGACAGGCCGATGCCAATCAGGCGAAACGGGCCTTGCGCCAGCAGATCACGCAACAGCCGCTCGCCCGCCGGGTACAGGCTGCCCGCCAGGTTTTCGGGCTCGGCGAGCGCGGCCTGGCGGGTCAGTGAGCGAAAATCGGCGCGCTTTGCCTTCAGCGTCACCGTCCGCCCCGCCAATCCCTTGGCCTTGGCCCGGTCCGAGACCCGCACGGCGAGGCGCCACAGATGGCCCGTCAGCTGCTCGAGATCCGCGATGTCCGTCTCGAACGTCGTCTCTGCCGAGATCGACTTGGTCGGGCGGTCCGGCCTGACGGTGCGGCCGTCGCGGCCGTGGGCGAGATCCACCAGCCGTTCCCCCATGGCGCCGTGCCGCGCCACCAGCCGCGCCGGATCCGCAGCGCGCAGATCGGCGATCGTGCGCAGGCCGTCGGCCTCGAGCCGCCCGGCGAGGGCCGCCCCCACACCCCAGAGACTGCGCACGGGGCGAGGCGCGAGGAAGTCCAGGGTCTCGGCCCGGCCGATCACCGAAAAGCCCCGCGGCTTGTCCAGATCCGATGCGGTCTTGGCCAGGAATTTGTTGTGGCTCAACCCGATGGAGACAGTGATCTGCTGTTCGGCTTCGATTTGCGCGGCGAGACGTGCCAGCGACAAGGCCGGGGCGGCACCGGTCAGGCGTTCGGTGCCCGTCAGATCCAGGAAGGCCTCGTCGAGCGAAAGCGGCTCGACCAATGGCGTGAGCGCGTCGAAGGCCTGGCGGATCTCTCGGCTGACCGCTGCATAGGCCTCCATCCGCGGCTTCACGATCTCCGCATCGGGGCAAAGCTTGAGCGCCTTGAACATCGGCATGGCCGAGCGCACCCCGGCGATGCGCGCGATGTAGCAACAGGTGGTGACCACGCCGCGACGGCCTCCGCCCACGATCAAGGGTCGGTCGGAAAGTGCGGGATTGTCGCGTTTCTCAACCGAAGCATAGAAAGCGTCACAGTCGATATGGGCGATTGCGAGCCCGGCGAGCTCGGGATGGCGCAGGATCCGCGCGCTGCCGCATGCCGGGCAGCGGGCCGGCAGATCGGCTTCGTCCCAATGCAAACAGTCTCGGCATAGGGCAGCCATCGGGCAATCTCCGTTCCAGAGATCGCCAGTCTAGCGATGCCGTCGCCTCTGCCCAAGCCAGAGTGGAGCGTCGTCCTCGCTCGCAGGAAGCTCTTGGAGGATTGCTTGGGCTGCGGCGGCAGGATTGGCCGCGGCCCAAACCGGGCGCCCGACCACGATGTGATCGGCGCCGGATCGGATCGCTTGGGCCGGGGTGACGACACGCTTTTGATCGTTGGCCTCAGCTCCGGCGGGACGGATGCCGGGCGTCACGATCAGGCGGCCCTCCGCTTCGGGCAGGGCGCGGATCATCGGCGCCTCGCGCGCCGAAGCGATGACGCCATCGGCCCCGGCCGCAAATGCCCGCCGGGCGCGCGCGCCCACAAGGGCCTCGACATCGCCCGGTGCGATCAGCATCGCATCAAGATCATCCCGATCGATCGATGTGAGCACGGTCACGCCCAGGATCCGCGTCGGCCCATCGCCGCGTCCGCGGACCGCGGCCTCAACGACATTGGGGTCCCCGTGCACGGTGAGAAAATCGACGCCCAATGCGGTCAATCGGCGTGTGGCCGCTTCGACAGTCGCGCCGATATCAAAGAGCTTCATGTCCAGGAAGACACGCTTTCGGTCCGCAATCAGCGCGCGTGCTAAATCCAGCCCGCCGGTCGCGAGCATGCCGAGCCCGATCTTGTAGAAGCCGCAGTGGTCTCCCAAGCCGTCGACCAGAGGCCGCGCCTCGGCGGCGGAGGCAACGTCGAGCGCCACGATCAATCTGTCATCGGATGCAGGCATGCCCGCGGTCTGGCACGGCACCGGATCCGGCGCAACAATCAATTGGGTGCGGCTTGATCGATGATTACGTCGACGATGAAGCCGCCTCGGGGCAGGGGGCGGATCTCAAGCCTCGGCACATAGCCGCCATAGGGGGTCGCGCCGAGTTGCGCTTGAGCCTCGGCCAGTTCCGCCTCGGCTTGGGCCGCGAAAGCGCGGGCCTCCGACAGGCGGCAGATGGCCTCGGCCGTGCGATCTGCGTCTTGGCACCGCTCACGGGTTTTGGCGTCGCGCTGGCGCCGGGCCGTCGCGAGAGCGCGTTCAAAGGCTGCGATCTCGGCTCCCGAGGCGGCTTGGGCCGTGGCCGCAAATCGGCGCAGGCGATCGGCGGAGCGTTGTTCGATCAATGCGGCTTCGTGCTCCACACAAGCGATCAGCGCGGGTCCCGGGCGCTCGATCAAGCATGCGGCCGGCAAAGCGGTATCCGGGGCGGCATGACCACGGCTCCCAAATCCCAGAACAAGCACAAGCGCGAGTATGCGAACGATCATCGGCAAGCTCCGGTCGACGAGACAATCGCCCGACATGCTGACGCACAAGGGTTGCGCAGGCGTTGCCGTAATCCCACGTCTCTGCCAGGCGCGGGCCATTGCGGGCGCGCCCATTCGAGGTGATTGCGTGCCGGAATCGGGCGCGATCTCTCTGCGCTCATCGAGGAGGCAGGTTATGAACATCGAAAAATTCACCGATCGGGCTAAGGGGTTCCTTCAGGCGGCCCAGACGATCGCCTTGCGCGAGGCGCATCAGAGGCTGACCACCGTCCACCTGCTCAAGGCCCTTCTGGACGACACCCAAGGGCTTGCCGCCAATCTGATCCGATCGGCCGCTGGCGACGCCCAAACGGCGCTACAGGAGACCGATGAGGCCCTCGCGCGCCAGACCAAAGTGACAGGCGGTGACGGCCAGATCTTCATGGATCAAGGCTTGGCGCGGCTGCTCGCCGAGGCTGAGGACCGCTCGACCAAGGGCGGCGACAGCTTTGTCACGGCGGAGCGCCTGCTGCTCGCCATTGCACAAGATGCGGGGTCCGATGGGGGCAAGGCGCTGGCCCGCGCCGGGGTGAAACCGCAATCGCTGGAACAAGCCATCGCCGATCTGCGCAAGGGCCGGCCCGCCGACAGCGCCTCGGCGGAAGACAGCTATGACGCCCTAAAGCGCTATGCCACCGACCTCACCGAGCGGGCGCGCGAGGGCAGGATCGACCCGGTGATCGGACGCGATGAGGAGATCCGGCGCACGGTCCAGGTGCTCTCGCGCCGCACCAAGAACAATCCAGTGCTGATCGGTGAGCCCGGCGTCGGCAAGACGGCAATCGCCGAAGGCCTCGCCATCCGCATCGTGAACGGCGATGTGCCCGAGTCTCTGCGGGACAAGACGCTGCTCGCCCTCGATATGGGCGCCCTGATCGCAGGCGCGAAGTACCGGGGCGAGTTCGAAGAGCGCCTGAAAGCCGTGCTGTCGGATATCCAGGCCGCGGCCGGCGGTGTGGTCTTGTTCATCGACGAGATGCACACGCTGGTCGGGGCGGGAAAGGCGGACGGCGCGATGGATGCCTCGAACCTGCTGAAACCAGCGCTCGCACGTGGTGAGCTGCACTGTGTTGGCGCCACCACGCTGGATGAGTATCGCAAGCATGTGGAGAAGGATGCCGCCCTGGCGCGGCGATTCCAGCCCGTGGTCGTAGCGGAGCCAACCGTCGAGGACACGATCTCGATCCTGCGCGGGATCAAGGAGAAGTACGAAGTGCACCACGGCGTTCGGATCACCGATGGCGCCCTGGTCGCGGCATCGACGCTCTCGCACCGCTACATCACGAATCGGTTCCTGCCGGACAAGGCCATTGATCTGATGGACGAAGCGGCGAGCCGCTTGCGCATGGAGGTCGACAGCAAGCCGGAAGAACTCGACGCGCTGGACCGGGACATCCTGCAAAAGCAGATCGAGGCCATGGCGCTCGAAAAGGAAAGCGATGAGGCCTCCAAGGACCGCCTTGCCCGGCTGCGCGCCGAATTGGCTGGGTTGGAGGAGCAATCCGCCGCTCTCACCGCGCGGTGGGAGGCGGAGCGGTCCAAGCTCGGCGAAGCGCGGGACATCAAAGAGCAGCTGGATGAGGCGCGGGGATCGCTCGAAATCGCGAAACGTCAGGGCGATTTGGGCCGGGCCGGTGAGCTCTCCTATGGCGTCATCCCAGAGCTAGAGCGCCGACTCGAACAGGCGGAACAGGCCGAAGCCACCGATGTGATGGTCGAGGAGGCCGTGACGCCCGAGCATGTGGCCGGTGTCGTGAGCCGATGGACGGGTGTCCCCGTTGACAAAATGCTGGAAGGCGAGCGCGAAAAGCTCCTGCGGATGGAGGAGGTGATCGGGCGGCGTGTGATCGGCCAGGACACGGCGGTCCGGGCCGTCTCGACGGCCGTGCGGCGCGCGCGAGCGGGGCTATCGGACCCGGCGCGGCCGCTGGGCTCGTTCCTCTTCCTTGGGCCCACCGGGGTCGGCAAGACCGAGCTGACCAAAGCCTTGGCAGAGTTTCTCTTCGACGACGATCAGGCCATGGTGCGGATCGACATGAGCGAGTTCATGGAGAAGCACTCGGTCGCGCGGCTGATCGGCGCGCCGCCGGGCTATGTCGGGTATGAGGAGGGCGGCAAGCTGACCGAGGCTGTGCGGCGCCGGCCCTATCAGGTGGTGCTGTTCGACGAGATCGAAAAGGCGCACGGCGATGTCTTCAACGTGCTGTTGCAGGTGCTCGACGAGGGGCGCTTGACCGATGGACAGGGTCGCACGGTCGACTTCCGGAACACGCTGATCATCCTGACCTCGAACCTCGGGGCAGAATTCCTGTCGGCCCTGCCCGATGGCGCGCGGGCGCAGGCCGCTGAACCCCAGATCATGGAGCTGGTGCGCGGTCATTTTCGGCCCGAGTTCCTGAACCGGCTGGACGAGATCATCCTGTTCGAGCGGCTGACCAGAGCGCAGATGGGGGCGATCGTCGACATCCAGATCGCTGCGTTGCAAGGGCGGCTGGAGCCTCGCAAGATCACGCTCGAGCTGGATGAGGCGGCGCTGCAGTGGCTGGCGGAGAAGGGCTATGACCCAGCCTATGGCGCGCGGCCGCTCAAGCGCGTGATCCAGCGGGCCTTGCAGAACCCGCTTGCGGAGTTGTTGTTGGCTGGCCGTGTCAAGGATGGCGAAACGCTGCCCGTCGCCGCCGGACCCGCAGGCTTGACGCTGGGCGACTTTGTCGCCGGCGAGGCTCTGACGCCTGACGTCACGGTTCACTGAGCACCCGCAAAACGATCGACGTGGTAGCCCTTGGCCAGAGGGCTGCCAGGCCGGTGTCCTCGGCAATTGGCCCGATCTACCGCGCTGCACAAAATGGGCTTGCGCCGCCTCACTTGAAATGTCAGGAACGTTCGAGCATCAAATTTGAACGAATCTTGCGCAAGCTGCGCCCACTTTGGAGACCCAGATGGACGGTGCCCCTGACGCCCCGCTCAAGGACCTCTACGAGATCGGCGAGATCCCGCCGCTCGGTCACGTCCCCAAGCAGATGTATGCCTGGGCGATCCGCCGCGAACGCCATGGTGAGCCCAACACGGCCATGCAGGTCGAGGTGGTGGACACGCCGGTCCTCGACAGCCACGAAGTGCTGGTTTTGGTGATGGCAGCGGGCGTGAACTACAACGGTGTGTGGGCGGCGCTGGGTCAGCCCATCAGCCCGTTCGACGGGCACAAGGCGGCCTATCACATCGCGGGCTCCGACGCCTCGGGGATCGTTTGGGCGGTCGGCGACAAAGTCAAGCGGTGGAAGGTCGGCGACGAGGTCGTGATCCATTGCAACCAGGACGATGGCGACGACGAAGAGTGCAACGGCGGCGACCCGATGTACTCGACCAGCCAGCGGATCTGGGGATACGAGACCCCGGACGGCTCGTTTGCCCAGTTCACCAACGTCCAAGCGCAGCAGCTGATGCTGCGGCCAAAGCACCTGACCTGGGAAGAGGCGGCCTGTTACACGCTGACGCTCGCCACTGCCTATCGCATGCTGTTCGGGCACGAGCCGCACGACCTGAAGCCTGGGCAGAACGTGCTGGTCTGGGGTGCCTCGGGCGGGCTCGGCTCCTATGCAATCCAGTTGATCAACACCGCGGGCGCGAATGCGATCGGCATCATCTCGGACGAGGACAAGCGCGAGTTCGTGATGGGCCTTGGCGCGAAGGGGGTGATCAACCGCAAAGACTTCAAATGCTGGGGCCAGCTGCCGACCGTGAACACACCCGAGTACAAGGAGTGGTTCACCGAGGCGCGCAAGTTCGGCAAAGCGATCTGGGAGATCACCGGCAAGGGCGTGAACGTCGACATGGTGTTCGAGCACCCCGGCGAAGCGACCTTCCCGGTCTCGACCTTCGTCGTGAAAAAGGGCGGTATGGTCGTGATTTGCGCCGGCACCTCAGGGTTCAACTGCACCTTCGATGTGCGGTACATGTGGATGCATCAAAAGCGTCTGCAGGGCAGCCATTTCGCGCATCTGAAACAGGCGAGCGCGGCCAACAAGCTGATGCTCGAGCGCCGTTTGGACCCCTGCATGTCCGAGGTGTTCTCGTGGGCCGATTTGCCCGAAGCGCATATGAAGATGATGCGCAACGAGCACAAGCCTGGGAACATGTCCGTGCTGGTCTCCGCACCCGTGACCGGACTGCGCACAGTTGAGGATGCCCGCGAGGCCTCGACCTGACCAGCCGCTGGGGCGGAGCTGCATTCGGGTGTGGCCCCGCCTCGGCCGCCATGGCAGGGTGCGGGCATGACCGACACGGATCCCGCCTCCACCGACCTGGCTGACCGAGCGCGGGACCGGACCGGCGAGCCGGATCTCGCCCTCGCGCCAGACCAGGACCGGGCCTGGCAGGTGGTGTCGGAACGTCTCGCGGCCCATGGCATCGACCTGGCATCCGAGACCGTGACCCCCCCTGGCGAAGGCGACGGCGGCTCGGAGGTCCTGGCGATCACTGGTCGCGCCGGGTCGGGAAAGACTGTGCTGCTGGCCCGGCTGGCCGCGGCCATCCAGGCAACGGGGGCCGTGCCCGTGACCCCCGATTGGGAGAGCCGGCGCTATCGCAAGGCGCGCTCGTTTGCCGTGCTCGCGCCCACCAACAAGGCGGCGTCTGTGCTGCGTGCCCGGTCGATCCCGGCCACAACCCTGCATCGCATCCTCTATACGCCCGTCTATGATCCCGAATTCGAGAAGATCGCGGAATGGCTCGAGGATCCAGCGCGCCCGCAACCTGACAGCGACGCGCTCGGCCCCGATGCGCTCGACCGGGCCCGCGCCGCGTTCGACGACCACGGCTCGGTGCCCGGCGCCTTGGCCACCGCCGGCCTGCGCGGCGCAGACTTCATCACCGGATGGACCCGGCGCCAAGATCCGTTGGACATTGCGCTGGTGGACGAGGCCTCGATGCTGGAGAGCCGCCAGCTCGACGATCTCCGAGAAATCTTCGGCCTGGTGGTGTTGTTCGGCGATCCGGCGCAGCTGCCCCCCGTCAAGGCCGCCAAGGGCGATACAGGCATGGTTTTCGATGCCCTGGCGCCGGCAAAGCGCTTGGCGCTCTCTCGCATCCATCGCCAAGCGGGGGACAATCCGATCCTCGATCTTGCGCATTTGCTCGGAGAGGCGGATCTGGATTTTGAGCGCTTCGAGCGGGCCGTCGAGGACGCCGCCGCCGAGGATGAGCGGGTCGAGATCGCACCCCGAGCCAACGCCGATCTGATGACGCAGAGCCCGATCCTGGTCTGGCGAAACGCCACGCGCAAGCGGCTGATCGCCGCCTTTCGGGGGGCCCATGGCTGTCCCGAGGACCAGCTGTTGCCAGGAGAGCCGCTGATCTGCGACGGCCTCGAGCTTCCGCTCAAGCAGCGCAAGCGCCGGGTCGAGCTCGAAGCCCGCGGACTGATCAAAGGGGCACAGGCCCGCTATATGGGCCCGGGGTCCAAGTACGGCTTCATGCGGGTCGACGTGCTCGGCACCGACGAGCCAGGGATATCGGTGGCGGCGATCATACAGATCGAGAGCCCCGATCAAGAGGAACCCCGGCTGCTCTCGGCCGCCCGCATGGGCGCGGTTTTTCTGCACGGCTCGGCCTGTACGATCCACAAGGCCCAAGGGTCGCAATGGCCGGCCGTCCAAGTCTTTGCCCCCGATCTCTATGCCGCGGCACGGTCAGGGCAACGCGAGGCCGGGCTGATGCTGTGGCAACGCCTGGCCTATGTGGCGATCACCCGGGCCGAGGAGCGGCTGATCTGGGTGACCCGGTATCGAATCGCGCGACCAACCGATCCGCTGCGAACGTCAGAAACTCTCTGAAAGCAAGCTGGACCGCGGGTTGAGCCCGGGCTAATCCCCTTGCCAAGCGGTGAAGGGGGATCTCATGGCGCAACTGATCGACAGCATCGATGAGATATCGGCGGACTATGAAGCGATCCTCTGCGACTTGTGGGGTTGTTATCACAACGGGATCGAGCCCTTTCCGGCAGCCATGGCGGCCCTAAGGCGGTTTCGCGACCGGGGGGGTCGGGTGATCCTGTTGACCAATGCCCCGCGGCCGATCCCGGGTGTCCAGGTCTTCCTCGATCGCATCAACGCACCCGAGGACACACATGACGCGCTTCTGTCCTCGGGGCAGATCTGTGCGGATGCCCTAGCGGCCGGGACCCATGGGAAACGGATCCACTATGTGGGGCCGGATCGGGACCTCGCGATGCTCTCGGCTGGGCAGATCGATGCGGTGGAACTCGATGCGGCCGAGGCGCTGCTTTGCACAGGCCTGCGCGATGACAGCCGCGAGGGGCCAGAGGACTACGCGTCTGAGATGGCCGAGTGGCTGCGCCGTGGCCTGCCGCTGATCTGCGCCAACCCGGACATTGTCGTCGATCGGGGCGAGACCCGGTTGTGGTGCGCAGGCTCGCTTGCCCGAGCCTATCGGGAGATTGGCGGCGTCGTGCACTACTATGGCAAGCCTCACAGTGCCGTGTATGCGGCCTGTTTCGACATGCTCGGCAAACTGAACGGCGCGCCGATGCCACGAGAGCGCGTGATCGGCGTAGGAGACGGCATCGCGACCGATGTGGCCGGGGCAGCCGATGCGGGCCTTGACGCCCTATTCGTCACCGGCGGCTTGGCGGCTGCCGAGTTTGGTGCGGACTCCAATCGCCCCGACCCGGCCCTTCTCGAACGCTATCTTGAGCGAGAGGGGCAATCGCCCGCCTTCGCCATTCCTTTCTTGCGCTGACCCAGGGATTGCTGCGTTGCAGCACAGCAACAATACGCTGAT
>JBCCZI010000094.1:0-17546 GCA_039187815.1 Pseudomonadota bacterium | reverse complement strand
GCTCACCTTGTGGACCGACCGGGCCCTGCGGACCGGGTTCGCCGGGCGCGCCGGCTTCACCTTTCGGACCGGCCGGCCCCGTCGCCCCGGCTTCACCTTCGGGACCCGCCGGACCCGGATCTCCCTGCGGGCCCGTAGCCCCCACGGCTCCAGGCTCGCCATTGGCTCCTTGCTCACCCTGCGGGCCGGCGGGGCCAGGCTCACCCTGCGCCCCCTTCGCGCCTGGCTCACCTTGAGGACCGGCTGGGCCCTCCGCGCCGGACGGGCCCACCTCTCCCTGAGGACCAGTTGGGCCGGCGTCGCCACGCTGCCCTTGCGGACCAGCCGGGCCGGGAACGCCTTGGGGACCTGGAGCGCCAGCAGGGCCGGCAGGACCCTCCGGTCCAGTGACCCCGCGCGGGCCCTGCGCTCCGGTTTGCCCGCGCGGCCCAGCCGGGCCGGGATCGCCCTTCTCCGGCGCCGGACGGCTGGCCAGATCATTGCTCAGGCGCTGCATCTCGCTCTCGAGCGCTTGGAACTCTGCGGACGGTGTGCCGCCGAACAGGCGGACGATCGCGCCGTCGGAGGCCGCATTCACCCCAAGCAAACCGACCCCCAATATGGCGGCGCCCGCGACACCGGCAAGCAGCTGGCTTCCGAAAGTATTCGACATTGTTGCTCTGTACCCGTTCTGATTTGTTTACACGTGACCTAGCAGAAACAGCGACGCGTTGCACCGTCGAAGTCGCGATGTTGTCGCATGGATAGCGGGACGGTCGCCCGCGCGATACATCGCACGGGCTGGACCATTCGCCGAAGGCGAGGCTCAGACGACGGCGCGGTTCTCGATCAGGCTGTCCACCACCGACGGATCTGCGAGCGTCGAGGTGTCGCCAAGGGACCCGACATCGTTCTCGGCGATCTTGCGCAGGATGCGGCGCATGATCTTGCCCGAGCGCGTTTTTGGTAGCCCGGGCGCCCATTGGATCACATCCGGTTTGGCAATCGGGCCGATCTCGGTGCGCACATGGGTCTGGAGCTCTTTGAGCAGATCATCCGAAGGATCAACCCCGGTCATCAGCGTCACATAGCAATAGATGCCCTGGCCCTTGATGTCGTGCGGATAGCCGACGACCGCTGCCTCCGACACCGCCGGATGCGCGACCAGGGCGCTCTCGACCTCCGCCGTGCCCATGCGGTGGCCCGAGACGTTGATCACATCGTCCACGCGTCCGGTTATCCAGTAGTAGCCGTCCTTGTCCCGCCTGCAGCCATCGCCCGAGAAATAATAGCCCTTGAACATCTCGAAATAGGTCGAGACGAAGCGGTCATGGTCGCCATAGACGGTCCGCATCTGCCCGGGCCAGCTGTCGGCGATGGCGAGCACACCCTCGCATTCGGTCTCGGCAATCTCCTCGCCCTTGTCGTTCAGCACCACCGGCTGCACGCCAAAGAACGGCCGCGTGGCCGAACCGGGTTTCAGTGCTGTCGCGCCAGGCAGCGGGGTGATCAGGATGCCGCCGGTCTCGGTCTGCCACCAGGTGTCGACGATGGGGCAGCGCTCGCCGCCCACAACGCGGTTGTACCAGCGCCAGGCCTCCGGGTTGATCGGCTCACCCACGGTGCCGAGGATGCGGAGTTTGGACAAGTCATGCTTATCAACAAAGCTGTCGCCCTGGCCCATCAGCGCGCGGATGGCCGTGGGCGCCGTGTAGAAGATGTTGACGTCATGCTTGGCGCAGACCTCCCAGAACCGGCCGGCATCCGGATAGGTGGGCACGCCCTCGAACATCAGCGTCGTCGCACCATTCGCCAGCGGGCCATAGACGATATAGCTGTGCCCAGTCACCCAGCCCACATCGGCGGTGCACCAGTACACATCACCCTCGTGGTAGTCGAAGACGTATTGGTGGGTCATCGCCGCATACGCCAGATAGCCGCCCGAGGTGTGCACCACCCCTTTGGGTTTGCCCGTGCTGCCCGAAGTGTAGAGGATAAAGAGCGGATCCTCGGCCGCCATCTCAACCGGTGTGCAGTGGTCGGTGACGCGTTCGACCTCCTCATGATACCAGGCGTCGCGTTCGGCGTTGAAGGGCACGTCGCCACCGGTCCGGCGCACCATCAGACACCGCACATCGGCACCGCATTTGGCAAGCGCCTTGTCGACATTGGCCTTCAGCGGGGTGGCCCGCCCACCACGGGGCGCCTCATCGGCCGTGATCACCAGTTTGGCGTCGCAACCATTGACCCGGTCTGCCAATGCATCGGCGCTGAAGCCTGCAAAGACCACCGAGTGGATGGCACCGACTCGCGCGCAGGCCAGCATCGCATAGGCGGCGGCCGGGATCATGGGCAGATAGAGCACCACCCGGTCGCCCTTCTTGACCCCCATGGCGTGCAGAACGTTACCGAACTTTGAGACCTGTTCGTAGAGCTCTTGATAGGTGATGTGCTGGCTGACGCCGGGATCATCGCTCTCCCAGATGATTGCGGTCTGGTGGGCGCGATCCTTGAGGTGCCGGTCAACGCAATTGGCGCAGACGTTCAGCGTGCCGTCCTCAAACCATTTGATCGAGACGTTGTGGTAGTCATACGAGGTGTTCTTGACACGACTAAAGGGCTTGATCCAGTCGATCCGTTTGCCGTGCTCGGCCCAAAAGCCCTCAGGATCGTCGACCGAGTGCTGGTACATCTCGTGACACCGCGCCTCGTCAGCATGGGCCGCATCGGCATAGGCCTGCGGAACCGGGTAAAGGTCCTGATCTGCCATTATCTCCTCCCAGGGCTTTTTTCGGATCGCCATTTCGCTGCGCGGCACAATTTCAGTCGAGTTTAACCGAAGCAAGCGCACAAAGCGCCGCGCTTCGTGGCGCGAGAGCCGCATCTGCCTTCTTTGTGCCCAAGTGTTCGCTAAACTAGAGGTTGTAAAGGATTCGGTGCTCTGATCGCAGAACGTGTAGTACTTGCGGATCAGATCGGCGGTGGGGTGCCGCCAAGGGTGGGTCCGCTCCAGTAGGAGGCGGTCTGCCGGTGGGTGTCGGTTCCAGTCTTCAGACCATCCGTGGGTGCCTGGGATGCCCGGTGCTTCGCTCTCTCGATCTCGAGGGGCGGCGGACGCTCTCCGTATGTGGGACGGAGCGCGGCCGATTTCGCGACCGGACCTGGGTCAGGACCCTGCGCAGCCGCGCGGGCCTGAAGCGATCCGGCGATTCGTGGGGATGGGGCGCAGATTTTGCAGCCCCGCTGACCATTTGGGAGTTTTGTCATGACGGGCAGTACGGGCCATTTGATCGGTCGCGCAGGCGTGGTCGAGATCGGCCAGGATCACGCGAACCAGTGGCACACGATCGGCTTTGGGACGGATGCCAACGGCAATCCGCTGATGATTCACAACGCGGTCGTGGTGCTGATGGTCAACACCGCCAGCGGCAGCCAGCCGGTGACGGTCCGGGCCGACCATGTGACCAGCCACGGCTTTCAGTTTCAGCTGGATGAATGGGACTATCTGGACGGCGCGCATGCAGTCGAGTCGGTCTCGTGGCTCGCGGTCTCAGAGGGCGTGCACACCCTGAGCGACGGCACGGTGATCGTCGCCGAGAACATCATCGCCACGGACAACTTCCAAGACTTTGCGTTCGATCAGAGCTTCGGTGCCGCACCGATCGTGCTGGCGCAGACCGTCACCACGAATGACGGCGATGCAGTCACCACGCGGATCGACGATGTCTCCGGATCCGGCTTTCGGCTCAAGCTGCAGGGCGAAGAAGCGGACCGCGCGCACGATGATGAGATCGTGGCGGTCATCGCGATCCAAGGCGGAACGGACACGGTCGTCGGGAACACAGGCGATGTGGTACGCCACAACGATCATCACATCGACTTTGGCACCTCGGTCGATGGCGAGGTCGCCTTCTTTGCGCAAATGCAGACCACCGATGGCGGCGATACGGCCACGGTGCGGGGCGTGGAGGTCGATGCCACCGGCGCCACGGTGTTTGTCGAAGAAGAGCAATCGGCCAATTCCGAGACCCGGCACACCACCGAGGAGGTGGGCTTTTTTGCGCTGACCGCCGGCGATCTGCTGGCCAGTGTGACCGAACAGCTGACGACGGCACAGCCGCCCGAGCCCGATCCGGTCGTGACGGAACCGCCCGCCGCAGTCGTAGAGAATCTTGGCCCGACGGCAGCGAACAACGCCTATACGATCGATGAACTTGGCTCGATCGGCCCCTCGGGCATCTTCGCGGCCAATGTGATCATAGACGCCGACCCAGCCAGCGGCGCCATCGATAGCGATCCCGAGAACGATCCGATCTCGGTCACCAGCGTCCGGGTGGACGGGATCGACTACACGCCTGGCCAAGCCTTTCCCATGACGCTCACAGGGGTCGATGGGCTCAGCATCACCGGGACGGCGACCGTGGCCGCTGACGGATCGCTCATCTTTGTGCCGGACCCCGGCGCGGCCGAGACGCTGTTCAGCGGCGACCAGTTGAGCGGCAGCTTCGACTACACGATCATCGCGGGTGACGGCTCTGCCCAGCGCATCATCGACTTCGAGCAATTCGCGGGCGGCACCTTCCTCGATGGCCTCACCTTGCCGGGCATTGCGGCCATCACCTCAACCCGGCGCCAGGATCTGAATGATGCCGATGCGCCAAACGTGTCGCGGCTCTACGATTCGCGTCTGCCGGGTCGCGACAATGATCTGCAGGCCGGGGTCGGCGGCGTGCTCTCGAACGTCCTGATCATCCAAGAGGACAACGGCTCCAACACCGATCCCGACGACAACGCCCAAGGCGGTACGATGCGGTTCGATTTCACCGGGCCGACAACCGTCTATCAGGTGGACCTGATCGACACCGAGGAGAACAACAACAGCCAGCCCGCTTGGGTGTTCGAGTTTGCAGACGGTTCGACCCAGACCATTGCCGCCACCATCACCGGGGACACCGACGCCACCACGCAGGTCTTTGGCAGCGGCGCGGGCCTGCAGAACGTGGTGGCTATGACGCTTGAGGTCATCGGCTCGGCCGGCATCGACAACCTCGTTATCTCGAGCCCCGCCACCAGCACCGCCAGTGTCACGATCACTGTGGACGGTTTGGGAGAGGTGCCGCCGCCCATCGTCATCGAGGCCCAAAACGACAGCTACGGCATTCTCGAGAGCGAGGACCTCACCGGCGCGAACATCGTCGAGGGCGATCTGCTCGCCCGCACGATCGGCGAGCTCGGCTTCACGGGTGGTCTCGCGGACGGCACCAATCCCAGCGCGCTGTCGGTCATTGCCTACTCGGTGCCGGCGGATACCGATGGCGACGGATTTGCGGCAACGCTCTCGGAGACGCCGGTGGTCGGGCAGCCGGTCACGGTGACGCTGACGAACGGAACCGACACCTATTCCGGTGAGCTGACGCTGAGCACGGATGGCACGCTCAGCTTCACGACCCTCGATTTCGAGGCTCTCGGCGCGGGCGAGACGGTGACCTTCAGCCTGAACTACATCGTCAGCGAGGGCGCGCCGGCGGCTGCCTCGGCCCCGCGCGCCGTCGACTTCGACGGTTTGCTGACCGGCCCCGCCCCCGATGGCGGCGGCGTGCTGGTCGACACCCAACTGGCGGGTGAGGGCCTGGCCATGGTCCGCGCCTGGCGCCATGGCGAGAACCCGGACGCGGCAGGCTTCCAGAACCGTGCGATGATATTCAACTCCGATCCGTCTTTCACCACGGGAGGAGATCCAGATCTCGAGGTCGGCGAAGGGGCCGTGGTGATCATCTCCGAGGA
Organism: Pseudomonadota bacterium; assembly: GCA_039187815.1. GTDB lineage: Bacteria > Pseudomonadota > Alphaproteobacteria > Rhodobacterales > Rhodobacteraceae > Thermohalobaculum. The sequence continues at coordinate 11,783 of JBCCZI010000094.1, read as the reverse complement.
CCTTGACCAATCAGACCCGGATGATCAGGCCGGCGGCGGCTTCATCGAGTTCGCCTTCGACGGCCCGAAATCGGTCGAGAGCCTGTTGCTGGTCGACACCGAAGAGCCGGCCCCCGTGGTCACCCTGACCTATGCGGACGGCAGCACGACCATTGTGCGCGGCCCGGTGACCAGCGATGGCGGCAAGGCGACGCTGTTATTCGCAGATGCCTTCACGAACGGATTGCTGATCTCGTCAGACGGTCCGCCCTCGCTGTACGGCGTCGTAAAGGTCACCGTTGAGCTCGCCGGTTCGGGCGCAGTCGACATGCTCTCGTTCTCCGGAGACCTGCCGCCGCTGCTCACCGAGGCCACCGCGACCATCACGATCGTCGGCGAGGCCGATGCGGCGCCGACGGGAACCATCTCGGGCATCGCCTTCGAGGACGCCGATGGCGATGGCCAGCGCGACGCAGACGAGGCGCTGAAGGCGGGCGTGACCGTCGAACTCTTCGATACCTCGGGTACGCTGGTCGACACGACGGTCACCGATGAGACCGGCGCCTACAGCTTCGACGCGCTTGGCGATGGCGACTACACGGTCGACTTCGGAGAACCGGCGCCGCAGACTGAGGAGTTCACGCTCCAGGACCAGGGCGATGACGCCAGCGACAGCGATGTGGATGCCGCAGGCCGCGACGCGGTCACCATCACGATGGGCAGCGACGCCACCGTCGATGCCGGCTACACCTCTGGCTCGATCGGCGATTTCGTCTTCTTCGACCTCGATGGCGATGGTCTTCAGGGCGAGGCGGACAGTGCCGCCGCAGGCCTCGAGGTCGAGCTGTTTCGCCTCGACGGTGCCGAATTCGTCTCGACCGGGCGCACGGCGATCACCGGCGCCGACGGTCTCTACGGCTTTGCCGGTCTGACTTCGGGCACCTACCGCGTGCAGGTGAACCAGTCTGAGTTCGCTTACACCGCCCAGGGATCAGACGCCACCGCCGGCGATGACAGCGATGTGGATGCCAGTGGCCTTAGCCGCGACATCGCGCTTGGCGTGGGTGAACAGCGCACCGATATCGATGCCGGCCTTTTGGCAAGCGCGATCACCGGCACGGTGTTCGAGGATTTCACCGGCGCGGTCGGCAAGCTCGACGACATCGACCAGACCGTCCAGGGCGCCGAGGTGCAGCTGTCCTCGGCTGCTGATCCGTCCACCGCGGTTGCTACCACGATCACCGATGAGGCGGGCAATTACAGCTTCTCCGGGCTGGTCGCCGACACCTATGAGGTGCGCGTCACCAATCCGCAATCGGGCACGCAGTTCACTCTCCAGGACGTGGATGGCAACCTCTCGGACGACATCGACAGCGATGTGGACCAAGAGGGCCGCGTGACGGTCACCCTGGCCGCCGGCGAGACGGCCGAGGATGTGGATGCCGGGATCACGCAGTCCTTGATCGGAGACTTCGTCTTCATCGACGAGAACGCCAACGGCCTGCGCGATCTTCGCGCCGATGGCATGCTCGAAATCGGCCTCGGTGGCGTGGCGATCGATCTCTACGCAGTGGCGGCCGACGGGGCCGAGACATTGATCGGATCGACCCTCACCTCCAGCGGCGATGTGAACACGCCTGAGGGCTTCTATACCTTCGACGGGCTGACCGCGGGTGACTACCGGATCCAGGTTGCGGGGCAGGCGGGGTACATGTTCTCGCCCGCCGATCAAGTGGATGCCAATCCCGGCACGATCGATGACGAGATCGACAGTGATGTCGATGCCACGGGCTCTGCCGCAGTCTCGTTGACGGTGGGCGAGGTCAATCCCAACATCGATGTCGGTCTCGTCCCCGACGATCCGCTGAGCGGTGTGATCGGCGACCAGGTTTGGCTGGATGCGAACGGCGACGGCATCCAGGATCTCGGCAGCGGTGAGACCGGCCTGAACGATGTCGCGGTCATGCTCTATCGGCTGGAGGGCGGCGCGCGCACTCTGGTGGGCACGACCATGACGGCAGCGGGCATGGCCGAGGATGGCTCGGTCCAGGACGGGCTCTACCGCTTCGAAAATCTGCCCTTCGGCACGTATGAGCTCGAATTTACGGCCCCCGCCGGGTTTGAGTTCACGCAAGGCAATGCTGCGGCCGCCACGGACTTGAACGACAGCGATGTGCCGCTGGCGGCGGGGGCGGGCTCGGTCGGAACGGTGACGGGGATCACGCTCGACCGAGGCGAGGTGGATCTCACCTGGGATGCCGGCCTTGTCGAGACGGCCGAGAGCTCGATCGGTGACCGCATCTGGTTCGATATCGATCGCGACGGCATACAGGATGCGGGCGAGCAAGGCGCCGCCGGCTTCACGGTGGAGCTGTTCGAGGCGGACCTCTCGGGGGCCTTCGTCGCCACGGGCATGACGGCCGTGACCGATGGCGATGGGCTCTACAGCTTTGACGGGCTGACCGATGGCACCTACCGGATCCAAGTGGTCAGCCAGCCGGGCTTCGATTTCACGTTGCAGAGCCAGGGCAGCGACACCGTCGCCGACAGCGATGTCGATGCAACCGGCCTCTCGGGTGATATCGTGCTCGGCATCGCCGAGGCGCGCACCGACATCGATGCGGGCCTTGTCACCAACCAGATCCAGATCTCGGGCGAAGCGATCGGACAGCAGGCCGAGAGCCAGGCGATCGCCGTCATCATCGATGTCTCGGCCAAGGCCACCAACACTGAGGGCTTCGGCACCGCGGACAACAACGGCTCGGGCGCCATCGGCACCGAAGTGGATGCGGCGCTGGAGAGTTTGGCCGATCTGGCAATACAGCTGACATCCGAGGGCCGTGGCGACCAGGAGATCGTCGTCTTTACCAACAGCCGCGACACGGGCGATCCGACCCGCAACCGCGTGATCGAGACGGATACCGGAGGCGCTCCGCTGACTGCGGCGACCATTGCCGCCGCCGCGATCGATCTCGGCGCCAGCGGACTGTTTGCCAATGTCTTCGACACTCCCGCCGGGTTTTCGGACACCATGAGCGTCGGCGAGGCCTTGGCCGATGCCGCCGCCTATCTGGACGCGGCCGGCAAGGACACCAACCAGACCATCCTGATGACCGCCAGCACCGGGTACTCGGAAACGCTGAACAACAACCAGCCCGAGTTTGGCGACACCGCTGGTGACAAGGTCGTGGAGGGGCGTCTCGGCATCGTCGCCGAGCCGGGGATGGGCACCCAGTTCGGCGCCATCACGCCCGGTCTCTTCGAGTTCCAGGTCTCGGGCGATGTGGACAATGTGGTCGAGTTGAGCGGCCGCCGAGACGCTGTGAAGCTTGAGGGGGCCTTCTTCCACCGCGAGCCGGTCGACCTATCCGGGGTCCTCAATGCCAATGCCGGTGCGGGCCAGACGCTCGAGATCGGAACCATCCTCGCGAATGGCTTTGGCGACATCATCGATGCGGACACCGGTGCCGCCGTGTTCCCGGGCGTGGACTTCAACCAGCTCGCCTTCAACCAACGCGCCATCACGGTCACGTTTTTCGACCAGACCAATGGCATCATGGAGATCAACACGCCGGATTTTGGCACCGAGATCTGGGTGTTGAACAACGCGCTCAGCACGGCTGAGATCCAGGCGGTGGTTGGCAGCCTGCCTTACAAGACCGTGGATCCGAGCCTGATCTACGAGCCGGGCGACGGCGCGACCTTCACGACCGCTTTCCTGTTCGATCCCACCGACTATCCCTCGTTGACCTCGGCAACCATCGATCCGGCGGCGCTGAGCGGCGGCTCGAGCGTGACCGAGGTGGTGCTGCCCGGGGCTGGCGGAACGGGCACCGACCAGTTTGAGATCAACGGGACTGCGACCGATCTCGACATCGTCTTTGTGGACAGCCTCGATAACAACCAGGACATCCTGATCATCGACGGCTCGCTGTTCTTCGAAAAGGGCGCGATCCTCGACGAACTCCAGCCCGACGGAGTGCAAGTCTTTGACATGGCGCCATTCGGTCTGCGGGATCTGATCGCCGATGGCGACCCTGGCGTGATCGATGCGGGGCCAATCCTGGACTTCACGGTCCGCGCGACCGATGCCTCGGGGACCGGTGTTGCCGATCTGATCGACATCTCGGACCCCTCGGTCACCGTGGGCCCCGAAGGCTTGTCCCTCGCCGCAACGGCCTTGACGGTGCCCAGCGGCGCGACCGGGCTCGAGGTCGAGATCGGCGTCGACCGCGACGGCAGCGGGGCCATCGACCAGGCGGACGAGGTTGTCACCCGCAGCTTCGATCTCACCTCAGGCGATGTGCAGTTCCAGTTCAGCGAGGACCTGCTCGCCTAAGCGAGGCCACAACCAACGATGCCCTCATGGGTCGCGGCGTGCTGCGGCCCATTTTCGTGCGGACCGGCAGGGGTCAGGCAGGGATCCGCTCCATGCGCGGCATCAGATCGAGGAGGTGCCGCGTATAGTCGTGCTCTGGCGCTTCGAACAGCTGCTCGGTCTGCGCGATCTCCAGCATCCGTCCCGCCTTCATCACGCCGACCCGGTCGCACATCTGGCGAATGACCGGCAGGTCATGCGAGATGAACAGAAGCGTCAGGCCCAGCTCTTCTTGCAGGTCCTTTAGCAAGTTCAGGATCTGCGCTTGGATAGAGACATCGAGCGCCGAAGTCGGCTCGTCGCAGATCAAGAACCGCGGGCGCGTCGCGAGCGCACGGGCGATGGAAATGCGCTGGCGCTGCCCGCCCGAGAACTCGTGCGGATATTTGAGCGCCGCCGCGGCGCCCAAGCCCACATGTTCGAGCAGGTCGCGCACGATCGCCTCGGTGGCGGCCCGCCCGTCGGCCAAGCCATGAAAGCGGATCGGCTCGGCCACGATGTCGAGCACGCGCAGGCGCGGATTGAGGCTCGAATAGGGATCCTGGAAGATCATCTGCATCTGCCGGCGGTGGCGGTTCAACTCACGCCGATCGCGGATCGCGGTCAGCTCCGCCCCATCGAACAAGATCCGCCCGGAGGTTGTCGAATAGATGCCCGAGATCATCCGGGCGATGGTCGACTTGCCCGATCCGGATTCGCCGACGATCCCGAAACTCTCGCCCTCGGCAATCTCGAAACTGACGCTGTCGACGGCGGTCAAACCCTTGCGCCGGCCAATCACGCTGATCGAGCCAAAAAACTTGGTCAGATCCTCGACCTGCACCAAGGACCCCGTGGCTCCACCGACGCGCCGTCCCTCTCCCAACCAATGGGTGGAGAGATCAATCGGCTCACGCGCCACCTCGGCCTTTTCAATGTATTCGACCACCGGGAAGCGCTCGATCTTGATGTCCGAGCGGGGGACCGCGGCGATCAGGCTGCGGGTGTAGGGATGGTCGGGATCGCGCAGGATCTTGGCCGTCGGCCCGACCTCCACCACATCGCCGCGGTACATGACCGCGACGCGGTCAGCCGTCTCGGCAATCACACCCATATCGTGGGTGATGAGGATCATGCCCACGCCGCGCTCGCGCACCAGGCCTCGCAACAGATCGAGGATCTGCGCCTGGATCGAGACGTCGAGCGCCGTGGTCGGCTCATCGGCGATGATCGCCTCGGGATCGGCGCAGAGCGCGAGCGCAATCACCACCCGCTGGCGCATGCCACCCGAAAACTGGTGCGGATAGTCATCGACGCGGCCGGCAGGGTCGGGGATGCCCACTTGTGCGAGCAGGTCGATGGCACGGGCCCGCGCATCGCGCTGGCCGAGCGGCAAATGGGTCCGCATCGTGTCGATCAGCTGCTCGGCGATGGTTTGCAGCGGGTTGAGCGAGGTTTGCGGATCTTGAAAGATCATCGCGATGCGCTTACCGCGGACCCGGCGCATGGCCTCCTGGTCGAGATCCTGGACGGCATCGCCCTTTAGTCGGATCTTGCCGCCGTCGCGCCGCCCGGGTGGCTCGAGCAGCCCCATGATCGCATTGCCGATGGTCGATTTGCCTGCCCCACTCTCGCCCACCACGCCCAGGATTTCGCCCGGAGCGACAGCCAGATCGATGCCCTTGACCGCGCGCACATCGCCGCGGCGCGAGGCGAAGGTGACCTCAAGCTGCGCCACATCCAAAACGGCTGGATCAGCGGGGCCTGGCTGGGCTGCCTCGTTCACGACTCACCCCGCATAGGACAGGACAGCATAGGACCTCCGTCAGCGCAGCTTGGGGTTAAGAGCATCACGCAGCCAGTCACCCAAGAGATTGACTGCGAGCACCAAGACGACCAACGCAATGCCGGGGAAGATCGTGATCCACCATTCGCCGGCAAAGAGGAAATCGTTGCCGATGCGGATCAGCGTGCCCAGCGACGGCGAAGTGGGCGGCACCCCGACACCAAGAAACGACAGCGTGGCCTCGGTGATCACGGCGAGCGCCAGCTGGATCGTTGCGATCACCAGAACCGGGCCCATGACGTTTGGCAGCACATGGCGCCACAGGATCAGCGCATCGGGCAGGCCGATCACCTGGGCGGCCTGCACATACTCCTTGGCACGCTCGACCATCACCGAGCCGCGGACCGTTCGCGCATACTGCACCCAGAACGACAGCCCGATCGCCAGCACCAGCACATAGATCGCGAGCTGGTCATGGCTCTCGCGCGGCAGGATCCCGCGCGCCACGCCGTCGATCAGCAGCGCAATCAGGATGGCCGGGAACGAGAGCTGGATGTCGGCGATGCGCATCAGGACTGTGTCGACCCATCCTCCGGCATAGCCAGCGATCAGACCGATGAGCACGCCCATCACCATCGCCAGGATCACCGAGAACACGCCGACCGCCAGCGAGATCCGCGCGCCGTAGAGAATGGTCGAGTAGACATCCCGGCCCTGGTCATCGGTGCCGAGCAGGTATTTGGGGTCTCCACCCGGTTCCCAGGACGGAGGCAACAGGCTGTCGAGAAGATCCACCTGGCTGAGATCGAACGGATCGAAGGGCGCGATCAGCGGTGCAAAAACCGCTGCGCCGATCATCACCACCGTCATCAACGCCGCAATCATCGCCAGAGGCGAGCGGATGAAGCTGTGCCACAAATCGCTGTCGAAAAAGCGGCCCGCAGCCGTTTTAGGCACGCTCATGATTGCACTCTCAGACGCGGATCAACGACCACGTAGAGGATGTCGACGACGAGGTTGATCACGACAAAGACGAAGGCGATCAACATCAGATAGGCGGCCATCACAGGGATATCGACTTCCATGACCGCCTGGATGAACAACAGCCCCATGCCAGGCCACTGAAAGACGCTCTCGGTGATGATGGCAAAGGCAATCAGCGAGCCGACCTGCAACCCGATGATCGTGATCACCGGAACGAGTGTGTTCTTGAGCGCGATGCGGAAATTGATTAGCTGCGAGGGCAAGCCCCGCGCCCGGGCAAAGCGGACATAGTCAGTGCGCATGACCTCGAGCATCTCGGCGCGCACCAGGCGCACGATCAGCGTCATCTGAAAGACCGCGAGCGTGATCGCCGGCAGGATGATCGATTGCAGCCCAGATGCGGTCAGCAGCCCCGTGGTCCAACCGCCGAGATCCACTACCTCGCCACGCCCGAAAGCCGGCAGCCAGCGCAATTGCACGCCAAAGGCCAGGATCAACAGGATGCCGATCAGAAAGGTCGGCAGGGAGACGCCAATCAAAGAGAGGGTCATGAAGGCGCGGCTGATCAGTCCCCTGCGGTTGAGCGCCGTATAGATCCCCATCGGAATGCCGATGGCCAGCGCAAGGACGGCAGAGACAATCGACAGCTCGAGTGTAGCGGGAAACCGCTCCTTGATCAGGTCGATAACCGGCTTGCGGTGTTTGTAAGAGAACCCGAAGTCTCCCTGGGCTGCGTTCTGCACAAAGTGCCAGAACTGCACCACGAACGGATCGTTCAGCCCAAGCCGCTCGGCCAGCGCCTCCCGCTCGACCAGCGAGGTGTCCTGGCCCACCAGGTTGTTGATCGGATCGCCCACAAAGCGGAATAGCGCAAATGCGATCAGCGCGACCGTGAGCATCACGAGCACCGACTGCATCAGTCGCTTGAAGATAAATACGATCACCTGAGATCTATCCCGGCTTCGGTGAGGAGTAGGGCAAGCTCTGGGTGGCTTTCCGAGCTCACGCACTGCGAAGGTATCAGTGGGGAGTGATCAGAGCTGAAGCGGTGGCATTGTCCCCCATCGCCGATGACGATCAAGCCAAGGGGTGACGTGGCTTCGCCGACATCGCCGCATGCGGCCCAGAGCTTGCCTTCGGCTGACGGATAGTACGTGCCGCCAGACGCAAAGCAGGCAAGCGCCCAGCCGTCGTGCGTGAGGTCTCGGACCGCAAACGGCGAACCCTCGGCGAGACGTTCATCGATCTCAACCGGATCGGCACCGAGGGCCGCCACTCCGGCGACGACCAGGAACGGCGCCAACAGGGTCACCACGCAGATGGCCGGTATCAATCGGTTGAGGATAAAGTGCGCCATGGCCGCCTTCGCAAAAGGGTCCCGGGCGCGAACCCGGGACCTCGGTGCTGTTTGGGTCCCGGGCCAGGCCCGAGAAGAAGGCCGCCTTACGGCATGACCACGTTGCGGAAGTCAAGCACGTTGTCCGGGCGCTGGGCGACCTCGAGGCCCGAGCGGATACCCCAGCTCAGCGGCTGCTGGTGGAGCGGCAGATAGCCGTACTCGTCCTTGACGATCTGGAAACCCTCGTCGATCAGCGCCTGGCGTTTGGCGGGATCGGTCTCGCCCTCAACCAGCTTGGTGATCTCGGAGACGCGCTCGTTGCAGTAGTTGCCGAGATTGAAGAGCCCCGCGCCGATATCCGAGTCCTGGCAGGACAATAGGTTGTTCAGCGGGTTGTGGCTGTCGATCGTGCCAGGGGTCCAGCCCAGCAGATAGAACGAGGTGTCGTAGTTGTTCTGTGCCAACACCTTGGCAAAGTATTTCGACTTGGGCTGCGCGTTCAGATCGACCTTGATGCCGACCCGGGCGAGGAAGCCCGCCACCGCCTGGCAGATCCGCTCGTCGTTCACATAGCGGTTGTTGGGGCAGTCCATGCCTACCTCGAAGCCATCCGGATAGCCGGCCTCGGCCAACAGCGCTTTGGCCTTCTCGGGATCAAAGGCATAGGGCGTGTTCAGATCGCCGTTGAACCCGTTGATCTGCGGCGCGACCAGCAGGCCCGTGGGCGTCGAGGCCCCGCGCATCACCTTGTCGCGGATCGCATCCAGGCTGATCGCATGGGCGAAAGCCTGGCGGACGCGGATGTCCTTGAACGGGTTCGTGCCCTTGATGTTCGAATAGAGCAGCTCATCCCGGCTCTGGTCCATGCCGAGGAAGATCGTGCGCGCCTCGGGGCCGGTCAGCGGCTCGACCCCCTCGGCGCCGTCCAGACGCTCCCAATCCTGCACCGGCACCGGATAGACCAAATCAACCTGGCCCGAGATCAGCGCTGCAACGCGCGTCGCGGCCTGCGATATCGGCGTGAACTCGACCCGGGTCACGTTGGTCTTAGGCGAGCCCCAATAGCCGTCATAGCGCTCAAAGACCGACTTTACGTCCGCCTGACGCTCGATGACCTTGAACGGGCCGGTGCCGTTGGCGTTCTGTGCGGCATATGTCGCCGTCTCATCGCCGGCCTGGGGGCTGGTGGCCTCAACCGCGCCGTTCTCCTCAGCCCACTCCTTGTCCATGATGTAGAGGAACTGCAGGTCGCGCGGCAGGATCGGGTTGGGGTTCGGCGTGGTGATCTCGACCGTGTGGTCGTCGATCTTCGTGGCCTCGGCGATCTTGGAGCCATAGCCCTTCATGTCCGAGCCTTCGGTCAGCGAGCGCTGCCAGGTGAAGATCACGTCATCCGCGGTCAGGTCATTGCCGTTGTGGAACTTCACGCCCTTGCGCAGGTTGAAGATCCAGGTCGTGGGCGCGGTGTTCTCCCAGCTCTCGGCCAGGGCTGGCTTCAGCTGGAGTTCGCTGTCATAGGTCGTCAGCCCCTCATAGACATTGCCGAGATAGCCCAGGGTGAACGTCTCGTTCAGCCCATGCGGATCGAGCGACTGCACATCGCCCTGGAAGGCCCATTTGAAGGTCTTGGCGCTGGCCGGGGCGGCCACGAGCGCAAGCGCCATGGCGCTGCCGAGAAGGAGCTTTTTCATCGGTTGGTTCCCTGTGCTGTGGCGGGACCGGCGTCGCCCGTCCGCCTCTGTTCTAGGCAAACGCTATCCCGACAAATTGTGTATGACAACAGGCTGGCCGGTGCCACATGACGTCGCCGTGTGGTGCCACGCGTTGGAGAATTGAGGGCTGTTGGCAGGGACCGAGTGCAGTACAACCCAGTTATGCGCGCGGACGAACTGCTCCATCCGACCGAGGCCGGGCTCTATTGCCCGCCGGGCGATTTTTGGGTTGACCCGGTGCGCCCGGTGTCGAGGGCGCTGATCACCCATGGCCATGCGGACCATGCGCGCGCCGGACATGGGGCGGTGCTGGCCACGCGCCGCACGCTCGACATCATGGCGATCCGCTATGGAGAGACCCATGCCGAGAGCACTCAGGCTGCGGATTGGGGGGCAACCACCGATCTCGGCGGCGTGCGGGTCAGCTTTCAACCGGCCGGGCATATTCTCGGCTCAGCTCAGATCGCGGTCGAGGCCGGCGGGCTACGGATCGTTGTGACGGGCGACTACAAGCGCGGCCCTGATCCGGCCTCGGAGCCCTATGAGCCCGTGGCAGGCGATGTGCTGATCACCGAAGCGACCTTCGGTCTGCCGGTGTTTCGCCACCCCGACCCGATGGCAGAGGTTGGAAAACTCTTGTTATCGCTGACGCAGTTTCCGGACCGCGCGCATTTGGTCGGCGTCTACGCGCTCGGCAAAGCCCAGCGGGTCATCCGTCTGCTGCGGGCCGCGGGCTATAACGCCCCGATCTACATCCACGGCGCGTTGAAGAAGCTCTGCGATTACTATGAGGCGGAAGGCGTGGCGCTCGGGCCGCTCGCCAGCGCGACGGTTGAGCGTGGGCGCAAGGGCGACTTCGCCGGCGCTGTGGTGCTCGGACCGCCCTCGGCCTTTGCTGCGAAATGGGCCCAACGCTTTCCCGATCCGTTGATCGGGTTTGCCTCTGGCTGGATGCAGATCCGCGCCCGGGCCAAGCAACGCGGAACCGAGCTGCCGATGGTCATCTCGGACCATTGCGACTGGGGCGGGCTGACCGACACGATCGACGAGCTGGCGCCCCAGGAGGTCTGGGTCACCCATGGGCGCGAAGAGGCGCTGGTGCGCTGGTGCCGCCTGAACGGTGTCGCCGCCCGCCCCCTGAACCTTGTGGGCTATGAGGATGAAGCCGAATGACCGATCCGATCCGTGTCCGCCCCGCCATCGCCGCAGATGCGCCCGCCCTGGCGGATCTGCTGAACGTGATCATCGCTGCGGGCGGCACGACTGCGCTTGAAACACCGCTGACGCCTGAGGATTTGGCGGATTGGTACATCGCCGGTCCCAGTGCCCTGCTCTGCCTGATGGCCGAGGACAGCACCGGTGCCCTTGGTTTCCAATCCGTTGGACTCAATTCGGACTTGCCCGAAGGCTGGGGCGATATCGCGTCGTTTGCGCGACAGACCGCGCCGCGGCCGGGGACCGGACGGGCCCTCTTTGCCGAGACGTCATCGCGTGCGAAGAACGCCGGCTTGATCGCGCTCAATGCGACGATCCGGGCCGACAACCGTGTTGGACTGGCCTATTACAGCCGCATGGGATTTCAGGACTATGCGGTGCGTCCAGCGGTTCCGCTGGCCGATGGATCGC
>JBCCZI010000093.1:0-17708 GCA_039187815.1 Pseudomonadota bacterium | reverse complement strand
CGGTCAGGTCATCCGCAGGCACGTAGATCGCCTGCACTGAGGTGATCGAGCCCTGCTTGGTCGACGTGATCCGCTCCTGCAGCGCGCCCATGTCCGTGGACAGCGTCGGCTGATAGCCCACCGCCGAGGGGATGCGGCCGAGCAGCGCCGACACCTCGGAGCCCGCCTGCGTGAAGCGGAAGATGTTGTCGACGAAGAACAGCACGTCGGTGCCCGACTCGTCGCGAAACTGCTCGGCGAGCGTCAGGCCGGTCAGCGCGACGCGGGCCCGCGCACCCGGCGGCTCGTTCATCTGGCCATAGACCAGCGCCACCTTCGATTCCGCCAAGTTGTCGAGCTTGATGACGCCCGAGTCGGCCATCTCGTGGTAGAGATCGTTGCCCTCGCGGGTCCGCTCGCCGACCCCAGCGAAGACCGAGAAGCCGCCATGGCCTTTGGCGATGTTGTTGATCAACTCCATGATCAGCACGGTCTTGCCGACACCGGCACCGCCAAAGAGGCCGATCTTGCCGCCCTTGGCATAGGGGGCCAGCAGGTCGACGACCTTGATGCCGGTCTCGAGCATCGCCGCATCGGTCGACTGGGCGACGAAATCCGGGGCCGGCTGGTGGATCGGACGGCGCTCCTCGGCGTCGACATCCGCGCCCTCATCGACCGGCTCACCGATCACGTTGAGGATACGCCCCAGCGTCGATTTGCCGACCGGAACCGAGATGGGCGAGCCGGTGTCGCGCACTTCCGAGCCGCGGACCAGACCCTCGGTCGCGTCCATGGCGATGCAGCGCACGGTGTTTTCGCCGAGATGCTGCGCCACCTCGAGCACCAGGCGATTGCCGCGGTTCTCGGTCTCGAGCGCGTTCAGAATCGCCGGAAGATGGTCGTCGAACTTCACATCGACGACGGCACCGATAACTTGCGCGATTTTGCCGACAGCCTGCGTCATGTCCCGTCTCCTCGTCGTCGTTGGATCAAAGCGCCTCGGCGCCCGAGATGATCTCGATCAGTTCTTTGGTGATCGCGGCCTGGCGCGACCGGTTATACTGGATGGTCAGCCGATCGATCATCTCGCCGGCATTGCGGGTGGCGTTGTCCATGGCGGACATGCGCGCGCCCTGTTCCGAAGCCGCGTTCTCGAGCAAGGCACGGAAAACCTGAACGCCAAGATTGCGGGGCAGCAGATCCGCCAGGATCGCCTCCTCCTCGGGCTCGTATTCATAGCCGACCGAGGCGCCCTCCGCATCGGCCTCAGGGGCCTCGCCCACATCGGCCGGGATCAGCTGCTGACCCGTGGGGATCTGCGTGATCACCGACTTGAACTTGTTGTAGTAGAGCACCGCCACGTCGAACTCACCGGCGTCAAAGCGCGCGAGCACGTCCTCGGCGATCCCGGAGGCATCGCTGTAGCCGAGGCGTTTCACATGGCTAAGATCCACATGGCCGACCAGCAGATGCGCAAAATCCCGCTTGAGGATATCGCGGCCCTTGCGACCGACGGTCAAGATCTTGACCGTACCGCCCGCCTGCTGATGCGCCAGGATATCGGCGCGCGCTTTCCGTACGATCTGGCCGTTGAAGCCGCCGCAGAGCCCGCGCTCGGCGGTCGCCACCACGAACAGCTTCACATCCGTCTTGCCGGTCCCGGCCAAGAGGCGCGGGGCGGTCGGGCTGTCCTTGGCGGCGCGCGTTAGATTGCCGAGCACCGCGTCAAACCGCTCGGCATAGGGGCGCGCGGCCTCGGCGGCCTCCTGCGCGCGCTTCAGCTTGGCGGCGGCCACCATCTTCATGGCGCTGGTGATCTTCCGGGTCGATTTGACCGAGTTGATCCGGTTCTTCAGGTCCTTGAGGCTCGGCATACCGCCCGCTCCCCCGATCTTAGCGCAGGCCTCAGGCGAGCGTCCGCTTCACGTTCTCGATCACCACTTTGATCTTGTCCGCCAGATCGCCGTCGATCTTGCGGTCGTTGTCGCGGATATCCGTCAGCAGATCCCCGTGCTTGTTGCGAAGCTCGGTGAGCAGCTCCTGCTCGAAATGGCCGACCGCCGAGATCGCCATATCGTCGCAATAGCCCTGCGTCCCCGCATAGATCACACAGACCTGTTCGGCATTGGTCAGCGGTGTGTATTGCGGCTGCTTCAACAGCTCGGTCAGCTTCGAGCCGCGGTTCAGCAGTTGCTGGGTCGAGGCGTCGAGATCCGAGGCGAACTGTGCAAAGGCGGCCATCTCGCGGTACTGGGCCAGTTCGAGCTTGATCTTGCCGGCCACCGATTTCATCGCCTTGGTCTGGGCCGAGGAGCCCACGCGGCTCACCGACAGACCGACATTCACCGCTGGTCGGATGCCCTGATAGAAGAGATCGGTCTCGAGGAAGATCTGCCCGTCCGTGATCGAGATCACGTTGGTCGGGATATAGGCCGACACGTCGCCCGCCTGGGTCTCGATGACCGGAAGCGCGGTCAGCGAGCCCGCGCCATTGTCTTCGTTCAGCTTCGCCGCGCGCTCCAACAGCCGCGAGTGCAGATAGAACACGTCGCCCGGATAAGCCTCACGCCCCGGAGGACGGCGCAGCAACAACGACATCTGACGATACGCGACGGCCTGCTTCGAGAGGTCATCATAGATGATCAGCGCGTGCATGCCGTTGTCGCGGAAATACTCGGCCATGGCGCAGGCGGCATAAGGCGCCAGGTACTGCATCGGCGCCGGCTCGGAGGCGGTGGCGGCCACGACGATCGAGTACTCCATGGCGCCGCGGTCCTCGAGCGCCTTCACGAACTGGGCCACCGTCGAGCGCTTCTGGCCGACGGCGACATAGATGCAATAGAGCTTCTTGCTCTCATCATCGCCCGCAGCTTCGTTGTAGCTCTTCTGGTTCAGGATCGTGTCGAGCGCCACGGCGGTCTTGCCGGTCTGTCGGTCGCCGATGATCAGCTCGCGCTGGCCGCGGCCGATCGGGATGAGAGCGTCGATGGCCTTGAGGCCGGTGGCCATCGGCTCGTGCACCGATTTGCGCGGGATGATGCCGGGCGCTTTCACATCGGCGATGCGGCGCTCCTCAAAGCTTACGGGGCCCTTGCCGTCGATCGGGTTGCCAAGGCCATCGACCACGCGGCCAAGCAGGCTCTTGCCGGCGGGCACGTCCACGATGGCGTTGGTGCGCTTGACCGTGTCGCCTTCCTTGATGTCCTGGTCCGAGCCGAAAATGACGATACCGACATTGTCGGCTTCGAGGTTCAGCGCCATGCCGCGGATGCCGCCCGGGAACTCGACCATCTCACCGGCCTGGACCTGGTCGAGGCCATAGACGCGCGCGATGCCATCGCCGACCGAGAGCACCCGGCCAATCTCCGAGACCTCGGCCTCTTGCCCGAAATTTTTGATCTGCTCCTTGAGGATCGCAGAAATTTCCGATGCCTGGATGCCCATCTCACCCGACCTCTCTCATTGCATTTTGCAGACCGTTGAGCTTCGACCGGAGCGACGTGTCGATCATCCGTGAGCCCACTTTGACGATCAGACCACCGAGGATTGCGGGGTCAATCGTGATGTTCAGTTTCACCTGGCGCGAGAGCGAGGCGGCAAGCGTGCTCTTGATGCTCTCGATCTGCGCATCCGACAACAGCCGCGCGGCGGTCACATCGGCCGTCACCTCGCCGCGGTGCTCGGCCAGCAGTTCGCCGAAGATTTCCAACACCTCGGGCAGCACGAACAGGCGCCGCTTGGCCGCCATCAAGCCCATGAGGTTGCGCATCGTGTCCGACAGACCCATCGCCTGCGCCATGGCGGCCATCGCGGCGCCCTGCTCGTCGCGCCCATAGACGGGGCTGCGGATCACGCTGGTCAGCTCGGCGCTGTCGGCGAGGGCGGCGGTCAGCGCCGCGGCATCCTGCTCGACCGTCTCAAGAGTGCCCGCATCGGAGGCCAACTCGAACAGCGCGGTGGCGTACCGTCCGGCGACACTTGCGGTCAAACTGGTGGATTGAGACACGGTCCGGTTCCCTCCTCGCGGCCCACACGCGGGGTCAAGCTCGGAAGTGCTGCTAAGCCACCCCCCGCGCCGAGCGCTCGCTAGCACACCGCCTTCGCCCTTGCAACTGCGCCGCAGCAATTGAGCGCCAACGGCGATCCCTGCGGCCGGATCCCGCCCCGACAGCATGGCGGGCAGGGGTGCGGCGCGTGACGGTCAGATCGTCGCATCGCCGGCCCAGCGGCCTTGAGCACCACCGCCTGGCGCATTTGATCTCGCCACGCCGAAAGATCGGACGATATAAGTGACCATGAGCGAAAACCGATCTACCGATGACTAGGCTGGATGATCTGCCGGCGCTAGCGGGACTGGTTACCTGGCACGCACGCCTGCCGGGACCCGAGTTTCTGCATGTGTCCCGCTCCAGCAAGCAGGTGTTCGGCTATCCTCCCGGGCGCTGGGCCGAGCCGGATTTTTGGCAGAACACGATCCACCCCGAGGACCGGAACGATGTCGTGCAGTTCTGCATCGACAGCAGCAATGTCGGCTCGGACCACGTCTTTGATTATCGAATGATCGATGCCCGCGGCCGGGTGCTGATGGTGCGCGACCTGATCAGCGTGCGCCGGGGGCCGAGTGGCGAGCCGCTGTTGTTCGGCGCGTTCATCGACATTTCGGGCGAGGCGGCGATAAACCAGGGCGTACAGGCTAGGCGCCCAGACATTCATGCCGAGCTGCCCACGATTACCGATATCGAGGCCAAGATCAGCGACGAGCCGGCACTCGGCCGTCTGCCCCAAGCCCGGCTGGCCGATATCGTCTCGATCGCCACCTCGGCCCGGCGCGCGGCGTGCCGGGACAGCGGCGTTGCCGAGGGTCAGGTGCCGCTGAGCGTGCATCCGAGCCTGGGCGGCACGGTCAACGTCGATCCCGACTATCTGCGCGGCGCCGTGCGGCTGCTGATCCACACCGCGCTGTTGGGACCACGACCCGGCTGTTCGGTCGAGATCGACTCGGACCAGGACGGGCTGCGCGTGAGCCTGGCGGTGTCCTCCGACAGCAATGCGGGGCAATTGACGGCCACACAGATCCGCGAGCGCGCGCTTCTTGTCGCGCGCACCGCCTGGCTTGTGGGCCGGCTCGGCGGCCATACACGACTTGGCACCGGGGCGGGGCGTCTCTGGGCCGAGGAGCTCAGCATTCCGCTGCCCGAGCCGCCATCGGGCGCCGAGGCGCGCAGTGGCTCCTCGGCCCTGCTCCGCGTGCTCTATGCCGAGGACAATGTGACCAGCGCCCAGGTGATGTCGGCGCTGCTCGGGCTCCAAGGCGTCCACTCAGAAATCGCGATCAACGGAGAGGACGCGGTCACGCTGTGGAGCGAGGGGGCCTTTGATATGGTGCTGATGGACGTGCAGATGCCGGTGCTGGACGGCGTCGCGGCCACCCGACGCATCCGCAGCCGCGAGCGCGAGCGGCCTGGTCCGCCGACGCCGATCATCGGGATCAGCGCCCATCTCGACGACGAGGTCCGGGCCCGCTGTCTCGAGGCCGGGATGGACGATCTGCTGGCCAAACCGGTGCGGCTCGAGCAGCTTCGCGCTTTGGTCGAGCGCTTTGGCCCGGGGCGCTGGCCGCGGTTTTGAGCCGCTCGGCTCCGGTCGATTTGAGACCGAACGCGCCGCGCGACCGGCGCGCCGGAGAGGCCCTCAGAGAAAGCTCTGCGGGTCGATATCGATGGCGACGCGCACGGCCGCAGGGATCTTCACGCTGGCGCGCCAGCTGCGCAGTGCCGGCTGAAGAGCCACACCTTTCGGCGCCTTGATCAGCAGACGCACCCGGATGCGCCCGCGGATTCGGCCTATTGGGGCCGGGGCGGGGCCGAACAGCTCGGCGCCGGCCCGGTCGAGGATCGCTCGGGCCCGGCCGAGCGCATTGGCGACCTCCCAGACCCGTGGCTCGTCGAGGCCGCTGACGACGATGCCCGCCAAGCGCCCAAACGGCGGGGCGCCGGCCGCATGGCGCGCCTCGGCCTCGGCCGCCCAAAACGCCTCGGCCTCGCCCGAGAGCATCGCCCTCATGACCGGGTGATCGGGATTGGCCGTCTGGATCAGCGCCACGCCGCGCCGGTCCGCACGCCCGGCGCGCCCGGCCACCTGGGACAACAGCTGGAAGGTGCGCTCGGCGGCCCGGAGATCGCCCCCTTGGAGGCCAAGATCCGCATCGACCACGCCGACCAGGGTCAGCGCCGGGAAGTTGTGCCCCTTGGCGACGATCTGGGTGCCGATGACGATGTCCGCCTCACCCGCGGCGATCTCGGCCAGCCGCGCCGTCATCTCGGCCGGTGAGGGCACAAGATCCGAGGAGAGGAGCGCGATGCGCGCCTCGGGAAAGAGCCGGGCCGCCTCCTCGGCGATGCGCTCGATGCCAGGCCCGCAATCGGCCAGGCGATCGGTGCGCCCACAGGCAGGGCAAGCAGTCGGCAGCGGCTCGGTATGCCCGCACTGGTGACACAGCAGGCGCGCGCGGAGACGGTGCGTGACCAGCCGGGCGTCACAACTCGGGCATTCAAAGCGATGGCCGCAGGCGCGGCACAAGGTGAGCGGCGCATAGCCCCGACGGTTGAGAAACAAAAGCGACTGCTCGCCGCGTGCCAACCGGGCGCGCACCGCTGCCTCGAGCGGCTCGGAGATCCAGGCATCGCGCGCCGGGGCCGTCTCGCGCAGATCGATCAGGCCGAGCTCGGGCATCACGGCACGGCCAAACCGCTCGGGCAGATCGAGCCGGCGGTACTTACCGGCCTCGGCATTGGCCCAGCTCTCAAGCGACGGGGTGGCCGAGGCGAGCACGGCGACCGCGCCTTCGAGTTGCGCCCGCAGCACCGCCATGTCCCGCGCATTGTAGATGACCATGTCCTCCTGCTTGTAGCTCTGTTCGTGCTCCTCATCGATCACCACGAGGCCGAGCCGCCTGAAGGGTAGGAACAGCGCCGATCGCGCGCCGACGACCAGAGGGACCTGGCCGCGCGCCGCCGCCATCCACAGCCGCCGCCGCTCGGCGCCCGGGATGCCGTGGTGCCAGGTCGCAGGCTCGTTGCCAAAGCGCGCCCGCACCCGCTCGAGAAAGGCCGGGGTCAGCGCCACTTCGGGCAGCAGCACCAGCGCCTGACGCCCCTGGGCGATGCATTCGGCGACCGCCTCGAGATAGACCTCGGTCTTGCCCGAACCGGTGACGCCGCGCAGCAGCACCGCGCCGAACTGACCGCTCTGGATGGCGCTGCGCAGATCGCTGGCCGCTGTCGCCTGTGCCGCGCTCAGATGACGCCCCGGCGCCTGGCCGAACAGCGCGGGATAGGGCCGCTCCTCGGCGATCTTCTGCTCGACCAGGACACCGGTTTCGACCAGGCCTTTCAGAACCGCCGCGCTGGCCCCGCTCGCCTCGCGCAATGCCCGTGCCTCGATCGGACCGTCTGCCGCCGCCAACGCATCGAGCACTGCCTGGCGCGGCGGGGTGATGCGGCCGACCGGTGCGCTTCCCCGGCTAAGGTAGCGCCGGACCGAGGGCGCGCGGCCGAGCTCGGGCGCCCTCAGCGCAAGCCGCGCCATCATGCCCGGCGGCGTCAAGGTATAGTCGGCCGCCCGGGCCAGAAACTGCAGATGGGCCTCGGTGAGCCCCGGCACCTCGAGCCGCCGCAGCACCGGTTTTAAGCGCCGATCGGGCAGCGCATCGCAGCCAGGCCCGACCACCACGCCCAGCAGGAACCGGCCTCCCAGTGGAACCTCGACCACATCGCCAGACGACAGGCGCATATCCGAGGGCGCCAGATAGTCAAGCGCACCGTCGAGCGGGGCCGGCACCCACACCGCAACGCGCTGGGCCGGAGCCTCGGAAAACGCCTCCGGGTCAGCGAAGAGATCGCTCACGCGCCCCGCTCCTGCGCGGCGGATTTGAGGGCTGGCCCGCCCGGCCCGCCTCGCCTATGGTACGCGCGAGTTAGGCTTCGGCCCCTGCCGCCCCCATCCGCGAGAGCGCCCATGAAGTTCTTTGTCGACACAGCGGACATCGCCGAGATCCGCGACCTCGCCGCCACGGGCCTTGTGGACGGGGTCACCACCAACCCCTCGCTGATCCTGAAATCCGGACGCCAGATCGACGAGGTCACCGCCGAGATCTGCTCCGTCGTGCCCGGTCCGGTCTCGGCCGAGACGGTCGCCACCGATGCCGAAGGCATGATCGCCGAGGGCAAGCGGTTGGCCAAGATCGCCGACAACATCGCCATCAAGGTGCCGCTGACCTGGGCGGGCCTGCGCGCCTGCAAGACGCTGAGCGATGATGGGCATATGGTCAATGTCACGCTCTGCTTTTCTGCCAATCAGGCTCTGCTGGCCGCTAAGGCCGGGGCGACCTTCATCTCGCCCTTCATCGGACGCCTCGATGATATCGCGCTCGACGGCATGGAGCTGATCGCCGACATCCGCCAGATCTATTACAACTACCATTTCGAGACGCAAATCCTCGCGGCCTCGATCCGCAGCGTGAACCATGTGCAAGAGGCCGCCAAGATCGGCGCCGATGTGGCCACCCTGCCGCCGGGGGTGCTGCGCAAACTGGCCGAGCACCCGCTGACTGACAAAGGGCTCGAGATCTTCCTGGCCGACTGGGCGAAGACCGGTCAATCCATCTTGGGCTGAGGGCGGTGATGGACAGCCAGCCGGGCAGCTTCGAACTCAACACCGATGAGCGCGATCTGATCCGCTCGCTGATCGTCGCGGACCCGCGCCTGGTGCTCGAGGACGATCAGGTGATG
Organism: Pseudomonadota bacterium; assembly: GCA_039187815.1. Classification (GTDB taxonomy): domain Bacteria; phylum Pseudomonadota; class Alphaproteobacteria; order Rhodobacterales; family Rhodobacteraceae; genus Thermohalobaculum. The sequence continues at coordinate 8,940 of JBCCZI010000093.1, read as the reverse complement.
CGGGCCCTGATCGGCGACACCGCACAAGAGAACCGCCAGATCGTCGATCTGCGCGACCGGCTGGTGGCGCGGCTCGAGCAGCGGCTGAAGCGGCTTGTCCAGGCCAATCGCTCGGTGATCGCGGCGGCCTATGAGAACGTCGCTGGCACCCGTCAGCTCCACGCGGCGGTGCTGGCCCTGATGGGCGAGGACGATCTCGAGCTGCTGCTGCGCTGTTTGACGCTCGATGTACCGCGGATCCTGGGGGTCGAGGAGGCGCGGCTCTGCCTCGATGCCGATGTGGACGATGCCCGACCCGCAGACGGCCTTGGCGAAGGGTTGGATGGCCGGGTCATCGCCCTGCCCGAAGGCACAGTCGAGGCCTATCTAATGCTCGACGGCACCCCGATCGACCAGGGTGTGGTGCTGCGCGAAGCCAGTGCCGAGGCCGAGCTGCTCTTCGGCCCGCTGAACCCTGTGCGCTCCGAGGCGATCCTGCGCATGAACGTCGCCGATGCAGACAGCCTTTTGGTGTTCGGCTCAGCCGATCCGGACCGGTTCTCGCCCGATCAGGGCACAGAGTTGCTGATCTTTTTCAAATCGGTTGTCGAGCGTCTGTTGGGCCGGTTCATCGACCCCGAAGGCGCGGCGTGACACGGGCCCGGAGCGCCCCGGATCGATGCGCGGACCGGCGCTGACCGCCCCCGCGCTCGCGGATCTCTTCACCCGCTGGCAAGCCCATCTCGCCGCGCGCGGGTTGGCGCCCAGCACGCGCGACGCCTACGGCACGGATGTGGCCGGACTGTTGGCCTTTATGGCCGATCATTTGGGCGGCGACCCGGCCCCGGCAACGCTCGGCGCTCTGTCGTTGGCGGATTTCCGGGCCTGGATGGCGGCCGAGCGGGGGCGCGGGCGCGGCGGGCGCTCGCTGGCGCGGGCGACCTCGGCGGTGCGCGGGTTCTTCGCCTGGCTCGAGGAGACCGACGGCATCGCCTGCCCCGCCGTTCACAGGCTAAAGACACCGAAGATCGAGCCCAGCCTGCCCCGCCCGGTGCCGGCCGAGGACGCGCGCGACTTGCTCGAGACGGTCGGCACCACGCCCGCCGAAGACTGGATCGGGGCGCGGGACCGGGCCGTGCTGACGCTGCTCTGGGGCGCGGGGCTGCGGATCTCCGAAGGGCTTGGCCTGCGCTGGGGCGACGCCCCGCTCGCCGACAGCGTCCGCGTGATCGGAAAGGGCGGCAAGCCGCGCTCGGTGCCGGTCCTGCCGGTGGTGCGTGCCGCGATCGAGGCTTATCGCAGCGCCTGCCCCTATCGTCCCGAGCCCACAGCGGCGCTCTTTCTCGGGGTGCGTGGCGGGCCGCTGTCGGCCGACACGGTGCGCAAGGCGGTGCAGTCGGCGCGCGGCATGCTGGGGCTGCCGGCCACCGCCACCCCCCATGCGCTGCGCCACGCCTTTGCCACGCAGCTCCTTGAGGCGGGCGGCGATTTGCGCGCGATCCAGACACTGCTCGGCCACGCCAGGCTGTCGACCACCCAAGTCTACACCGCCGTGGACAGCGTCCGCTTGACGGAGGTCCACCGCCGGGCGCATCCGCGCGGCGCCGATTAAAGCGACGGATTTCCATGTAATTGCATTAAATCGATGCAGGCCAGGGGCTGGACGAGCCGGCAATATCTGCGATCTAGTTGCGCGGGGCAAAGCAAGAGTTTGCCCGCCACGGGAGGCCGAATGCCTGCGCGCGAACCCCTGTCCGAGAACATGCGTGGAGCGATGTGGCTCCTTGCCTCGGTGTTCGCGGCCACGGTGATGACCGCCTCGATCCGCTGGCTGACGCCGGATTTGCACACCGCCATGCTGGCTTTTTTGCGCTCTGCCTTTGCGGCGGTGCTGGTGATCCCGTTCCTGTGGCGCAAAGAGCGGCGCGCGAACACGCTCCGGTTCGCGCTGTGGAAGCTGCACCTCGCGCGCGGCGTGCTGATCGGCATCGCGCTCAACACCGGGTTCTATGCGATCTGGCAGCTGCCGCTGGCCACCGCCACCATCCTGTTCTTTATGGCCCCGGTCTTTGCCACCGGGTTCGCCATGCTGTTTCTTGGCGAGGCGGTGGGGATCCGGCGCTGGTCTGCGATCCTGGCGGGCTTTGTCGGGGCGATGGTGATCCTGCGTCCAGGGATCACGGCGCTCGATCCTGCCATGGTGATCGCGCTGCTCTCCTCGCTGGCCTTCGCAGCGTCGCTGATCATCGGCCGGCGCATCTCCGAAGTCGACGGGACCGACGCGGTTTTTGTCTCCTCGACGCTGTTGCCGGCGGTGCTGACCCTGCCGCCGGCGCTTCTGGTCTGGGATCTGCCGGCCGACGCCGCCGCCTGGGCGCTGTTAGGGCTGCTGGTGCTGGGCTCTGGGGCCAGGACCTATGCGGATATCCGGGCCTATGCGATTGGAGACGCGGGGTTCATCGCACCCTTTTCCTATCTGCGCCTGCTGACCATAGGGGGCATGGGCTATGTCGTCTTTGGCGAGGTCATTGACGGTTGGACCGCCGCGGGCGGGGCGATCATTATCGGCGCGACCCTCTATATCAGCCTGCGCGAGGCGCGTTTGAAGCGTGCACGGCCAACCGGCATCGCGCCGGACGGCTCGGCCATCACCGCGCGCAGCCGACCTGCGCAGGAGGAATGACGCGCGCCACCGAAACCGTTAAGCTTCGCCCATGGCAAAGGCGATGACGGTTCGATCAAGCAGCCAACGGCCCCCCTCGGAATGAGGGGCATGATCGGATTCTTGCTTGGCGCCGCGCTGACGGCGGCCTTTGCCAGCGCGGCCTCTGCCGCCGCCGACGGCCGGGGCGCCTCTGGCGCGCCCGAGGCGCCGCAACAGCCCGAATTGGTGGTCGAGATCCCCGCCAGCGGCCCGCCCCTGATCACCGGGCGCGTGCCAGCCGGCATCAGCCGATCGGCGCTGAAGACCGCCTTCCCCAGCGCGCAGTTCGATCCAAGCCTGGTCTCGGGCGTCGGCGGCGATGCGGAAGACTGGACCCTGGCGCTCGAGGCCTTGCCGGTCACGCTGCCGCGGATCGCGCGGGCCCGGATCGAGATCTGCGCCGGGGTGATCCGCATCGAAGGGCAGCTCAAGCCCGGCTTTGCGCTCGGCTCGGCCCAATCGGCGCTGCGAGCAGCCCTCGGCCCGAATTGGGAGCTGGAGATGACGCTCGAGGAGGCACCGCTGCCGGCCGAGCTGAGCTTTGCCATCAGCTCCGGGCGGCTGACTGCGACAGGGATCCTGCCCGATGGCTTGTCCGTGCGCCAGGGGGCCGCGACACTCTCGGAAACCGCGGCGGGCAGCGAGATCCAGTTTGCCACGGGCGGGTATGGCGACACGGCCGAGTGGACGGTCATTCTCGGCACGCTCGGGCGCTTGGGCCGCCTCTACGACGCGGCCGAGGGCACGGTTGGCGGCGGGGTGCTCGAGATCGGCGGACAGCTGGCCCCCGGGCAGCAGCTCGCGGAGATAGAGCATTGGCTGGTCGCCACATTGCCCGACGGTTGGGAGATCGCCGCGACGGGCAAGGAGATGCCCGCCGACCGGGACGCGCGCCGCATCGGGCCGGAGACCGGCGCCCCCGAGCGTCTGCGCGACGGGCATTGGGTGCCCGAGCTCCCACCAGAGGCCGATGTGGATGCTTGCCAGCGTTCCACCATGGCGGCCCAGCGCGCGCGGCGGCTGGAGTTCCTGAGCGGCGAGAGCGTGCTCGCGCCCGAGAGCGAACGGGTGCTCGACCGCATCGCCGGCATAAGCCTCTCCTGTCTGAGCGGCGGCGGACCCTCGCGCCATTTGGACATCGGCGGGCATACGGACGCGCAAGGGCCAGACCAGCGCAATCTGGCGCTCAGCGAGGCGCGTGCGCAGGCGGTCTTGGGCGCCTTGGCGGCGCGCGGAGTGCCGCGGGGCGCCCTGCGGGCCACCGGGTTCGGAGAAGCCCTGCCCATCGCACCCAACGACACGATCGAGGGGCGCCAACGCAACCGACGGATCACTTTTGAATGGATCGACGACTGAAGCCGGGGTCACCGTACCCCAAGACGAGGAACACTCAGAGGAGGGACAACCATGGAATACGGAACGCCCGAGCTTTTCTTCAACATGTTCAAGGCCTTCTTGATCGGCCTGGCCGTCGGCTACGTCATCTGGGGCTGGAAGCGCAAACCGGTGTCGGAGACCACCGATGACACGCCGGCTGCGGAGGCCGAGCCGCCGGCCGAGGCGAGCGCCGAGCCGGAGACAACCGCTGAAGCGGACGCGCCCGACCTTCCGCCGGCCCCCGCCCCCAAAAACCTCTTCACGGAGACCCCGGACCAGGTTGATGATCTCAAAAAGATCAAAGGCGTGGGGCCCAAAATGGAGTCGGTGCTCAACGCGAAGGGCGTCTACCAGTTTGCCCAAATCGCCGCCTTCACCGATGAGGATCTGCGCGGGCTGGATGCGGCCACCAAGAGCTTCCCCGGACGGGCCGAGCGCGATGGCTGGGTGGCCCAGGCCAAAGCTTTGTCCTGACGCGAGACGCGGCGGGCTGGGCGCTCAGACCGCCGCGAGATCCTGAACCGCATCGTAGCCGTAGAGCCAGTCGAGCTGGGCGGCTGCGATGTTCGGGGCAATCCACGCCACTGCGGCGATCGGCGCCCACGAGAACAGACGGCCAAGCTCGGTGCGCTTGTGGAACAGCAAGCCGTTCGACCGGCTCTGGGCCTGAACGCGCGCAACCCTCGGGAAGCGCTCATCCTCAAAGGCCAGCAACCGGTCCGCGATCTTGGCCGAGCCCTCGGTCAGCCGGCGCACCAAGACGGCGACATCCTCCAGCGCCATTGCCGCGCCCTGGGCCATAAAGGGCAGCATCGCATGCGCCGCATCGCCGATCAGCACGGTGCGGCCATCGCACCAGCGGGCCTGCTCAGGCCGCTCGAACAGCCCCCAGACAAAGGTCTCCTCGACCGCGCCGAGGATCGTCTCGACCTCGGGATGCCAGCCCGCGAACCCTGCACGCAACTTGTCGGGATCGCCCTTGTGGCTCCAGCCCTCTCCGGCCTCCATGGCGCGCTCTTCGACGGCGACGAAGTTCACGAGTTTACCGCCACGCAGGTAGTAGGTCACCAAGTGGCGCCCCGGCCCGGCCCAGACGGTGGCCTGCGGGGCGACATGGCCCTCCGGCAGCCGGTCCGCGGGCACCGTGCCGCGCCAGGCGACCTGGCCCGTAAACTGGGGCGCGTCCTTGCCGTTCAACACAGTGCGCAGCGCGGAGTTCAGCCCATCAGCGGCGATCAGCACATCGCCTGTGTGGACCGTGCCATCGGCGAGCTTGAGCCGCGCGCCCTCGGACCGGTTCCCATAGCTCTCGGCCACAACCCCGGTCACCAGCGTGACGCCGTGTTTGCGCGCTGCCTCGGCCAGCGCGGCGTGCAGGTCCGCCCGATGCACGTGGAGATAAGGCGCGCCCCATCGCGACTCCGCCTGCGCGCCCAGATCGACGCGGTAAATCGAGGTGCCGGCCGTCCCGTCCCGCATCTCGGCCGCGGCCGGGCGGAACGCGACCGCATCCACGACGTCAAACACGCCCAGCCAGCGCAGCACTCGGCTTGCATTGGGGCTCATCTGCAGGCCAGCACCCACTTCGCCAAAGGCCTCGGCGCGCTCGAAGAGCGTCACGTGCCAGCCGGCGCGCGCGAGGGCGAGCCCCGCGGCCATGCCGGCAATGCCGCCACCGACCACCAGGGCCGAGGTGCCCGACGGCGACCTCACTGTCTCGGCTGAGGCCATACTGTGCTCCTGGATCCATTCTGTAGGAAGAATGCCCGCCAGTCGAAAACGCTGCAAGGGGGCAGATTGGCGCCGCCGTCCGCGCCCCGACGACGCCTCGGGGACGCTCCCTGGGGCGCCCCGGGCACGCCCCGGCAGCACTCAGTCCTTTGGCCGCCTCGGCCTTTGCATCACTCGGATGATGCGTTTGCCGCCAGGCTTGGTGGCGGCGCCGTTCGGCGGACCATCCGGCGCGCTTTGGCCAGGCTCGGCTACGGGGGGGGCTGTGGACCCAGCGTCAAGGTCGGACGCGTTCGGCCGGGGGGGCATCTGAGGATCCGGTGCCGCCTTGGGCGCCGGCGGCTGGGGCGGCTCGGACAGCGAGCCAGGCTTGCGCGCCGCCGGCGTCTCGCGAGAGGGGGGCGTGGACATCGGCTCGATTGGGCCAGGGCGCGGGATCGCATCGGCCGTCGGATCTCCGGTCCGACCCTGGGGCAACGGCCTCGGCGGCGGAGCCGGCTCGGCGCGAAACGTTGGACCAGTCTCGAGCGCGGGCCCTGCGCCCAGCACCGGCGCATCGCCACCCGTGCTGCCAAGCTGGGGGGGCTCGAAGACCGGCTCAACCGGCTCGATCGCAGCGGCGGGCCCGGCAGTCCCGGTCCGTGCAGCGCCGAGCACGAGAGGCGGCGCTTCGGCGACCTGCTGGGCGCGGACCTCGAGGTTCTCGGGCAGCGGAACGGCTTTGGGCAGGGGTGCGGACACCGTCGTCTGAGGCCCTGCCAGCACGATCTCGCAAACCGGGGCTTCCTCACGCCGATGCCGCACCCCAAGCCGGATCTTCAGGCGATTGCCGTGCAGGCCGTCCACAGTCTGGCCGTCCGTGACGGTGACCTTCTCATCGACCATCCGTCGCGCAAGATCGAAAGCCTGTTCGATCATCAGTCGGGTCTCGACCGGCGAGGGACGCGCCAGGATCTCGTAGCCGATAAAGGGGGCGAGGCCGGCCGTGATGATGCCGGAATGGTGATCCTCCATCCCGTCCGGCGGCACCACTTGCCAGCGGAGCCAAAAATCGAGCGGCGCCTTGCCATCCTTCAAAGTGTCAAGCGCGGTGCGGAAACTGGAGAGCGGCACCGAATTGCGCGCGGCGATCCATACGGCACCGACGGGATGGGTGAACCGCGCGACGACCGAGGCGGTCGCGGTCACCGCCGCCGCCCGGTCAAAGGTCGCATCGGGACCTTCCTCACCCTCGATACCGGCTTCGTGAATCTTGAAATGGGCGCGGTGATCGGTGAACTCACCCAGTCCGTGATCCCACATCACCGGGTTCACATACCGGCCGATCTCACGGCGATCGGTGAAGGGGTCTGAGTGATTCGACACCCGCAAGCGCACACCATCGAGCTCGAAAGCGAAAACGTCGGGCTGTGGGGATTGGCGGAAGGACGAGAGCAAGCCACTCGGGCGCTGCGCCCCTTGGTGCGCCATGCGCGGGTCGATGCGCACGGTGGCCCCCGTCTCCTCGACCAACAGGCGGAGTTGGGTGATCAAGTCACCTTGTTCGATCCTGTCCCGCTTCTTCAGCGGCAGAATGACCGCGAAACTCCGCTGCACGTTGTCGTCCCTCTTCCATCGCCCCTTCGCGCCCCAAGCGCGCAGGACGGCCGGATTACATCGCCCTTATTCTGCCACATAGACCATAAACAGGGCGTTTGCAGGCCTCCACCCTCCGGAACCTTGCCTTATTTCCGCCATAACCCATGGACGGTGCCCGGTTGCTGGCATCCTGTCAAGACAACCTACCGTTGCACTGGGCGCAGTTTATCTCAGCAGACTTGTCTCGCGGGCATCGGCCTGCCACATCAGATCGGTGTCGGGCCCCGCAAGCGCCCGCCAGCAAAGGAGCCCTCATGCGCGCCCCGGATCATGATCGCATTCCCGAGATCGCCCTGACCTGGCACCGCGAGGGCCGCGGCGCTGCTTTGGCCACCGTCGTCGAGACCTGGGGCTCGGCACCGCGCCCAGTCGGCGCTCAGCTGGCGATTTCCGGCGCGTCCGATCTGATGGGCTCGGTGTCAGGCGGCTGCGTGGAGGGTGCGGTGATCGCCGAGGCGCTCGAGGGCATCGAGGCCGGAGATGCCCGCCTGATGGAGTTCGGCGTCTCAGACGACGACGCGTTTGCGGTCGGGCTGGCCTGTGGCGGACGCATCCGCGTGCTGATCGAGCCTATCGGCAGCGCCCTGCCCGAACCGGTCCTTCAGCACGTGGTCGCGGCCCGCGAAGACCGCCAGCCGGTGGCCGTGGAGACGCGAATCGACGCACGCGCAGGCGCCATCGTCAGCATCGGTCAGCCCGAGCACCGTTTGCTGTCCTATGCAGACGCCCCGGCCCGCTTCGATGCGGATCAGTCCGGCTTCTCGGCGGATGATCCTGCGCGGTTCGTCGCGATCCACAACCCGCCGCTCCGGCTCGTGGTCGTCGGCGGCGTGCACATCGCTCAACCGCTCTGCCGCATGGCGCGCGATTCGGGCTATGACGTGATCCTGGTGGATCCGCGTGAGGCCTTCGCCAATGCCAACCGCTTTCCCGGCGAGCGCTTGGTCCACGACTGGCCGGATGCCGCACTCGATGGCTTGGGTCTCGATCTGCGCACCGCCGTCGTGCTGCTGACCCATGATCCCAAGCTGGACGACCCGGCCTTGCTCCGCGCTTTGCCGTCCGATGCGTTTTATGTCGGGGCACTCGGATCGCGGCGGACCCATGCCAAGCGGGTGGAGCGGCTGCGTCTGGCCGACATGCCCGAGGCGCAGATCGAGCGGATCGACGCGCCCATCGGCCTCGATATTGGCGCCCGCAGCCCGGCCGAAATCGCCCTGGCCGTGATGGCCGAGATGACCGAGCGGCTCCGTCGGCCCGAGACCCGCCCGGGGCGCGCGCGGTGAGGTTCGGGCCGACCCCGTTGGCCGAGGCCGAGGGCGCGATCCTGGCCCACTCGCTGGCGCTGCCGGAGGGGCGGCTGAAGAAAGGGCGGCGGCTCTCTGCAACCGATCTCGCGCGCTTGGCCGAGACAGGGCTGTCCGAGGTGGTCACCGCGCGCCTCGATCCGACCGATGTGCACGAAGACGCCGCCGCCGCGCGGATTGCCCACGCGCTCGCACCCGAGCCGG
>JBCCZI010000092.1:0-17746 GCA_039187815.1 Pseudomonadota bacterium | reverse complement strand
TTGCGTAGCGCGTCGTGTCCCGCCGATACTCGCGGCGGGCGGTCTCAGTCCAGGGCATTGTTGGCTCCGTGCAGTGTGGTAACCGAACAGGAATCACAACCTACTGAAACCGCTCAACTCTTTTCGAGTTGGGCTCTAAGGATCGGCGCTTTTCGAAGCACGGCGGGGCCGAGTTCATTCTGTTCGTAACGGCTCGCCGCGATTTGCAGGTCCGGGAGAAGATCCAGACGGTGAGATTTCGGGTCGTGCATCTGATGTCCATCAATTTGACACCCCGTGTTGCCCCTTTGTGGGTGACAGCAGCGTGACTCGCCTCGCGTGGAACGCGGATCGTTCGTTGTTCCAGCGTAAGCTGTTGATGCTCGACGTCGGGTCACGTCGATGGCAGCTTGGTTGCTATGAGCGACCGCCACTGTACCGAACCGATCAAAGCGCAGCGAGGGCTTGGGCCGGTCCATCGGCGCAGCACGTTGAGCGTACCCACTTGCCGCCGTGTGTATCGCCCTTTACCAACCGAACCTCTCATCCGGCTGATTGTTTGCCGGCCATACCGCGCTGCGACGAAAGGCGGTTCGATGACCGTAACGCTTCACCGTCGGGATCTGCCCGATAGCCTGGATCTCGGGACCACCGTGGCCATTGACACCGAGACCATGGGGCTGGTGCCCCATCGCGACCGCCTGTGTCTGGTGCAGTTGTCGTCAGGCGATGGCACCGCGCATCTGGTTCAGATCGAGAAGGACCAGACCGAGGCGCCCAATTTGCGCGCGCTGATTGCCCATCCGGCAGTGACCAAGCTGTTCCATTTCGGCCGTTTCGACATCGCCGTGTTGGCGCATCGCTTTAGCGCAGTTGCGCGCCCGGTGTATTGCACCAAAATTGCCTCGAAGCTGACGCGGACCTTCACAGACCGCCATGGGCTGCGCAATCTGTGCCAAGAGCTGCTGGGCATCGACATCTCGAAACAGCAACAGAGCTCAGACTGGGGGGCCGCCGAGCTTAGCCAGGCCCAGCTCGACTATGCCGCGTCCGATGTGCTCTATCTCCACAAGCTGCGCACAGCGTTCGACGAGAGGCTCGCACGGGAGGGACGCACCGGGCTGGCAGAGGCGTGCTTTCAGTTCCTCCCCGACCGCGCAATGCTGGACCTCGCGGGCTGGCCGGAGCAGGATATCTTCGACCATTGAACGGAGGCTCCATGCGCCCCGCCGCCCCAGCCGAGCCGACCCTTCGCCCCGACGACCCTGAGGCGGCACGGCTTGATGCCTTGGCAACAGGTCGCCGTGTCTTGGCGACCGAGGCCGCTGCGCTCACGCTGTTTGCCGACAGTCTCGATGATGGCTTTGCGGCGGCGGTGGATCTGCTCTATTCGGCGGCCGGTCGCGTGGTCGTCTCTGGCATGGGGAAATCAGGGCATGTGGGGCGCAAGATCGCCGCCACCATGGCCTCGACCGGCACGCCGGCCTTCTTTGTGCACCCGGGCGAGGCGAGCCACGGCGATCTCGGCATGATCCGTCCGCGGGATGTGGCGCTGGTGCTCTCGAATTCGGGCGAGACGCGGGAGCTGGCCGATCTTTTGGCCCATTGCAAGCGCGAGCACATTCCGATCGTCGGCATCGCTGGCCGCGCGAACTCCACCCTGTTGCGGGCCGCCGATGCGCCCCTGCTGCTGCCACCGGCAGAGGAGGCCTGTTCAATCCGCCTTGCCCCGACGACTTCGACAACGCTGACGCTGGCGCTCGGTGACGCGCTGGCGGTCGCGTTGATGGAGCGCCGTGGCTTTACGCCCGAACACTATGCCCTATTCCATCCGGGCGGGTCGCTGGGAGCGCAGCTTGCCCGTGTGGCTGATGTCATGGCGGTTGGAGAGCGTTTGCCATTGGTTTTCGCCGACGCGCCCATGGCCGATGCCCTGATCGCGATGTCTGCCAAAGGGTTTGGCGTGACAGGCGTGATCGATCCGTCCGGGCGCTTGGTCGGCATCATCACTGACGGCGATCTCAGGCGCCATATGGATGGGCTGGTGGCCCGGCGCGCCGGAGATGTGGCAACCCATGATCCGCGCACGATCCGTCCGGATCGGCTGGCCTCCGAAGCGCTTGCGCGGATGACAGCGCTCAAGATCACCTGTCTGTTCGTCACCGATGCCGACCCACCCTCGGCACCCATCGGCCTTGTGCACCTGCATGATTGCCTGCGCGCAGGGATCGCCGGGCCCCCTGACGCCGAGGACCATGCCACTGTCTGACCTGCCCCGAAACCGTCTGGTGGTGGCCGAGAGCCCGCAGGCCGAGGTCAGCCGCTACTCCCGCCGGGTGCGCTGGATGAAGGTGGCGCTGCCGCTCTTTGCGCTGGTGCTGGTCGGGGCGATCTTCCTGGTCGGGCGGGGGCTCGAGACGCAAAACGCGCTGCTCTCGCCCGAGGAGCTGGCACGCCTCTCGGCAGGCCTCAAGCTCGAGCGGCCCCGCTTTGCCGGGCGAACCGAGGCGGGTGAGCCCTTTGTCCTGCGTGCGGTCTCGGCGGAACCAGACGGGGCGATGCCGAACCGGATCCGCCTCGGCGAGCCGGATGGCGAGCTCACCCTCTCCGACGGGCGCCTGATCACCGGCCGATCGGACACCGGGACCATGCTGCGGCTCGAAGAACGCCTGATCCTGGATGGCGCGGTGCGGCTTGACAGCTCCGACGGCTACCGGTTCGAAGCCGACCGGATGATCGTGAACATGGGCGCCCGACGGGCAAAGAGCATCGGCCCGGTCCGAGGCCAGGGTCCCGCCGGCACCATCGAGGCCGGGGCCATGCGCCTGGTCGCGGGACCCGATGGCAAAGGCGCCACCCGAATCTTCTTTGAACGACGCGTCCGCGTGGTATTCATTCCGCCAGGGACGCGGCAGTCCGCCGCACGCCCGTGATCCTCGGGCATCAAGAGCTTAGGCGAGACAGACAGGAGGCGTGGCGTGACGGTCAGACAATTGGGTGCGATCTTTGCGGCTGGGCTCAGCGTTCTGGTGGCGGGCGGCGTGGCGGCGGCGCAAGAGAACAGCCCGTTTGGCGGGTTCAAGCATGACAGCTCCGAACCGATCGAGATCACCTCGGATTCGCTCGAAGTGCGCCAGTCCGAGCAGCGCGCCATCTTCGCCGGCGCGGTCGAGGCCGGCCAGGGCACGCTCCGCCTGAATGCGGACCGCGTGATCGTCGCCTATGACCAGCAAGAGCAGAACAACGAAACCGGTGCGATCCGCAATATGAAGGCCGAGGGCAACGTGTTCCTGACCAACGGCGCCGAGACGGCGACCGGGCGGTTCGCGGAGTACGACGTGATCACCGGCATGATGTTCATGCGCGGCGAGGTGATCCTGACCCAGGGCACCAATGTGGTCTCGGGCGAGCTGCTGGAGATCAACCTGAACACCGGACGGGCCCAGATGAAGGGCGGCGTGACCACCACAGGCACCGGCGGGCGGGTCAAGAGCATCTTCACGCCATCGGCCAACACGGGCAGCAATTGACGCCTCCCACCTATCAACCGCTGCGACCTGTAGAGCCAGGCTTGGTGGTAACCGGGCTCGGCAAGAGCTATCGTCGGCGGCCGGTGGTGCGCAATGTCTCGATGACGCTGAAGCGCGGCGAGGCGGTCGGGCTGCTCGGACCCAATGGCGCCGGCAAGACGACGTGTTTCTACATGATCGTTGGCCTCGTGCCGTGTGACACGGGGACCATCCTGTTGAACGGAATCGAGGTCTCGACCCTGCCCATGTATCGCCGGGCTCGGTTGGGTCTCGGCTATCTGCCCCAGGAGGCCTCGATCTTCCGCGGTCTGACGGTCGAGGAGAATCTGCGGGCCGTGCTCGAGATCACGGAGCCTGATCGACGGCGCCGGGCCCGTCGTGTCGACGAGCTGTTGGGGGAGTTCTCGATCGGCCACCTGCGCCGCGCTCCGGCCTCGAGCCTGTCGGGCGGAGAGCGCCGGCGTGTCGAGATCGCCCGCTGTCTGGCAACGGACCCCGCCTACATCCTTTTGGATGAACCTTTTGCGGGCATTGATCCCATCGCAGTCGGCGATATTCGCGACCTGGTCGGTCACCTCAAAGACCGCGACATTGGCGTGTTGATCACCGACCACAATGTGCGCGAGACACTGGAGATCATTGACCGGGCATACATCTTGCATGATGGTAACGTCCTCATGAGCGGAACGCCCGCGGAAGTGGTCCGAGACGACAATGTCCGGCGTGTCTATCTGGGCGAGACGTTTCGAATTTAGTAACGGCCACACGGCAGGCTCCTCCTCGGGTGAAGAGAAGCAAGGCCGGCGACGGCTCGGGGGGGACTGATGTCGGCGGGACTGCGTCTCGAGCTGCGACAGAGCCAACAGCTCGTCATGACGCCGCAGCTTCAGCAGGCGATCAAACTGCTGCAGATGTCGAATTTCGAACTCGGCGCCTTTGTGGCCGAGGAGATCGAACGCAACCCGCTTCTGACCGCTGATGACCCTGAGCCGCGCGCCGAGCGCGATGCGGTCCCGGAGGCGCCAACAGAGGCCGAGGCCGAAGCGCCCGCCGATGCCCGGGTGACCGCCGAGGGCGACCTCTCACTGGTCACGGACGCGTTCGATACGGGGGCCGACAACCTCTATGATGCTTCGGGCCCGGATCTGGCGCTGTTGCCCGGGGAGGCCGTGGCGATGCGGGCGGCCTCGCCAGGCCCGATGCCCGATGATGACACTGGCTTTGAGCAGCGGCTGAGCGAGGCGCCCACCTTGCGCGTTCATCTGGCCGAGCAGATCGGGCAGACGCGGGCGCCTGTGCCGGTGCCGCAAATCGCTCTGGCTTTGGTCGAGGAGATCGATGAGAGCGGCTACCTCACCACGGCGCTCGCCGAGTTGGCCGAGCGCCTCGGCGTGACCGCTAGCCAGGCCGAAGCCGCGCTCGCGCTCCTCCAGCGCTGTGAACCAACCGGCGTCGGGGCCCGCGGGCTCGGCGAATGCCTGGCGCTGCAGCTGGCCGAGCGGGACCGGCTCGACCCGGCGATGCGCGCGTTGACCGACAATCTGGCCCTGTTGGCCGATGGACAGCTGGACCGCCTTCGCCGGATCTGCGGTGTCGATGCCGAGGATCTCTCGGACATGATCCGCGAGCTGCGGGCCCTCGACCCCCGCCCCGGCGCCCGCTTTGGCGTGAGCCAGCCGGAGACACTGATCCCCGATGTCTTTGTGCGCCCCACCCGGTGGGGGGGCTGGCAGGTTGAGTTGAACACCGACGCGTTGCCCAAGGTGCTGCTCGACCGACGCTATGCCGCAGATCTGGCCCGCGGCGGCGCCGAGACGCGTGACTATCTCGCCTCGTGCCGCGAGACGGCAAACTGGCTGATCAAGAGCCTCGACCAACGCGCCCGGACGATCCTGAAGGTCTCGACCGAGATCGTCCGGCAACAGGAGACGTTCTTTCTGCACGGAGTCAGCGGTCTGCGCCCGCTATCACTGCGCATGGTGGCGGATGCCATCGGCATGCACGAATCGACCGTCAGCCGGGTGACCACGCAGAAGTACCTTGCCACCGAACGCGGGATCTTCGAGCTGAAATACTTCTTCACCAATGCGGTCGGAGGAGCGGATGGGTCCTCGGCGGCTGCGGTGCGAGACCGGGTGAAGGCCCTGGTCGATGCCGAGACCGACGGCGCGGTGCTCTCGGACGATCAGATCGTTGATCTGCTGCGGGCCGAAGGCATTGAGATCGCGCGACGCACGGTCGCCAAGTACCGTACGGCGCTCGGCATTCCCTCATCGGTCGCACGGCGCCGCCGACTTGCGATGCTGTCCGGCGCCTGAGGCGGCCCGCCGATGCTGAGGTTCGGAAGCCTTCCCTGCCCGCTCGGCAATTTGCTATGTTGACGGTTCCGGCTCGGCTGACTAAAGGCGAGCCTTCCCGTCGGATCGGCGCCGGCATGGCCATCACTGGCTTCAGATTTCAGGCGCGACCGTGGGTAAGGGAGGACACATGCACACCAAGGTTTCGGGAAAGCAGATCGACATTGGCGACGCGCTGCGCGGCCATGTGGAGACGCGTCTGAACGGCTCGGTCACCAAGTATTTCGACCGGCCCGTCGATGCGACGGTGGTGTTCTCGCGCGATGGCCATGGCTTTCGCTGCGACAGCTCGGTGCATCTGCCAACTGGCCTGACGGCGAAAGCCCATGCAATCCACAGCGAGATCTACAACGCGTTTGACCAATCGGTGGAGCGGATCGAGAAGCAACTCCGCCGCCACAAACGTCGGTTGAAGGACCATCACCAGAACCGATCAAATCCCATCGAGGCGATCGAAGCTCCGGCCTATGTGCTGGCGGCAGAGCCCGAGTCGGTGGCGGATGAGAACCCCAGTTCTGACGCCGAAAACGGCGATCAACCGGTGATCATCGCCGAAATGCGCACAAACATTCAGCATCTGAGTGTCGGCGATGCGGTCATGCAGATGGAGCTTGCCCACGCCCCGTTTCTGATGTTCAAGAACGAGGCCAACGGCCGGTTGAACATCGTCTACCAGCGCGATGACGGCAATGTCGGATGGGTGGATCCGGCGAATTTGTCCGAGAGCTGACCGCCAGCCCATTGGCCGCCGCCATCGATCAGGGTGTTACAGATGGAACTCGCCGATCTGGTCGTGAAGACCGCTATCTTGCCGAACCTGAAGGCCGGCAGCAAAAAGCAGTTGTTCCAGGAGATCGCGGCGCGGGCCGAGGATTGCTATCGCGTGCCGGCCCGCGATGTGATCGCCGGGCTGACCGCGCGCGAGCAGCTTGGCTCGACCGCCATGGGGGAGGGCGTGGCCATCCCCCACGCGCGGATCGCGGACATCGATACGATTGTCGGGATCTTTGCTCGGCTTGAGCGTCCCGTTGAGTTCGACTCGGCCGATGGGCGGGGGGTCGATCTGATTTTTGTTTTGCTGGCCCCGGAGGAGTCAGGTGCTGACCATCTGCGCGCCCTGGCGCGGGTGTCACGCTTGCTGCGTTCGGCCGAGCTCTGTGAGAAACTGCGTTCGACCGCAAAGGCCGATGCGCTCTATGCCCTGATCACAGAACCCGTCGCCTCGCGCGCCGCCTAAGCAGCCCTGGACCCGTGTAGGGATCAGTGCACGCTGAGCGGCACCAGATTGTTCCGCGCCGCCAGCGCGAACGCCTGCTCACGGTTCGATGCGACCGCCAGCGCCTTTCCGGTCTCGTCATGGACAGAGAAAATCTTGCCCGGCGCGTCGCGCAGCCGCTCGGGCAGCTGGTCACGGTCTGCCTCGCGGATATAGACGATGCCGCTGTCGCGGGGGTCGATGTCTTGGGCCATGGGCTCCACTCCTCTTTTGTGCGGCGTTCGCTCAGGCTTGAGTCCGAATCGGGATGCGGGTGATTTCCGGCTCCAGGGTCGCGCGCTCGAGCTCGACATGCAGGAGGCCTTTGTCGAGCCGCGCGCCGGTCACCTCGACGCCATCGGCCAGCACGAAGCTGCGCTGGAACTGGCGGGTGGCAATGCCGCGATGGAGGAACTCACGCCCCTTGTCACTGGCGGCGCGCTTGCCGCGGACGATCAGATTGCCACCCTCGACCGCCACGGACAAATCCGCCGTGCCGAAGCCAGCCACCGCCAGCGTGATGCAATAGCGGTCCTCGCCGAACTGAGCGATGTTGAAGGGCGGGTAGCCGTCGCTGCTGGCGCGGGCAGCGCGCTCGACAAGTTCGTCAAGCCGCTCAAAGCCAAGCAAAAAAGGGTTGGACGCAAGCGTGCTGCGTGACATCGGCGATCTGTCCTCATACCAAGCGACATGGGCGCGCGGACCCGGCTTCGCGGCATCCGACTGCATGGGATATGGGGAGGCCGATGGGCGCGGGCAAGGGACCGCCGGTTCAAGGAGGCGCCGCCGAAGCGACAACTGCGGTGGGTCTGGCCGTGGCAGGCTTGCTGGCTTTGGCCGGGGCGATGGGCATCGGGCGGTTTTTGCTTACACCAGCGCTGCCGATGATGGCGGCGGGCACCGAGCTCGGGCCGATCGAGGCGGGCTTTGTCGCAGCGGCCAATTTCGCGGGCTATCTGCTCGGGGCGTTGGCGACAGCCCACGCGCGGTTTCCCACGCCGGCTCGCGGCGGGCTGGTGGCCGGTCTCGCACTTAGCGCCGCCAGCACGGGCGCCATGGCGATCGTCTCAGAGCCCCTGGCCTGGACCGTGATCCGGTTTGTCGGTGGGGTCGCGAGCGCGCTGGTGCTTGTCACCGCGTCAGCCTTGATCTTGCGCCGTTTGGTCGAGATGGGCCGAGGTCGGCTGACCTCGGTGCACTTTGCGGGAGTGGGTGTCGGGATCAGTCTGTCGGCGTTGATCGCAGCGCCTGGTATCGCCGCACCTGACGCCTGGCCTCAGGTCTGGGCCGTTGGAGGCCTCGCAACCCTCTTAGTGGCCCTTGCCGTGGCCATGCTGGTGCCACGCGTGACGACAGCCACCGATGCCCCGGCGACCGCCGTTGCGGACGGGAGAGGACCCATCGGACGCCTGACCCTGGCCTATGGCCTGTTCGGGTTCGGCTATGTGATCACGGCCACGTTCATGGTGTCGATCCTGCGCGAGAACGGTGCCGGACGGTGGCCCGAGACGGTGGTCTGGCTGGCCGTCGGCCTCTCGGCCGTGCCCTCGGTTGCGATCTGGAGTTGGGCCGGGCGCCGCATCGGAGCGGTGCCGGCCTTCCGCCTCGCTCTGTTGGTCGAAGCGGCGGGCGTGGCGCTGAGCGCCGTCTCGACGGGTGTCGCCGCGCTGGCCATCGCAGCGGTGGCTCTGGGCGGGACGTTCATGGGCATCACGGCGCTCGGGCTGGTCGAGGCGGTCCGGCGCGCGGGAGGGGATGGCCGGCGTGCGATGGCGCTGATGACCGCAAGTTTTGGAGCGGGCCAGATGATCGGCCCCGCTGCGGCGGGATGGCTGCGCGATGCAACCGGCACCTATGCGGTGCCCAGCCTCGCGGCAGCCGCGATGCTGGTGCTCGGCGCGCTGGTGATGCGCGCCGAGACCGGACCGGGCACACAGCGCGGTTAATCGTCGTCCAGCTCTTCGATGAAGCGCCGGAAGACCAGCTCTCCCGTGGTCGGCGCGCGCCGCAGACCACCGGACTGGCGGACCAGCACGACCAGAGCGCGCCGGTCGAGGAAGCCAGTGACACGGAGGCCGTGGTCACGTTGGAAGCCGGAAATCGCCTGGCGGGTGCGCTTGTTGAACACACCATCGGGTTTGCCGGGATTGTAGTTCAGCCGCCCGAGGCGCCGCTCGACAGCCGCACGATCGGCCTGGGACAGATCCAGCGAGCGCTCGATGCCCAGATACCGCCGCCGCTCAGCCTCGGCCCGCTCGGCGGCCTCGATCCGGCGCAGCCGACGCTCGGCCTTGGTGCGGAAGGCGCCATCCGGATAGGTCGCCAGATAGCGCCGATACCCCTGGGCGTTGTCGACTTGCTCGATCTGACGCCACACACGGCGCTCGCGTTTCAGGGCCTCGTTGCGGGCCTGATCCGCCGCCCGGTCGAGCCCAGCCTCGGCGCGCTCGGCATAGCGCCCCTCGGGATAGCGGGTGAGATAGGCGCGCAGGCCATCCACAGTGCCCGTCGCCCCGGTCTGGCCCCAATAGGCATCCTCGCGCGCCAGGGCCTGTCGGCGTTCGGCCTCCTCGGCGCGAGCCCGGGCCTCGGCCGCCGCTTCGGCCGCGCGGCGTAGCGCCACGAGCTGTTCGCGGGTCAGGTACCCTGTGGGCGCGAACCCGGCGGCGCGCTGCCAACGCCGGATTGCCCGCCGGGTGGCCGGCCCGAACACCCCGTCGATGCCGCGCGGATCCTGGCCAATATCGCGCAACGCCCGTTGGATCGCGCGCCGCTCGGCCCGCTTGAGGCCCAAGGCCGCTTCGGCGACCTCGGCCGGATCGCGCTGCGCCTCTACGATCTGGCCCAAGCGGTTGCGCGCCAGCGCGGCAAAGGCCCCCTCAGGATACTGCGCAAGATAGGCGCGATAGTCCTCCTCGGCACCGGATCGCTCAGCCGATTGCCAGACGGCAAGCTCGATCTCCCGGGCGAGATCGGCCTCGCGCGCCGACATCGGCGGCGGCGCGTAGAGCACGAAATCCCCGCCAACCCCGCCGACAGACCACACCTCGGATCCGGCATCGCGCGCGACTTGGAAGGCCGGCGCATCGGGCTCCAAGAACCGATCCACGACCAACCGGGCAAAACGGCTGTCGCGATCGGGGCTGCGTCGGATCGCTCGGCCCGGAGGTGCGGCCGAGACCAACAGCACGCCATCGGGCGGCCGAGTATCGGCAAACCCAGGCTCCGCAAACTGGCGCGGCGTGTAGCCGGCGAGCTGTGCGACATCCAGGAAGACAACCGCTCCTTGCTGGGCAGCAGAGGCAACGCTCATCACAAGATCGAGCGGCACCGTGTCCATGGCCACAGCCACCGGTGTGTCTCCGCGGGCATCCACGGGAGCCAAGTGACTGACCCCGCCCATGCGCTGCGCATGGCCGGCAAAATAGACAACCGCCTGCTCGGCGCCCGCGGCTCGACGCGCAAACGTCTCAAGCCGGGCGCGAATCGCAGCGCGATCGAGGTCGATGCCCAGATCCACCTCGAACTCGGCAGACGACAGCGCGTCGGCAACGGCTATGGCGTCTCCCCGGGCCGTCAGCGCATCAGGCGCATGGGCATAGTCCGCGTTCCCAATCACCAGCGCCACGCGCCCCGGCTCTTGGGCCCAAATCGGCGTCGCCAAGCCCGCCACAAGGCCCGCCACCGCGGCCAATCCTGCAAACACCCCGACTCTCATGCCATCCTCCCTGGCTTGTTTTCGGCGCAGTCTATCACGGGACGGGCCGGCAATTCCGTCGGATGAGCATGGGGCGCCCCTTGGCCATGGGGATCAGGATCGCTATATCTATGAGCGTTCCTTTGGGGACTATGGTGATAAACGCGCTCGTAATAAACGGATCGGACCCGGGGGCGGTACCCGGCGGCTCCACCAACGCCCAGGCAAGGCAACGGGGCCGAAATAGGATCGACGGACGTCTAAAGGGGTTAGCTTTCACCCGGTGAGGTACCACCGTTATCGGTCCGAAAAGTACAGTTGCCAATGACAACCGTGCTCCGGTGGCCCTCGCTGCGTAATGCAGCGCTGACCATCGAATTCTAAGCCCCGAGGCTTTGCCGCTTCGGGCGGGGTTCGCAGGCACCTGGCAACAGAAGCCTGCACTCTTGCTCAGATCTCTAGCAACTCAGGGGACAGAGGGGGCTCGGTGCGCTAGGCTCGGCCCATGGGGATCTCTGCGGACAGCGCGGATTTTGGACGGGCCGCTTTGCCCTTGCGATCCGGCACAGCGATGCCGGCCATTGGGTTCGGAACCTGGCGAATGGGCGAAGATCCCAGCGCGGCCGCAGACGAGATCGCCGCCCTCCGCCGCGCCCATGACCGGGGGTTTCGCCATTTCGATACGGCCGAGATGTATGGCGAGGGGGAAAGCGAACGCCTGCTTGGCCATGCGCTGTCGGGGCTGCCGCGCGACGAGCTGTTCCTCACCTCCAAATTCTACCCCTACCATGCCCGGTCCGATCAGGTGATCTCGGCCTGCGAGAGGTCTCTCGCGCGGCTCGGAACGGACCATCTCGATCTCTATCTCTTGCACTGGCCGGGTGGCACGCCCTTCGAAGAAACCTTGGAGGGCGCCGAACGCCTGCTGAGCAGCGGCAAGATCGCAGCCTTTGGAATCAGCAATTTCGACGCGCAGGAAATGGTGGCGCTTGAGGTCGCGGGCCTGACGGAGCGGATCTCTGTCAATCAGGTGCTCTACAACCCGGCGCGGCGGGGAATCGAGTTCGATCTGCTGCCCTGGTTGACCGAGCGGGGGATGGTCTGCGTCGCCTACACGCCCATCGAGCCGGATCGATTGGGGCGGAGCGCAGCCTTTTGCGAGGTGGCGCGAGAGGCCGGTTGCACCCCGGCCGAATTGGCGCTCGCCTGGCACATGACCCATGCCATGGCCTGTCCCATCCCGAAATCGGCGACACCGGCCCATGTGGACGCTTTGGCCGATGCGGCGGCAATGCGGCTGTCCGCCGATGTCATGGCGGCGATCGACGCCGTCTATCCACCCCCCGATGCGCCGCTGCCGCTCGAGATCCTGTGACCGTTAGGCCGGCCGGCTCCGGCCACCGCGCGCCGCCAGCAGACCCAGCCCCACCAGCAACAGCGACAGGCTGGCCGGCAGCGGAACCGCCGCTGTCAGCAGGCCGTTCTCGCTCGAAAACGTCACGCCATCCGGCGTGATGATCGACAGCGAGGCCGTGTTTGAGACATCGCCCGTGATGAACCCCGTGTCCGCCCCGAGCAGCATGTTGAGCCCGTTGAGCACATAGATCGTGGGATCGGCATCCGTGAGCGTCGCAGAGACCTCCAAGCGATAGTCCAGCGCGCTGCGATCCATCGACAGCGCGGAGATGGTTCCGCCGCTCGTGGTAAAGCCGAAGACCTCCGAGACCTCGTTCGACCCATTGTCGTGATCAATGTCGAGCAAACTATAAGCGTACTCAACACCCGCGAAAGGACTGTTCTCGTCCGCCTGCGAGAGGCCAAGCCACATCTGCAGGCTGTTCCCGGCCGCCTCGCCCGAGATCGCGGCATCGACGTCCAGGATGAACTGGATGACCGCTCCAGCGCCGAGGCCGGAGAAAGTGATCTCCTCATTGCTGAGCGATTGGACGTTCAGCGTGCCCGAACCGTCCATCTGTCCGAACATCTTCAGCTCGCCGGTCGTGATATCGGCGCTGGCCCAGGCGCGGACGCCATCCGGATCGCCCGGCGTCGGAGGCGTGCCACACGAGACCGCGACCGGATCCGTGTCAAACGGGAACATGCCGCAAGAAACCTGGGTCACCGCAGACGCCGGCAGCGCCCAAAGCGCCGCTCCGGCGGCAACCACCACCATGACAGACAGCGTTTCGCTCATCGTCAGCCTCCCCGATTCCCGGTGACTTTAGTCTACACAATTTTTTGCGAGCTTCCCTCTTAAGTTGTGCGGCGCAACAGGCGCTGTGCGGCAATGCCTGCAAAGCCCTTGACCTTCAAGAAAACGGCTCCAGCATCGCAGGCGTGTTCCAGAGGAGCTTTGGATGTCCGAGACTATGACACCTGAGGAGATGCTGGCGCGTCTCGTTTCCTTCCCCACCGTGTCGCGCGACAGCAACCTGCCACTGATCCATTTCGTCCAGGACTACCTCGCCGCCCTCGGCGTCGAAAGCCGGCTGGTCCCGAACGACGACGGCACCAAGGCCAATCTCTATGCGCAGATCGGGCCAGCGGAACCGGGTGGCATCGTCTTATCCGGACACACTGATGTGGTGCCGGTGGATGGCCAGCCCTGGACCACCGATCCCTTTGTGCTGACCGAGAAGACTAACCGGCTCTATGGGCGCGGCACCTGCGATATGAAGGGCTTCTCGGCCAACGTGCTGGCCGCCGTGCCAGAGATGCTAGCAGCTGGGCTCAAGCGCCCGGTTCAGATCGCGCTCTCTTATGATGAGGAGGTGGGTTGCTTGGGCGCGCCCTTCATGATCGCGGAAATGCGCGAAACCTTGCCGCCTGCCGCTGCGGTGATCGTGGGAGAGCCGACCTCAATGCGGGTCGTCAGCCGCCATAAGGGTGTGAACACGCTCAACACCCATGTGCGCGGCTATGAGGTGCACTCTTCGCTCGTGCACACCGGGGTCTCGGCCGTGATGACCGCGGCCCGGCTGATCACATGGTGCGAGGAGCGGATGGCCGAGAACCGCGAAATGGCCGAGGCCAATCCCGACCCGGTTGGCGGGCTGTTCGAGCCGCCCTTCACAACCTTGCATGTGGGCACGGTCGAGGGCGGAACCGCATCGAACATCACGGCAAAGGACTGCCGCTTCTCGATTGACATCCGCAATTTGCCGACCGAGAGCGCGGAGGAGTGGATCGCGCGCTACCGGGCCCATTGTGTAGAGGTCGAGGCGGTGATGCGCGCCATACGGCCCGAAGCGGCGATTACGGTCGAGGAGCGCTCGCGCACGCCCGGCTGCCGCAAGGAGCCCGACGACCGGGCCGTTGCCGAGCATCTGGCCCGCAGCCTGACCGGCGACAATGGCGAGCATGTGGTGGCCTATGGGACCGAGGCCGGGCAGTTCCAGGACGCAGGCTATTCGGCGGTGATCTGCGGGCCCGGCTCGATCGAGCAGGCCCATCAGGCGGACGAGTTCATCGAGAAGAGCCAACTGGCCGAGGGCCGGCGCTTCATCTCCCGCGTCATTGAGCGTCTGGCCGCTTGATCAGGCAGCCCGGCGGAGCCTCCGAGCGCCCAGCAGCACGAGCCCGGTCAGCAACAGCGGCGCACCGGCTGGCAGCGGCACCGCAGCGGCCACGGCCTGATCCGACAAGGCCGCCTGGATCGTCGCGTTGGGATGAACGCTGTCTAAGAAGGCGCGGTCATTGCCCGTGTCGCTGTCGCAGACCTGGGGTTGCATGAAAAGCTCGGCGATCTCAGCGCTGGGAAAGACGCAAGGCACCGTCACTTCGCTCACGCCAAACGCATTGGGATCGGCCAGCAGCTGATTGAACAGCCGGAACGCATCGACGATGTGGAAAGTCAGGCCAGGATCCAAGCTGCCGATCCGCTCGAACAAACGGTCGTTGAAGATGGCCGTCGCCTCGCTGGCGTCCGCGGCCAGGGTCGGCTGGAACAGCGCATAGCTCGGAATGCGGCCGAGATCCGGCAGCGTGAAGAGCAAAATATCCGAGACGCCCAAGCCGCTCAGCGTCCCAAACGCATCGCCGATGGCATCCGCTGCCTCGATGGCGCGGGCATTGGCGTCCGCGATGCCGATCGTATCAAAGAGTTCGTTCGCCCCAAACCATAGGGACACCAGCGGTCGATCGCCGAAGTCGCCCTGCCGCGCACCGAGACCCGTGAGCTGCATCGGCAGATCCTCGTCGAAATCCCCATCGGCCACCGCCGTCGCGCCACCTTCGGCAAAGTTTCCTGCCGGCTCCGAGGCCGCTTCGAACTCATCCAGGATCGGCTCGTTCCAAACCGGGCCGTTAGAGAACCGACCGTTATCGTAGGGCGGGCTGGCCGGCACCGTGTTGCCCGTGCGTGCGCAGAGATTGCCGTTGACGCTGAGGCTGAGGCTGAGGCTGAGGCTAAGGCTGTCGCCCAACACCCATAAACTGGTGAAACTGTCAACCACCGAAGCGGCCTTTGCCACGCCCGGCATCGCAAGCGAGACCGCAAGCGCCGCCGCGCACAGCATGGTTCGTCCCATCATGGTTCCTCCGGTTGGCGTCTTTGTTTTGGCCAGCCAACGGGATTGGAGCGGAAATGCAAAGTCAGGTTTACCATTACGTCACGTAAGGCGACAGCCTTCCGCCAAAGCAAAGGAACTTCCCATCGCGACAAGCGCCACGAGCCGTTGTAAAGAGCGGGACACTTTCCCGAAACCCGAGGATCTTCCATGCCCGTCATCAACAGCATCGTCGACCGTGCCGCCGAGATCACCGAGTGGCGACGCGATCTCCACGCGCATCCCGAGCTCGGCTTCGAGGTGCACCGCACAGCCGGCGTCGTCGCCGAGAAATTGCGGGCCTTCGGCTGCGACGAGGTGGTGACCGGCATCGGGCGCACCGGCGTTGTGGGCGTCATCAAGGGGCGGGCAACCAGCTCTGGCAAGGTGGTGGGCATGCGCGCCGACATGGATGCTCTGCCGATCATCGAAGCGCGCGACATCCCGCACAAATCGACCATCCATGGCCAGATGCATGCCTGTGGCCATGACGGGCACACGGCCATGCTGCTGGGCGCCGCGCAACACCTCGCCGAGACGCGTAATTTTGACGGCACGGTCGTCGTAATCTTCCAACCCGCCGAAGAAGGTGGCGGCGGCGGCCGTGAGATGGTCAACGATGGCATGATGGACCGCTTTGGCATCCAGCAGGTCTATGGCATGCACAATTATCCCGGGCTGCCGGTCGGCCAGTTCGCGATCCGGCCAGGCCCGCTGATGGCCGCGGCGGACACGTTCCATGTTCGGGTCGAGGGGCTCGGCGGGCACGCCGCGAAACCTCATCAATGCATCGACACGACCCTGGTTGCCGCCACCATCCTCCAAGGCTTCCAGAGCATCGCCGCGCGCAATGTCGATCCGCTGGAGAACGCTGTGGTGTCGACGACCTCTTTCGACACGGGCCCCTGGTCGCACAATGTTATCCCGCAGGTGGTGAACCTGACCGGCACAGCGCGCACCCTGACGGCCGAGAACCGCGATCTGGTCGAGCAGCGGCTCGGCTTGCTGGTCGAGAACATCGCCCGGGCCTTTGGTGCCAAGGCCGAACTCGACTATCGCCGTGACTACCCGGTGACCGTGAACGATGAGGGCGCCGCGGCATTTGCCGCTGATGTGGCCGAGGAAGTGGCGGGCGCAGGCCTGGTGAACCGCAACACGGCACCGGTGATGGGGGGGGAGGACTTCTCCTTCATGCTCAATGAACGCCCAGGCGCGATGATCTGGGTGGGCAATGGCGACACAGCAGGCGTGCACCACCCGGACTATGACTTCAGCGATGCGGCGATCCCAGTCGGCAGCTCCTATTGGGTGCGCCTTGCCGAGACGGCCATGCCGGGCTGAGCCATGGCCGAGGCCCTGCCCATACGGCGATCCGGCCAGGGCATGGCCTGGGCAACCCTTGTCGCCGTGGGGCTGGGCTGGGGCGGTGCGCAATTGCTCACCAAGATCTCGGTCGGCACGGGGCATGACGCGATCAGCCTGACCTTCTGGCAAGCGATGATCGGGACCCTGCTCTTCACCTTGGCGCAACTCGCCACTGGCCGACCGCTGCCGCTGTCGCGTCGGCACCTGGTGTTCTATGCGGTCTGTGGAGTGCTGGGGACAACCCTGCCGCACACGCTGAGCTATATCTCGATCCGGCATCTCAGCGTCGGGGTGCAGTCGCTCGTCTTGGCGACGGTGCCGATGATGACCCTTTGCTTGGCGCTCCTGCTCCGCGAGGAGCGATTTGAGATGCGGCGGGCCCTGGGCCTCGGCCTCGGCCTGTTCGCCATGCTGGCCATCGCGCTGCCGGATGCGAGCCTGCCTGCCGGAACCGATGCAGCCTGGATCCTGCTGCCGGTCATCGTTTCGCTCGCCTATGCCGGGGAGAACGTCTACATCGCGCGCTACAAGCCGGCAGGACTTAATGCGCTCGGCGTGATGTGCGGGCTGTCCTGGGCGGCACTTTTGATGCTGGCACCCGCGGCGGCGATGGTCGGGCCGCTCGTGCCGCCAACGCTCGGTGTGTCTGAGGCAGCGCTCGCCGGTGTCGCCGTGCTGCATGTGCTCAGCTATTTCGGCTTTGTCTGGCTGATCGGACGCGCAGGATCTGTTTTTGCGGCCCAGGTTGCCTATGTCGTCACGGCCTCGGGCATCGGCTGGGGGATGCTCGTCCTAGATGAACGACACTCGCTCTGGATCTGGGCCGCGCTCGCGCTCGTCTTTGGCGGGTTGGCCCTGGTCACCCCGCGGGAGCGGGACTAGAGCGTTTCCCGATCAATCTGGCTCATAGCCTGCGGCGGTGAAGAAGTTGGCGGTCTCGCTTGGCGTGATGAGGTCGATGAGCCTGCCGATGGCGTGCCATAGGCCCTCGACGGTTCGCTCGGCAGCTTTGCGCA
>JBCCZI010000091.1:0-18198 GCA_039187815.1 Pseudomonadota bacterium | reverse complement strand
TGAGCTCATCCGCCTGATCTCGAAGGCGGGCGGACGCGTGACCCCGGTGATGACTGCTGCGGCGGCCGAGTTCGTGACCCCGCTCAGCGTCTCGGCGCTCGCCGGCGTGCGGGTGTTCGACGCGCTGTTCGACCTGACGGCCGAAGCGGAGATGGGGCATATCGAGCTCTCGCGCGCCGCCGATCTGGTCGTCGTCGCCCCGGCCACCGCCGATCTGATGGCCCGCATGGCCGGCGGACACGCGAATGATCTGGCGGCGACCCTACTCATGGCGACTGACACGCCAGTCTTGATCGCACCGGCCATGAACCTGCGCATGTGGCTGCACCCGGCGACACAGCGCAACCTTGCGAGGTTGGAAAGCGACGGCGTTGCGGTCGTCGGGCCGGATGCGGGCGAGATGGCCTGCGGTGAGTACGGCCCCGGCCGCATGGCCGAGCCGGCGGCGATCCTGGCGGCGATCGAGGCCCGCTTGGCCGACCCGAGCCTGCCCGCGCATCTGGTGCTGTCCGAGACGCCGGGACCGCTGTCCGGGCGCCATGTGCTGGTGACCTCCGGCCCAACGCACGAGCCGATCGACCCGGTGCGCTACATCGCCAACCGCTCGTCGGGCGCCCAAGGGACGGCCGTTGCGGCAGCGCTGCGGGATCTGGGCGCGCGGATCAGCTTTGTGACCGGCCCGGCCAGCACGCCTCCGCCCGAGGGGGTCGAGGTGGTGGCCATCGAGACGGCGCGCGAGATGCTGACGGCGGTCGAGACCGCCCTGCCAGCCGATGCGGCCGTCTTTGCCGCGGCGGTCGCCGATTGGCGGGTGCTGAGCGCCTCGGACCGCAAGATCAAGAAGGACGGCTCGGGCCAGCCCCCGGCGCTCGAGATGGCCGAGAACCCGGACATCCTGGCCATGATCTCGCAGCGTGGCGAGGGCCGCCCGCGCCTGGTCGTCGGCTTTGCCGCCGAGACCGACGACGTGGTCG
Source organism: Pseudomonadota bacterium (assembly GCA_039187815.1). Lineage (GTDB taxonomy): Bacteria > Pseudomonadota > Alphaproteobacteria > Rhodobacterales > Rhodobacteraceae > Thermohalobaculum. The sequence continues at coordinate 17,224 of JBCCZI010000091.1, read as the reverse complement.
CCAACGCCACCGCCAAACGGCTTCGCAAGGGCTGCGACTGGATCGTGGCCAATGATGTGCGCCCGGAGACCGGGATCATGGGCGGCTCGGAGAACGCGGTCACTCTGGTGACGGGCGCGGGTGCCGAGACCTGGGCGCGCGCCCCGAAGGAGACCGTGGCCGCCCGCCTCGCCGCCCGCATCGCCGCGGCCCTTGGCGAGCGCACGCCGTGACGCTCGACCTCGCCTTTGCCCCGCTTGCCCATTTCGATCGGGCACTGCCCTTGCCGGCCTATGCGACCGAGGGAGCGGCGGGGATGGATCTGCGCGCCTCGCTGCTGCCCGAGGACCGCGCCGAGGGCCTGGCGCTGCCCTTTGCGGGCCGGGTTCTGGTGCCGACGGGCCTCGCGCTGGCGATCCCAGCGGGGTTCGAGGGGCAGGTGCGCCCGCGCTCGGGCCTCGCCGCGCGCCAGGGGGTGACCGTCGCCAACGCGCCCGGCACCATCGACAGCGATTATCGCGGAGAGCTCGGGATCCTGCTGATCAATCTTGGGGCCGAGACCTTCCGCATCCTCCACGGAGCCCGGATCGCCCAATTGGTAATCGCACCGGTCACGCGGGCCGTGCCCCGGATGGCCGAACGCCTGCCGCCCTCGACCAGGGGCGAGGGCGGCTTCGGCTCCACCGGGCAGCACTAGGCGGCGGCGGGCTTGGGCGGAGCGGCGGCCTCGTCCCGGGCGGCCCGGGCATCGCGCATCAGACCGCGCAACATCACAGCCGCCTGATAGAACCCAAAGCCAAGCGCGATGGCCACCATCCCCACCGCCGCATAGAGCGCGCTGGCCGGGACCCGGGACAGGACCGGCAGGGCCGCGCCGATCAACCCAATGGCGCCGATGCCAAAGGCGGCAAAGCCTGTGGTCACGACCCAGGTGCCCAGCCGGGCCGCCGCCGCCGTCATCGGACACTCGGCTGCCGCGCGTCCTATGACCACCAGCACAGCGCACAAGGCAACAAGCCCCGCGCCGGCGATCGAGAGGTACAGAACATCCATCATGGTCAGTCTCCTATGTTGATAGAGAAGCGGGTGAGACGTTGGTAGATCGTGCCGAAGATCAGCCCTTGCAGGGGGGCGACCACGAGGCCTGCGGTGGTGATGGCAATGCCAATGCCTACGGCCATGGTCAGCGACGCGCCGAGCAGCATCAGCAGAGGCGCGTAGACGGCGATGCTGAAGAGGTTCGTCTCGAACGCAGTCCCGGCCAGTTCTCCGGGCAGCCCGGTCCCCGTTCCGTGGCGGCGGATCGCCATCCAGGCGGCGGGCGCGCCGATGACCACGATCCCCGGCAGCGCTGCGACCGCCACGACAGCCCATCCGCTCAGCACCGCGTGGGCTAGGCCGAGCGCGTCGAACACCAGCCCCTCCTGCTGGCGCGCGAGAGCGCCGAGATCGGGCAGGACCAGAAGCGGCCAGACCTGGACCACGATGCAGAGAACGAGGGTGGCTGCGAAGGCCGGACGGTCGACCTCGGCGCGGAGACCTCGGTTGGGTTTGGCCCCGGGCTTGGGCGCGGATAGGCCAGGCGGCTGCGCGCGGCGGCGGCGGAACTCGGGCGGGTCGCGGAACCCGACAGCCACCAGATGGCGCTCGGCGGCCTGGAGAAAGGCGGTGGCATGGGTCATGGGGTCTCCCCTGGCTGAGCGGCGGATTGGATGCGGGCGGACAGGCGGTAGAGCAGCCCGATCAGTGCGCCCAACACGGGGGCGAACAGCAGGCCCATCGCCATGTAGGAAAAGGCGTTCTCCGCGGCCGTGCGGAGCGGCTGGCCGATCAGGAGCATCCAGACCAGCGTGAGCGGCAGCGTCCCGAGATTGGCGAACAAGGCCGTGAGAGCGCTCCTCCACACGATCGCCTTTACGCCGCCCTGGTCGATCGGGCGGAGCGTCCACCACAACAGCGGCACGCCGATCAACGCGTAGGGCGGCAGAGCAAAAACGGTGCCGATGGCCATGACCACGCCGATCATGACGGCGCCCGACAGCTCGAGGCCTTGGCCGATCAGCGCCAACAACAACCCGGCCGAAAACAACGTCAAGGGGGCGAGCACCATCGCAGGCCAAAAGCACCAGGCATGGTCGTATGGCTGACTGGCTTCAGACCGAATTGTCTTTTCTGTATTCACTGAAATCCCCATCCAAAATTTTAATCGGCAGCTTTGGGCAGCAAGCGGGCGATGCGCGCGCCCATCTTGAGCATGGAAAGTTGGGTCGAACGCGGCAGGCGGGACATCTCGGCATACCAGGTGTCGAACATCTCCATGACCTCCAGCGTCTCGCGCATGCGGGCGCGTACATCCTCGGGCGTGCCGTCCTCGGCGCCCGCCTCGGCCGCACGGCGCACGGCCTCCATGGTGGGAGCGAATTCCCGCTCGCGCCGACCCTTGATCACCTCTTGGACCAGGTCGAACATGTTCTCGACACCGACAAAGTGATCGCGGCGGTCGCCAAGCTCCCGGTGCACCTTGACCAGCCCCCAGCTCTGCAGCTCCCGCAAGGCGGTGGAGACATTGGAGCGGGCGAGCGCCAGGGTCTCGGCGATCTCCTCGGCCGGCAGCGGCGTTGGCGAGAGGTGCAAAAGCGCGTGGATCTGAGCAACCGAGCGGTTGGTGCCCCATCGGGCGCCCATCTCCCCCCAGTGGAGGACAAAGCTCTGCATGGCCGGCGTCAGGATCATCTGATCTTCCAATCATTTCTGTACAGACAGAAATATGTGAAAGGGCGTCGATGTCAAGCCAGAGCCTCGCCCCAGGCTGCGACGGAAAAACTCCATGCCAAATGGGTTGAATAGCATGAACGACTGCGCTCATATGCACTCACCCAAAAACAGGCCCTCGAACATGGACAATCGCCGCGATCGCAGACGCCCGGACCCGAAACACCGGACCGCCGGTCCATGCTGAGGCTGTCGCGCAAAACGCTCCTGGCGCTCGAGGCCGTGCTGGACGTCGCCTACAACGCGCGCCCAGACCCGGTCCAGGCCAAGGACATCACCAAGCGACAGGGCATCCCGCAGCGCTATCTGGAGCAGGTGATGCAGTCTCTGGTGCACCAAAACATCCTGCGCGGCGTGCGCGGCCCCAAAGGCGGCTATACCCTGGCGCGCGAGCGGCGCAAGATCTCGGTCGCCGATGTGGTGCGCGTGGTCGACCAGCTCGATGCCGAGGTGGACGGCGACCCGATCAGCCAGGCGCCGCTTGGCGAGCAGGTGATCGGCCCCTTGTGGGAGGAGACGCGTAAGGCGATGCTGGAGCAACTCGAGCGCATCACCATGGAGGATCTCTGCCGCCGGGCGAGCGGGCTCGACATCCCCCATGGCAACAAGCCGACGCCCGATTTCAACATCTGAGGACGCGGATGGACCATGGCGGACAAGGGATGGGCGAGCCCGGGCGCGCAGCTGCGCGGGGCCGCATCTATGGCGACATCACCGAGACCATCGGCGCGACGCCGCTGGTGCGGCTGGCGCGGCTGGGGACCGATCTGGGCTTGAAGGCCGAGATCCTGGCCAAGCTCGAGTTCTTCAATCCGTTGGCCAGTGTCAAGGACCGCATCGGCGTCGCGATGATCGAGGCGCTGGAGCGCGACGGTCGCCTCTCGGCCGGTGCAACGCTGATCGAGCCGACCTCGGGCAACACCGGCATCGCGCTCGCCTTTGCTGCGGCCGCCAAGGGCTACCGTCTGATCCTCTGCATGCCGGCCTCGATGTCGCTCGAGCGGCGCAAGATGCTCTCGCTCCTCGGTGCGACGCTCGAGCTGACGCCGGCCGAGAAGGGCATGGGCGGCGCCATAGCCAGGGCCGAGCAGCTGGCCACCGAGATCGACGGGGCCGTGATCCCGCAACAGTTCGAGAACCCGGCCAATCCCGAGATCCACCGCGACACGACCGCCGAGGAGATCTGGATCGACACCGGCGGCGCGATGGATGTGCTGGTCGCAGGTGTGGGCACCGGCGGCACGCTGACCGGCGTGGGCTCGGTGCTCAAGGACCGGCTGCCGGGCCTGCGCATCGTCGCGGTCGAGCCCGAGGACAGCCCCGTGCTCTCGGGCGGGCCGCCGGGGCCGCACAAGATCCAAGGCATTGGCGCAGGCTTTGTGCCCGGCAATCTCGAGACCACGCTGATCGATGAGGTGCTGACCATCGGCAACGCCTCGGCCTTTGACATGGCGCGCCAAGTCGCGCGGCTCGAAGGGGTGCCGGGCGGCATCTCCTCGGGCGCGGCGATGGCGGCGGCGGTCGAAGTGGCCGAGCGCCCCGAGATGGCCGGCAAGCGCATCGTCGTTGTGCTGCCCTCCTTCGCCGAGCGCTATCTCTCGACAGCGCTGTTCGATGGGCTTTGAGCGCCCGTGACCGCCCTCGAGATCGTCGACCGCGACGAGGCCGTCTTCGATGGCCTGCTCGCCCGGTTCGAAGAGGAGAACGGCCTCCAACCCTTTTGGAGCCGCCAGAGCTTTGCCGTCGTGCGCCGGGGCGCCGGCGGGCAGATCGAGGCGGGCGGGCGCGGCGTGCTGAACATGGGCCTGGTCGAGATCCGCGTGCTTTGGGTGGCCGAGGCGCTGCGGGGCCAGGGGATCGGCCGGGCCATCCTCGCCGCGATCGAGGCCGAAGCGCATCGGCGCGGGGCGCGCCGGGCCGCCCTCGACACCTATTCCTGGCAGGCTGAGGGGTTTTACATCCGGCTCGGCTACCGTGTCTGGGGGCGCCTGCCCTATCCCGCGGGCGCCGAGCGGATCCATCTGTCCAAGGATCTGACCGGCGGACCCAACGCCGCATGCCCAGCCCCATGACCCTCCGGGAACCCGGCCCATATCTCCGCCGAGGACGGAGGCTTGCATGGTGTACATCTACGAAGCGGTGATCGGCGCCGGGCTGGTACTGATCGCCCGCTGGGTCTGGCGCGTCACCAACGGATCGCCGACCGCCGGATTGTTGATCGCCGCTTTGTTGGTCTCGTTCTTCTGGCCCTGGGTGGTTTATGCCGACTGGGGCGCGGTGCTGCGGGTGGCGGCCACAGGCCTCGTTGTCGGGCTGACGGTGCTCGGATACGCTCGGGTGCTGGCGGCCGCACGGCGCGCCGCCGAGAACCGCCCCGACAGTCGCCCCGACCCAGAGGACCCATGAGCTTCAACGAAGACGAAATCGAGCGCTATGCCCGCCACATCGTGCTGCACGAGATCGGTGGCCCGGGCCAGCAGCGCCTCAAGGCCGCGCGGGTGTTGGTGGTGGGTGCGGGCGGTCTCGGCGCACCGGCGATCCAGTACCTGGCCGCCGCGGGTGTCGGCACGATCGGGCTGGTCGATGACGACACGGTCTCGCTCTCGAACCTGCAGCGCCAGGTGATCCATGCCACGGAGGAGATCGGCGCGCCCAAGGTCGCGAGCGCAGCCCGCGCCGTCGGCCGGTTGAACCCCAACGTGACCGTCCGGCGCCACCAGACCCGGCTGACCGAAGAGAACGCGCCGGTGATATTTGCCGATTATGACGTGGTGCTGGATGGCTCGGACAATTTCGCGACCCGCTATCTGGTGAACCGGGTTGCGGTCGATGACGGCATCCCGGTGGTCTCGGGCGCGCTCGGGCGCTGGGAGGGGCAGCTCTCGGTCTTTCATCCGGGCGCGGGCGGGCCCTGCTATGCCTGCATCTTTCCCGAGGCCCCGGCGCCGGGGCTGGTGGCGCCCTGCTCCGAGGCCGGCGTGCTCGGAGCCTTGGCCGGCGTGCTCGGTGCGATGCAGGCGGCCGAGGCAATCAAGTGGATCACCGGCGCGGGCCAAACCTTGCTCGGACGCCTGTTGATCTATGACGCGCTGGCGACCGAATTCCGCACCATCACGCTTGAGCGCCGGCCGGACTGCTCGGTCTGCGGCGCGATCGCCGTCTGACCCGCAGGCCGCGATCAGCGGGGCAGAGCAATGTCGATCCAGACCAGCCGATGGTCCGAGCTGGCCGGACGCCGTCCACCCTTGGTCAGCCGGGCCAGCGGATGGCCAGGTTCTGGCCAGAAGACGCCGCTGCCCACCACCTCGAGGCTCTTCGAGGGCAAGACATAGTCCACGCGCAGATTGCCAGGACCCTTCGGCGCATCGGGCCAATCCGCGGTGTGGAGGGCCGGGTCTCCCGCCTTAGGACCACCGCCGCCTGCGGCCGAGGCGCCGAGGCTCGCCGGCTTGGGGTCCTGCAGTCGGGGATGACCGAGCAGCGCTGCGATCTGCGCGCGGACGCCGTCGCCATCCAGAGGATCGGCGTTCAGGTCGCCGGCAACCACCACTGCGGCCTCCGGCGCCAGGCCGCCGGTGTGCCCAGCATCGTCGACCAACCAGTCCGCGCCATCGAGGATATCGATTAACAGGCGGATCTCGTCGGCATTGCGCCGGCCATTGCGGTCCTCGGGCCCATCAAAGACCGGCGGCGTCGGGTGCGTCGCCAGCAGGGTAAGCGCCCCTCCGCCAGGCAACGAGATCGGTACGGCCCAGTGCGCCTTGGAAGACAGCCGAAGCGCCGTCCAGATCTCCTCGTCATGGAACGGCGTGCCATCCGGGGTCCGCGGACGTCGGGCGCCGGGCATGGCCGCCCAGCGCATCTCACGCCAGCTCCGGATCGCACCCGGATCGAAGGGCAAGCGGCTCAGCACCGCCATGGCGTACTGGCCCGGAAAACGGCCAAAGCCCCAGGCGTCCCCAGGCCCTGCACTGCGGCCATCGCCGTCGAGATCCCGGTCGCTCGGCTCGCCCACATTCTGCGAACCCGCCCAGGCCTGGTAGGCGATGCCGTCGAGCCCTGCGACGCCCTCCGCCAGCAAAGCGCGGAACGCCGCCAGCGCACGCCCCTCGGGATCGGCGTCCAGCTCGTTGATCAGCAGAATGTCCGGGCGCACCCGAAGGATGATCTCGGCAATCGCGTCCGCCTGCCTGTCCCCCCGCTCGAGATCCCGCAGGAGCAGCCCGGGCCCCTTCCGCGCCAGCGCCACATTGAACGACGCGACCCGCACTGCGCCATCGGGGCGCGGGGGCACCGGATCAGCCGCCATTACAGGCAGGCTCAAGGCAATCAGTGCAATCCAAAGCCATGAGAACCGGGCCATGCGTCACGCCGCCTCTAGCGCAGGGGTGAGAAACCGCTCGGCAGGGTCTTTGATCACGCCCCATTTGGGAAGCTCTGCGCGGCTAAAGCCGAGTTTAGCATCGGCGTGGCCCACGCTAAAGAACGTGCTGCATTGAGGCTTGCGGATGCCCTCTCTCTTTCGACCGCAGTGAACCGACGTGTCAGACAGCTCCGGCGCGCCAATCATGAACACGTCCTGGCGCAACTCGCCCGAATGACCAGCATGGCGGGCGAGGCCATACGTCCACGGCTCTTGCCGATGGGATGCCAGCGGAGAGCGGCGCCACTGACGGACGCCGACCAAGGTCAAGTCAGGCTGAGGGAGGACGTCCGGGAGAAGGAGGCTCATCCCGTAAGGAGCCGCGCTCGATTCGCTGGCACTGCACCGCAGAGGAGTGAAGCTCGAGATCCGCATTGATAACAGTTGCGCGGTATGGGTGAGGCCACTTCGACGTTCATCGCCGCGGAGCCAAACGCTCGGGCCGCGCATTGGCACCTGAACGTCCTCGTGCTTCAGCTTGTAGGTAAAATCCGTGAACGCAGTCTCAGTTTCCGAGAGCGCACGATGATCCGCGCTCTGGTCAATGTTGATAGGCGCGAGGGTGTGCTCTGGATAGCTTGGCTCATCGGCGGGCCCCGGGCCCGCCGCGAGCACGACCAAGGCCGTGAGGGGGATCAGGTGCCGACGGACCAGGGCTCGGCCATCTTCTGTTTCGCTTCGAAGGCAGCGATGGCGTCCTCCTTCTGGAGCGTGAGGCCGATATCGTCGAGACCGTTCAGCAGACAGTGCTTGCGGAAGGGATCGATGTCGAAGGGGATCTCGCCCCCATCCGGGCCGCTGATCATCTGGCGCTCGAGATCCACGGTCAGCACGGCGTTCGCGCCGCGCTCGGCATCGTCCATCAGCTTGTCCACCTGCTCCTGGGGCAGCGCGATCGGCAAGATCCCGTTCTTGAAACAGTTGTTGTAGAAGATATCCGCAAAGCTGGTCGAGATCACGCAGCGGATGCCATAATCGAGCAGCGCCCAGGGCGCATGCTCTCGGCTCGAGCCACAGCCGAAATTGTCGCCCGCCACCAAGACCTTGGCCTCGCGATAGGCCGGCTGGTTCAGCACGAACTCCGGGTTCTCGGAGCCGTCATCCAGGAAGCGCATCTCGTCGAACAGGTTGGCGCCGAGCCCCGTCCGCTTGATCGTCTTGAGGAACTGCTTGGGGATGATCATGTCGGTGTCGATGTTCATCAGCGGCAGCGGGGCGGCGACCCCGGTCAGCGTGGTGAATTTCTCCATGGGCTGTCTCCTTCCTCTCGGCCGCCGTCTTAGCGCTGCGCACGCCCCCGACGCAAGCGCCCCGGACATAAGCGGCGCGGACGCGAGCGCCCCGGGCACAAGCGCCCCGGGCACAAGCGGCGCGCAGGCACTGACGCCCGCGCGAGCCGATGTGCTTTGGGAGGGCGCAGCTGCCGCCCCACCTCAGCGCCAGACACAATGGTGATACCGGGAGACCACCATGACACGGACTGTATTCGCGACAGCCTTGCTCGCCCTGCCCCTGGTGCTGGGCCTGCCCTCCGCCGCCGCCTCGTCGGGGACTGCGCTGGCCGCACCGGTGGCCGAGGCCCAGGCTGCAATCGGTGCGCCTGGCGAGGCCGGGCTCCAACAGATCGGCCATCGCGGCCACCGCTATGGTCGGGGCGCGCGCCATTTCGGCCAGCGCAGCTTTGGTCGGCATCGCTTTGGCCGCGGGTTCGGCCGGTTTGGTCATCTTGGCTTTGACGTGCGCAAAGGCGTGACCTTTGGTGGGCGGCCCAAGGGCCGCGGGCATCGACGCCATGGCCGCGACCCGTCGGTCTTCTTCGGCATCACGCTGTTCTGAGCGATCGCACGGCATCGCACGGCTTCGTGAGGCGGGACGATTTCCCGTACCCGGCGCGACGGAACCCTTGTCAAGTGCGTTTCACTGGACAGGAAGAAACAGCAAACGGGGAGGCAGCGATGACCTTCGGAAAACTGATCGCCGCGGCAGCACTGGCCGCAGTCACCAGCCTAGGCGCCACCGGCACGGCCACGGCCGCCGTCGACAGATCGGCCAAACCTTTGGCGGCACCGGTCGAGGCGCTCGCGGCCCACCAGCCCGCCTCCGAGCCCGCATCCGAAGCGGTGCAGCTGGCCGATGGGCGCCATCGGTATGGCCATCGCCCCTATCGCGGCCGCGCCTATCGCAAGGGCTACCGCAAAGGGTACCGTGCGGCGCGGCGGGACCATTACGGCTATGGCCCCCGCTATCCCCGGGGCAAGGCCTATCGCAAAGGCTATCGCCACGGGTATCGCAAGGGGCACTATGTGGAGCCGCGCGCCTATTTCCGCGGTGGCTATGACCCCTATTACGGCCCGCGCGGCGTGTTCGTCTATGACGGCCCGCGGGTGGATTTCGGAGTGCGGTTCTAAGCGCGCCCCCGGCTGCCGCGACAGCATGCTGGCATCGGCGGCCAAATGATCCTAGAGGGGGCGCATGCCCGCCCCCCTTGACTTCTACCGATCCAACATACGATGGCTGGGCGCCGGGTTCGCCCTGGCGGCAAGCTCGTCCTTTGGGCAGACCTTTTTCATCTCGCTGTTCGCCGGAGAGATCCGGGCCGAGTTCGGGCTGAGCGATGGGGACTGGGGCGCGATCTACACCGCGGCCACGCTGGCCTCAGCGGCAGCGCTCTACCAAACGGGCGTTCTGGTCGACCGCATCGCACCCGGGCGGTTGGCGGTGGGGGTGATGCTGCTCTACGCCGCCGCGGCCTTGGGGATGTCGGCGGTCTCCCAGTGGTGGATGCTGATCGGGCTGGTTTTTCTGCTGCGCCTCTGTGGCCAGGGGATGATGAGCCACATCGCCATCACCACCATGGGCCGCTGGTTCCGGGCGCATCGCGGCCGCGCGGTGGCCTTTGCGGGCCTTGGTTTTTCGGCTGGTGAGGCGCTGTTGCCGAGCCTTGCGGTGCTGGGGATCGGGCTGCTCGGCTGGCGCGGGGCCTGGGGGGCCGTGGCGCTTGTGCTGGCCCTGTTGGCCGCTCCGCTGATTGCCTGGCTGCTGGCCGAGGGGCGGCGGCCAAAGGGGCTCGCAGCCCAAGACGAGCATCCGGGCATCGGCGGGCGCCACTGGCAGCGCCGCGAGGTCCTGCGTCACTGGAGCTTCTGGACCCTGGTGCCCGCGGTTCTCACGCCCGCCTTCATCGGCACAGTGGTGTTCTTCCAGCAAGTCCACATCGCCGAGGTGAAGGGCTGGTCGCTCGAGACCATGGCGGCGGGCTATCCGCTCTATGCGGCGACGACCATGGCGGCGGCGCTGGTGGCCGGTGGGCTCGTGGATCGGCTCGGACCGTTGCGGCTGCTGGGTGTGTTCCTGGGGCCGCTGATCCTCGGCACCGCTGTGCTGGGCTCGGGCGACGGCGTGGCGACCTGGTTTGCGACGCTGGCGCTCTTGGGCCTCAGCCAAGGCACGGCCCAGGCGATGTGGGGCGCCCTCTGGCCCGAACTCTATGGCACGCGCCATCTCGGGGCCGTGCGCTCGGTCTCGACCACCGCAATGGTGTTCTCGACCGCTGCCGGCCCTGGGATCACGGGCGTGCTGATCGATGCCGGCATCGATTTTCCCGCCCAGTGCATCTGGCTGGCAGCCTGGGCGCTGCTGGTCTCGGCGATCGGCGCCCTGGCTGCGCGCGGCATCGCCGCCATGCGCAACGCCTGAGCGGGGGTGCGGGGCATGCAATCGCTTGCCGCCGCGCGGACCCTTTGGTAAGCGCCCCGCGATGCGCCGCAAGAGCCATGATCCAAACTCCGCGTTCCAAAAGAGACGCCAGCGCCGCATCGCTCGGTGGGAGCGTCCGCTCGTCACCCGCTGGGACCGGCTGGTGGCCTGGGTGAACATGCTGTTCGTGGATCACGGCGTCTTTCGGCTGGTCTATCTCAACCTGCACAGCGTTGGGCAGCGGGCCTTTCGCGCCGCCCAACCGGCGCCGGCGGATCTGCGGGCCTTTGCCCGACGCGGGGGGCGGTCGGTCGTCTCGCTCCGCGGCGGGCAGTTTTTCGGCTCCCTGCCACTCGAGAAGGAGACCTGCACCGAGGCAGGGCTGACTTTTCGCACCTTCGTCTTGCGCTCGCGCGCGCTGCCGAGCCGCCAGGAGCTGCTCGATGCCTGCGCGCTGTTCGAGACGCTCGAGTACCCTGTGCTCTTTCACTGCAAGTCCGGGGCGGATCGGGCCGGTTTCATGGCGGCGATCTACCTGGCGCTGGCCGAGGATGTGCCGGTGGCCGAGGCCCGGCGCCAGCTCTCGCTGCGCTTTGGCCATATCCGCCAGGGAAAGACCGGTGTGCTCGACGCCTTTTTCGACGCCTATGAGGCCGAGACCGGTGGCACGGTGCCCCTGATCGACTGGATCAAGACCGACTACGACCCCGAGCGCGTGATGCAGAGCCATAAGGCCAGCGGCTGGGGCACCTGGCTGACCGATCGGTTGCTCAGGCGCGAGTGAGGCCGCAGCGCCGCAGCGCAGCTTTGATCGACAGCGCTTAACGATCTCATCACCATAACGCATTTGCCTTTGGACGGCGGCGGAGTAGCTTTCCGCCATCCTCACATAGGAATTTGCGCCATGTCCGCCGATCTTATCGCCCGGGGCACTGCCTCTCCGACCAGCCCGATCATGATGCCGACCGCTCCGTCGCTGCCCGAGGGCGCGACCCTGAATGCCGGCCCGCCGCTCACGCAGATCCCAGGGCCGACGCGCATCCCCGACCGCGTGCTGGCGGCGATGCACCAGCCGATGCCCAACATCTACGAGGGTGCGCTGGTCGAGATGTCCGAGCGCATCCTGGCCGAGCTGCCCTCGATCGCCAAGACCTCGGGCCAGCCTTTCGTGGCGATCGCCAACGGCCACGGCGCTTGGGAGATGGCGCTGACCAACACGCTCTCCAAAGGCGACAAGGTGCTGGTGCTCGAATCGGGCCGGTTCGCGATCGGCTGGGGTGAACAGGCGACCCTGATGGGCTGCGAGGTCGAGGTCCTGACCGCGCCCGAGCGCGGCGCCGTCGATCCGGCGGCCGTCGAGGCACGGCTGCGCGCCGACACCGGGCACCGCATCAGGGCCGTGCTGGTCGTGCAGATCGACACGGCCAGTTCGGTGATCAACGATATTCCCGCAATCCGTCGGGCGATCGACGCGGCGGCGCACCCTGCACTCTACATGGTCGACTGCATCGCCTCGCTCGGCTGTGTCGAGTATCGCATGGATGCCTGGGGCGTCGACGTGACTGTCGCCGGCAGCCAAAAGGGGCTGATGGTGCCCCCGGGCCTCGGCTTTGTCTGGGCCTCCGAGAAAGCGCTCGAGGCGCACAGATCCGCCGATCTCTGCACCGCTTATTGGAACTGGGGCAAGCGCATGGGCGACGGCGCGCACTACCTGCGCTATTGCGGCACCCCGCCGGTCAGCCATCTCTACGGCCTGCGCGAGGCGCTGAACATGATCGCCGAAGAGGGGCTCGAGAACATCTGGGCGCGCCATGCGGTCTTTGCCCACGCGGTGCGGGCGGCGGTCGAGACCTGGGCGGCTCCGGGAGGCATCGAGTTCAACGTGCGAGCACCCGAGGCCCGCTCGGACGCCGTCACCACGCTGCTGAGCGGCGAGATCGATGCGGGCAAGCTGCGGCTGCTGTGTGAGCAGGGGGCCGGTCTCACGCTCGGCGTCGGGCTGGGGCAGTTCGAGGGCCGGGCCTTCCGCATCGGCCATATGGGCCACATGAACCCGCCGCAGCTCTTGGGTGCATTGGCCACGGTTGAGAGCGCACTGTTGGCGATGAAGGCGCCAATGGGCGGCTCAGGCGTTGCGGCGGCCGCGGCGGCGTTGGCGCCAGCGCTGGCCTCGACGCCGCTTGAGGCCGGTCTGCGCCGCGATCTGGACGACTGAGGCCCCTCGCCTCAGTCTCCCAAGTCTTGGTCTCCCAATACGTCGGGCAGCACCAGGCCGAGCCAATCCCGCGGGATCCAATGCCCGCCCGGATGGGTGCAGAGCCGCACCGGAGCCTGCCCAACCCAGCTGTGGCAGGCATAGGCGCCGAGCTGCGAGACCTCCGGCGGCTCGGCCACCATGTTCATCCGGCGCCACAGCGCGACGCCCGCCGCGACCTCGCCACCCGGGCCACGCGGCAGATCCATCACGGTGTCCGTCAGACCATGCACGGCTAGCACTCTGGCCGGACCGACACAATCCTGTTCGTCCTGACGCCAGAGCGTGCCGGCAATCGGCAGATAGGCCGCATAGGCCTCGCCCTTGGCGCAGGCCAGCCGCAAGACCATCGCCGCGCCATAGGAAAAGCCCGAGATCACGATCCGCGATCGGTCGATCGGCCAGCGCCGCGCCGCATCTGCGAGCACCGCCTCGACAAAGGGCACATCGCGGCTGGTGTCGCGCCAGAAATCCCAGCTTTTGCCAAGCCCGTCCGGCGCGATCAGCAGTGCCCCCGCCTCGGCCACAGCGCCGGCGATCCGCGGGTTCGTGAGCACGCCAGCCCCTTGCCGACCCCATCCGTGGAAGTGGAGCACGACAGGCAATGGCCGCACTCCATCCCAACCTTCGGGCAAGGCCGCGCGATAGCGGCGCTCCCCCACCGGGCAGGGGATCTCGCCGCCACAGAGTCCAGGCTCCGCAAGCCCCGGGGCGGTCAGCGCCAGGGCGATCAGATTGGCAATCAGCGCTCGGACAATCCACCGCATCGAGGCCTCCTCTTCGCCTCCTCCCCTGCCCCCGGCGCCCGTCCCTTGGCAAGCCGGCGGCCCTGCGTCTCCCCCGAACGTGATCGCCGGGCTGGCATTGCGAATCATTGATGTTCTTTTTATGTTCTTCTTGCTCAGCCTGAGGATCGCCCATGTCCGACCGCCTGCCGCCCGATCTGAGACGCGGACGCGCCGCCGCGCTGAACATGGCCTCGCGCTATGACCGCCAAGAGACCCTGGCGATCGACGATGGTTGGCCGGGCGAGGAGGACGCCACGGTGTCCCAGCCGACCGAAGTGATGGTGGATCGCAGCCGCTCGATCCTGACGCGCAACCGCTCGCCAGACGTGCCCTTCGATCGCTCGATCAATCCCTATCGTGGGTGCGAGCATGGCTGCATCTATTGCTTTGCCCGGCCGACGCATGCGCATCTGGGTCTCTCGCCCGGGCTCGATTTCGAGACCAAGCTGGTGGTCAAACCGCGGGCGGCAGCCCTGCTGACCGAGGCGCTGGCCAAACCCGGCTACGCGGTCGCGCCCATCGCGATCGGGACCAACACGGACCCGTACCAGCCCATCGAGAAGCAGCACCGCGTGATGCGCCAGGTGCTCGAGGTGCTGTGGGAGCATCGCCACCCGGTTTCGATCACCACCAAAGGCAGCTTGATCCTACGGGATCTGGACGTGCTGGGCCCCATGGGGCGCGCCGGTCTCGCCCATGCGACGGTCTCGCTGACCACGCTCGAGAACCGGCTGAGCCGCGCCATGGAGCCGCGCGCCGCCGCACCTGCCCGCAGGCTCGCCATGATCAAGGCGCTGACGCAGGCCGGGGTGCCCGTGCAGGTGAACACCTCACCCATCGTGCCGGGGCTGACGGATCATGAGATCGAACGGCTGCTCGAGGCTGCCGCCGCGGCGGGGGCGCTCCGGGCCAGCTACACGACCTTGCGCCTGCCGCTCGAGGTCTCGCCCTTGTTCCGCGACTGGCTCGACCGTGAGATGCCCGACCGTGCGGCCCGCGTGATGGGCCGGGTGCGCGAGATGCATGGTGGGCGCGACTATGACCCATCCTGGCACCGCAGGCTGAAGGGCGAAGGCGTGCACGCCCAGCTGATCGGACGACGGTTTCGCACGGCGGCGCGGCGGCTGGGGCTCGACCGTGACCTTCCGCGCCTGCGTACCGATCGGTTCCGGGTCCCACCCCGCCTTGGGGATCAGCTGGCGCTCGGGCTCTGAGGCTCAGCGTTCGGGCACGGGCTCCATCTCGAGCACGACGCCCCCGGCGATGCCCGCCACCACATTGTAGAGCGCGGCAAAGAACATACCCACCAGGAAGCCGCCAACCATGGCGCCCATGCTGGCCACGACCAGATACATCACCGCAGCCACACCCAAGAGCCCGGCCGCCTCGCCGGCCTCCAGATCCTCGTCCACCCTGTCCGCCTCGAGCAGGTCGGTCAGGGGCCCGAGCTCGCCCGAGACGCCCACGGCCACCAGCGCGATCGCGCCTGCCACGATCACGGCCGAGGCGACGGTGAGCGCGCCGAACCCGCCAGCGCTGATCAGGTCGATCCGCTTGATTTCAATCCGCATGGAGCGATCCTTGGATTATCGATGACCGGGCCGA
The DNA here is from genome assembly GCA_039187815.1 of Pseudomonadota bacterium. GTDB lineage: Bacteria > Pseudomonadota > Alphaproteobacteria > Rhodobacterales > Rhodobacteraceae > Thermohalobaculum. The sequence goes on along the minus strand of JBCCZI010000091.1, from coordinate 1,707 downwards.
CCGGCCCCGACTGGAGACTGGGACATGGACGCCGCCGGCGCAACATCGAGAGCGCGGCCCACCGCGGAACCGGAAACCGCCTTGGCCGAGCGTTGGGGAGCGCCTGTGGCCGGCATCGACGAGGCGGGGCGCGGTCCTTTGGCCGGGCCCGTGGTCGCAGCAGCGGTGGTGCTGGGCACTGCGATACCCGCAGGGCTCGACGACAGCAAGCGGTTGACCGCGGCCCGGCGCGAGGCGCTGTTCGCCCGGCTCGAGACATCCCTGGATGTCCGCATCGGCATCGGCATCGCCGAACCGGCCGAGATCGACGCCGTCAACATCCTCCAAGCCACCTATCTCGCGATGCGCCGGGCGGTGGCGGCGCTGGCCCGCTCGGGCCCCATTGCCGCGGCGCTGATCGATGGCAACCGGGTGCCACCCGAGCTCGGCTGCCCAGGCGAGGCGCTGGTCGGCGGGGACGCCCGCTCGGCCGCAATCGCCGCAGCTTCGATCATGGCCAAGGTGACGCGAGACCGCATCATGGCGCGCCTGGCCGCCGCCCATCCCGGCTATGGCTGGGAGCGCAACATGGGCTATGGCACCGCCGAGCACCGGGCCGCCATCGCAGAGCTGGGGGTCACGGCTCAGCACCGCAGAAGCTTCCGACCGATATCTGACATTATACTTTAGGAATCTGTTAGAAATTACTGATTCAAAACATATTGACAGCGAATCACTGCTTGGGGGAGAGTGCCCCCAGGGAGGCCAGAGGGGGTGTCCATGGCGAAGATCGGGACCATCGACCAGGTGATAGAGGGGGACTGCGTGGCCGAGATGGCCGCGTTGCCCGGTGGGTCGGTCGACCTGATCTTCGCCGATCCCCCCTATAACCTGCAGCTGCGGGGCGAGTTGCACCGGCCGAACCACTCGCGCGTCGACGGGGTCGAGGAGGACTGGGACCGCTTCGACAGCTTTGCAAGCTATGACGCTTTCACGCGGGCCTGGCTGGCGGAGGCGCGGCGGCTGTTGCGCCCAAACGGCGCGATCTGGGTGATCGGCAGCTATCACAACATCTTCCGCCTCGGCGCCTGTCTCCAGGATGCGGAGTTCTGGATCCTGAACGATGTGATCTGGCGCAAGACGAACCCGATGCCGAATTTTCGTGGCAAGCGGTTCTGCAATGCCCATGAGACGCTGATCTGGGCCGCGCGCTCCGAGATCGCCAAGCCGACCTTCAACTACGACGCGCTCAAGGCGCTGAACGAAGGGCTGCAGATGCGCTCTGACTGGCTGCTACCGATCTGCTCGGGCGGGGAGCGGCTGAAAGATGCCGAGGGGCACAAGGCCCATCCGACGCAAAAGCCCGAGGCGCTGCTCCACCGCGTGCTGCTGGCCAGCACCGCACCGGGCGACACGGTGCTGGATCCGTTCCTGGGGAGCGGCACAACGGCGGTGGTTGGCAAACGGCTCGGCCGGCGCGTGATCGGCATCGAGCGGGATGCGGGCTATGCGGCCTTGGCGCGCCAGCGGCTGGCCGAGACGGTGGCCGACGATCCGGGCGCCCTGGCGGTCACGCCCAGCCGCCGAGCCGCGCCGCGGATCCCCTTTGGTCAGCTCGTCGAGCGGAGGGTCCTGGCACCCGGCACGCTGCTGTCGAGCGCCGATGGCCGGCACACCGCGCGGGTGCGGGCCGATGGCACGCTGGTCAGCGCGGGCCATGCGGGCTCA